>DASVVJ010000001.1:0-2483 GCA_036389955.1 Myxococcaceae bacterium
GTGCATCGGGCAGGAGTCTCTTCAACGAGCGGGAGTACCGCTCGCGGCCGGGCGACTCCTCGGCGCCTGCCTCGACGCGAGCCTGGAGCGCGCCGTAGAGCCGCTCCTCGAACAGGTAGGCCTCGAACTTCCGGGCCTCGAGCTCGATGTCGATGGGCGCGGCCTCCACCACGACCGCACACGCCTTGGGAGCCTCCACGGCCAGCAGGGGTGAGGCGTCCTCGAGTAACCGCGGCCGCGCGTCGAGCGCACTGGCCGGGCTCACCACCTCGAAGCGCGTGTAGCGGTCGCGGCGGCGCACCAGCACCGGCTCGGAGGCCTCGAAGTAGTCGCCTACCCGGAGGTAGACCTTGAGCTGCTTGCCCGAGCTCTCCGTCTCGAGCCAGTGCTCATGGGCGCTGGCGGACGTGGCGGGCAGGACACAGAGCAGACAAAGCAATCGTGTGAACATGGGCTCACCCAGGGCGATGGAGGGCTACGGCTCGGAGAAGCGCGCGGAGGGGTTGAGCTGACCGACATGGGAGAAGCAGGGCCAGCGGCGCACAGCAGTTAAGCACTCTGGCGCCGCGGCTCGCAGCAGGCTCGGCACAGGGCCCGGTTGCGCCAGTGCGCGATGGCCATCAGCACGCCGCCGCCGAGCGTGAGCCCCATCTCGGTGGCTTCAACGAGCCTCCCGCCTTCCTCGGGGAGCAGAAAGGCGGCGGACACCAACAGGGTCAGCGCCACCACCGCCAACCCCACCACGGAGCCACGCTGGTGCACGCGATATCCCGGAAGGAACGCGAGCAAGGCCGTGAAGACCACGAAGGCAATCAGTCCCTGATGTACAGCCTCTCCCTCGAGGATCTCGGCAACGGCGGCGGGGAGCAGGGCCAGCACCAGGGGCAACCCCACGCAGTGCCCGATGCACAGCGCGGAGAGCACCTGTCCCAGGCCATCCCATGTCACCGCGGGGCGAGCAGCTCTCAACATACGGCGTTCTCCCGCGAGAGAAAGGTCACCGGCTCGGGCTTGGCGTCCTGCTGGGCTCCGACGACGCGCAGGTAGCGGCCGCGCCCGGCCACGAAAGCCCGCGCGCGCTTGAGCTCCGGTAGCTGAACATCCGCCTGGCCCCAGCACTCGAGGAAGGCGTTGAAGTCCAGCACCGCCTCGGCGAGCGCCCCCGTGGCCACACGGGCCTCGGCCACGAGGTAACGCGCGTGGCCGCTACCCGGCCGCGACGCGATGAGTTCCAGGGCCAGCTCCAGCGCCTTGTCCTCCCGGCTGAAGCGCAGCCGGGCCCGGGCCAGGCTCTCACGCGCCGAGCGCGAGTACGGCCAGGGCCCCGCGCTCCGCAGGCGCCGCTCCAGGCGCACGGCCCGTATCAGCGTCGCCTCCGCGCGCGCCGAATCCCCCCGGCGCACTTCCAGTGACCCGCGCAGCTCCTGGCCCGCCACCTCCGCCACCCTGCCCACGTCCCTCGCGCAGAGAATGCGGCACTCCGCCCGGCGCTCCTCGGACAACGCCGTGTGCAGCGCCTCGAGTCCGTCACACGCGCGCTCCGCCTCCACGAGCCGGCCCGCCTCCAGCGCCCCCACCCCGCGGGTGTACAGGCGCAGGCCTTCGAGCAGGCCCCGCTCGGCGGCGGTGGCCTCCGCTCCCAGCTCCACATGAACGTCGGCCGCGGCCTTCCAGAAGCCGAAGCGCAGGTGAAGGGTGGCGAGCGTACAGGCCGCGAGCACCGCCGCCTGCCCATCCCCCGTCTCCTCGACGCGGTGACGGAGCTTTCGCGCCCACCTTTGTCCCTCGCGGTACTGCCCGGCCTCCGCGCAGACGGTGACGAGCCGCTGAATCGCCAGCTCCGCGCACGGCGCCGCGTTCGCGGGCAGCGCCTCACGGGCCAGGTAGGCGTCATCGGCCTCGACGGCCCCCTGCAGCGCCATGCGCGCCTGCTCGGTGAGCCCCAGCCGCTGCAGCATCCGCCCCGCGCTCAGCAGGTACGGGCTCGGGTGGTCCGAGCGGGACAGCAGCCACACCACGCTGTCCTTCGCCGCCCAGGGACGCCCGCTCTCTTCCATGGCGCAGATCCACGCATGGTGGACGCCCTCATGGTGCGGGTGCGTGCGCAGCAGTTCCCGGAGCAGGGCCTGCGCATAGGGCTGGCCCACGCCGGGCCGGCCATCCGTCTCGTACCCGTCCAGCAGCAGGCCCGCCAGGAGCAGCCGCGCCTCCGCGTCCTCCGGATAGAGCTCGAGGAGGTACTCCATCTCACGCACGAAGGCGTGGCGGCCATTGGAGGGCCCCTTATCGGCGAGCTGGCTGGCGGCGACGATGTAGCGCTGCTCCCGGTCCGTGGCGCGCTCACACAGCGAGAGCGCCGTGTGGATGGCCGCGGCCCGCTCGGAGGCAAAGCGCACCCCGGCCCCCCGCGAGAGGGCCAGTCCCCACCAGGCCATCGCCAGGCTCGGATCCAGCCGGGCCGCCTCGGCGAAGGCGCGCCGCGC
>DASVVJ010000002.1:0-1610 GCA_036389955.1 Myxococcaceae bacterium
CCTCCACGCGGCCCTCCACCAGGGCCACGTAGCGCTTGCGCACCTGGCCAGCCTCGAAGGCCTGGGAGAGCGCCCGGTGCCGCTCGGCGTCCAGCGCGAACACCAGCACCCCCGAGGTGTCCCGATCCAGCCGGTGCACCACGAAGACCTTGCGGCGCAGCTTTTCCTCCAGCAACTCGCGCAGGGACGGCCCGCCCTCACCGCGCCCGGGAATGACGAGCGCGCCGGCGGGCTTGTCCACCACGAGCACTCCCGCGCCCTCGTGGAGAACGCGGAGCTCCGTCACTCGTACTCCGACACCGCGACGACGGAGATCGTGCCCAGCCCCTTGAGCTGCTTCTTCACCTCGGAGGCCTTGCCGAGCACCACGATGGCCGGCGGCTGCGGGTACAGGTACTTGGCCGACACGGCCTTCACCTGCCGGGGCGTCACGGCGCGCAGCCGGTCCCGGAACTGCTCCACCCAGTCCTCCCCCAGCCCGTGCACGCGGATGTCCGCGATGATCGAGGCCACCGACTCATTCGTCTCGGTACGCAGCGGGTAGAGGCCCGCCAGGTACGTCTGCGCCGTCTTCAGCTCACGGGTGGTGATGCCGCTGTCGCGCACCCGGGTCACCTGCTCCAGCGACACGTCGATGATCTCCCGCGTGGAGGCCGTCTTGGTGAAGGTGGAGATGGCGAAGACGCCCGCGGCGCTCATGGTGTCGAAGTAGCTGCCCACGCTGTAGGACAGGCCTCGCTCCACGCGCACCGCGTTGACGAGCCGGGAGGTGAACCCGCCGCCCAGAGCGATGTTCATCGCCGTGGCGGCGAAGTAGTCCGGATGGCCGATGCGATAGCCGGGGCCGCCAATGCGCACCTGGGACTGAGACTGGTCCGGCTTGTCCACCAGGACCACGCGGCCAGCCTGGGCCACCTTCTCCAGCGAAGGCACCACCAGGGGCTCCTTCTGCTCGGGCTGGTTCCAGCCGGCGAAGGCCTTCTCGGCCTCGGCGGCCACCACCTCGGGCTTCACCGCGCCCACCACGACGAGCAGCGCGCCCCGGGGGCCGATGCGCTCCCGGTGGAAGCGCACCACGTCGTCGCGGGTGAAGGTGCGCACGTGCGAGGCGCTGCCCCCCACGTCATGCCCGTAGGGGTGGTCTCCCCACAGCGCCTTGGTGAAGGCCCGGTCCGCGATGGTGCTGGGATCGTCCAGATCGTTGGCGAACTGCGCCAGCGAGCGCTCCCGGGCCAGATCCACCTCCTTCTCGGGGAAGGTGGGCTCGCGCACCAGCTGCCCAAGCACCGAGAGCATGGCCGGGAAGTGCTCGGCGGGCGTGGTGATGTAGAGCGACATCAGATCTTCGCTCACGCCCGCGGCCAGGCTGGCGCCCACGAACTCGACGGCCTCGTCGATCGCGTCCGCGTTCATCTTGGCGGTGCCCCGGCGCAGCAGGCGGACGGTGAAGTCGGCCAGGCCGTGCTTGTCCTTGGGATCCGCGGAGCTGCCGGCGCGCAGCACCAGGCGCATGGATACCAGCGGCAACGGGCCGCGCTCGGCGGCGAGCACCTGCAGGCCGCTGGAGGTGGTCGTCTCGGTGGGGGTGGGAAGCTTGAGTGGGCGGGAGG
>DASVVJ010000003.1:0-4113 GCA_036389955.1 Myxococcaceae bacterium
CGGAGCTGCTGGCGGACTACCCCAGCCACGTGGCTCCGGAGCAGCGGGCGCGCTTCGAGAAGGCGGTGCGCATCATCCGCGAGGAGAGCGACCGCATCGACGCGAAGGTGGCGGAGCTGCTCAGCCTGGGACGGGCGCCCAAAGGGCGGCTGGAGGGACGGCCGCTGGACGTGTCGCGGGTGGTGCTGGACGCGGTGGCGGTGGCCGAGGGCGAGGTGGACATTCCGCCCATCGTCCCGAGGCTGGATCCGACCTTGAAGGTGGTGGGAGACGAGGACGAGCTGCGCGGAGTGCTGCTGAACCTGTTGAAGAACGCGGGGGACGCGATGCGCGGCGGCGCGGGAGGCCGTATCGAGGTGGTGGCCCGGAAGGAGGAGGGGAGCGTGGCAATCGAGGTCCGAGACGAGGGAAAGGGGCTGGGAGAGGTGGACCGCGATCAGCTCTTCCGGCCGTTCTACACGACGAAGTCGGGAGGCACGGGGCTGGGGCTGGCCATCTCCCGCTCGGCGGTGGAGGCCGCGGGAGGCCGGCTGAGCCTGCTGCCCCGTGAGGACCGGATGGGCACGGTGGCCCGGGTGGTGCTGCCCGCGGTGCGGGAAGACGCCGGCCTGGCCCGGGAGGAGAAGCGATGACGGGGGAAGAGGCCGAGGCGGGGCAAGCCGAGGTGGCGATCGTCGAGGACGAGCGCAACCTGCGCGAGCTGTACATGGACGTGCTGAGCGCGAAGGGGCTGCGGGTGGTGCCGCTCGAGTCGGTGGCGGCGGCGGAGGCGTACCTCGCCCGGCGCGCGCCGGACCTGCTGCTGCTGGACGTGAAGCTGGGGGATGGGGACGGGCTGGTGCTGTTGGACAAGCTGCGCGGGCAGGGGCTGCGCTCCCCGGTCATCGTGGTGACGGCGTTCGGCACGGTGGAGCGGGCGGTGCAGGCGCTGCGCGCGGGGGCGGCGGACTTCCTGGTGAAGCCGTTCACCAACGAGCGGCTGGTGTCCGCGGTGGCGGCGGCGCTGGAGGCGGGCCGGCGCTGGGAGGAGCTGGAGCTGGCGGCGCCTAAGCTCGAGGCGCAGAAGGCCTCGGGCGCGGAGCTGATCGGCGCGGAGGGAGGCCTCAAGGACGTGGCGGCGCTGCTGCCCCGGGTGGCCGCCTCGGACGCCACCGTGCTGGTGCGCGGCGAATCCGGCACGGGCAAGGAGCTGGTGGCCCGCGCCATCCACCGGGCCTCGCCGCGGATGGACGGGCCCTTCGTCTCCGTCAACTGCGCGGCGTTGCCCTCCTCGCTGCTGGAGTCCGAGCTGTTCGGCTTCGAGCGCGGCGCCTTCACGGGAGCCCACGCCCGGCGCAAGGGCCTCATCGAGACGGCGGAGAGCGGCACGCTCTTCCTGGACGAGATTGGGGACATGTCGCTGGAGGCCCAGGCGCGGCTGCTGCGCGTGCTCCAGGAGCGGGAAATTACCCGCATTGGTGGACGCGAGACGGTGCGGGTGGACATCCGCGTCATCTCCGCCACGCACCGGGACCTCGACGCGATGGCGGCGGGAGGGCAGTTCCGGGCGGACCTGCTCTACCGGCTGGCGGTCATCCCCATCCACCTGCCCGCGCTGCGCGAGCGATCCGGAGACCTTCCGGGCCTCATCGAGCACTTTCTGGAGAAGCACGCGGCGCGCAAGGGCCAGCGGGCTCCCCGGCCGGACACGGACACCCTGCGGCGCATGGCGGAGTACCCCTGGCCCGGCAACGTGCGCGAGCTGGAGAACTTCGTCGAGCGCGCGGTCGTGCTCGGCCGGTTCGACGTGGACTCGCTCCGGGCGCCGCGCCCCGTGCAGGCTCCTGCCCCCGCCGCTCCGGAGGCGCCACGGGAGGAGCCCCGGGCCTCTGAGCCGCCAGCGCAAGGCTCGGGCACACCGCTCACGCTGCGGGAGGCGGTCGCCCAGGCCGAGCGCGCGGCCGTCATCGCCGCGCTGAAGGCGGCGGGAGGACAGAAGACGGCGGCCGCCCGGCTGCTGGGGGTGAGCTACAAGACCCTCTTCAACAAGATCCACGAGCACGACATCCGCGAGGAATTGCACATCGGCTGAGTCCTCACGGGCTGGGCTCCCCCGCCTCCAGGGGGAGCGCGAGCGTGAACCGTGCGCCTTTGTTCAGCTCCGAGTGGACCTCGATCGTGCCTCCGTGCGCGGCGGCGATCTCCCGCGTCAGGTACAGGCCCAGCCCCAGCCCCGAGGAGCCGGAGCCGCGCGCGAAGCGGTCGAACAGCCGGGGCATCAGGTGCCCCGGCACGCCAGGCCCCTGGTCCGTGACGGTGATGAGGGCCCAGTAGCCGTCCTTGCGCTTCTGCCGCGCGACTTCCACCACCACCGGCAGGTCGGCGGGAGAGTGCTTCAGCGCGTTGGTGACGAGGTTGGAGACGGCCTGGCGCAGCCGGTCCGGATCGGCCAGCATCACCAGCTCCTCGGGGCCCCGCCGCTGCACCTCGTTGCGAGGCACCGTCGCGGCCTGGGCGATCTCGTCCACCAGCCGCACCACGTCCACCGGCTGCCGGCGCAGGACGAAGAGCCCCTGGTCCAGCCGGCCCACGTCCAGCAGATCCGAGGTGAGCCGCGAGAGCGCCTTGATTCCCCGGGACGCTGCCTCGGCGTCCCGCAGGTAGTCCGAGGCCTGGCCTCGCAGCGCCCGCCGGTGGATGAGCTCGATGCGCGCCCTCAGCGAGAACAGGTGGTTGCTCATGTCATGGGCGAACACGGTGATGAGCTCATCGGCGGCGGCGCGGCGGCCCTGCTCGTTGGCGGACTTCGTCAATTGCTCCACCAGCGTGGCCCGGTGCACCACCGCGCTCACCCACCGGGCCACCGCCTCCAGGAAGCGCAGGTCATCCCGGGAGAAGAAGTTCGCCTTGGCCGAGGAGCACTCCAGCACGCCCCGCCGCACGCCTCCCACCTCGAAGGCGGCCGCGATGGCGGACCGGACCCCCAGCCCCTCTTTGATGCCGGGCAGCTCCTTGGGGTCCCTCTCCTGGTGTCCGGTGTGCCAGGGCTTGCCTGTCTGGAAGACCTCGACGAGCCGGCCTCCGTTGGCCAGCTGGAGCCGGTCCAGCCCCAGGCTCTTCTGCTTGCGGGCCATGGGCGTGTCGCTGACGCCGATGGCCACCAGCGTCTGGGTGCGCTCCTCCAGCAGGAAGACGTCCACCTTGTCCGCTTGGAACAGCTCGCCAATGAGGTGACTGGCACGGTCCAGCGTGGGTTGAAGCTCCGCCGCCGGAAGCTCAAGGAGCTTCTCGAGAGCCTGCAGCAGCAGGTCTCCCCGCTTGTGCGCTCGCCTGGGTCTTCGGGTTGCCACCCTCAAGACATGTGCACGCTCCGGGTGCTGCCCAGCCAGGACTCAGAGACAATGCGCCCCGCCAGCCGGGAAAGCGGGGGACCCAGCGGGCGCATGGCGCGAATCTTTCAATGCCCATGCACGGCCCCCTGGCTCCGAGAGCCTCTCCAAGCCAGAAACTCCGGACGCGAGGGTGACGCCGGGGATACCTGGGTAAGGCGTTACATAGCTCTGTCACGGGCCACCGGTCCTGAGCCGGGCCTGGGGTGCCTGGTCCTCCTCGCGTCAGAGCGAGCCGCGCGGGGCACGGTGCTTGCTCTGTCCCCCATGCGGCGCGCTGACGCGCCATCGAAGGAGGCCCCATGGGCTCTGCATCTCTCCGTGCGGCGGTGGACCGCCCGCACGCGTTGAACTCTCTGCTGCGTTCGTTGGACCGGCCCGCGCGCACGGCGTTGGACCTGGCGCAGCAGCCGCTGTGGGCCACCTTGTCTCCGGCGCTGCTGGGCATCTTCCTGGTGGCGGCCGCGTCCGCGCTGGCCGGGTGCGTCTCGCTCGCCGGCTTCCGGCTGGCGCCCCGGCTGGACTCGCTGCGCGCGGTGTTCGAGTCGCTGCTCGTCGTCGTTCCGGGCACCGCCGTGTTCGCCGTCTACTTGAGGCTGCGCCTGTCGGCGCGCACCTTCCTGGCCGCCACCGCGCTGGGGCTGTTCTCGGCCGGAGTGGTGGCCACATGTCTGCTGCCGCTGGTGGCGTTCCTGGCCGTGGTGGCGGATCAGTCCCGCTCGTCGCTTCCGCTGTCCACGCTGGT
>DASVVJ010000004.1:0-2545 GCA_036389955.1 Myxococcaceae bacterium
TTCCCAAGCTCGGGGTCGCGGGTTCGAATCCCGTCCGCCGCTCACTCGTAAAGGCCGGTAGTTCTTGAGGAAACTCAAGGCTACCGGCCTTCGTGTTTTGGGCGTCCCCATGCTCACCGGCGAACTGCGCAGCGCCATCGACCGCCTCTGGGATGCCTTCTGGACCGGCGGCATCTCCAATCCTCTCGAGGTCGTCGAGCAGCTCACCTACCTGCTCTTCCTGCGCCGCCTGGACGAGCGTCGGATGCTGGACCGGTACGAGGCACTGCGCTGGTCGCGCTTGAAGCACCTCGAGCCTGCCGAGCTGTTCACCGTGGTGAGCGAGCACGTCTTCCCCACCCTGCGCACGCTGGGGGGCGATGACTCCACCTACTCCCACCACATGAAGGACGCGCGGTTCACCATTCCCACCCCGGCCCTGCTGGCCAAGGTGGTGGACCTGATTGACCAGGTCCCCCTGGAGGACCGTGACACCCAGGGCGACCTCTACGAGTACATGCTCGGGAAGATTGCTACCGCCGGACACAACGGCCAGTTCCGCACGCCGCGCCACATCATCCGGCTCATGGTCGAGATGACCGCACCCACGCCCAGGGATGTCATCTGCGATCCCGCCTGCGGCACCTGCGGCTTCCTCGTGGCCGCGGGCGAGTACCTGCGCGAGCGCCACCCGGAAGTCCTCCGCGACCCGCAACTCCAGGAGCACTTCCACCAGCGGATGTTCCACGGCTTCGACTTCGATTCCACGATGCTCCGCATTGGCAGCATGAACATGCTGCTGCACGGCGTGGAAAATCCGGATGTCCGCTACCGGGACTCGCTGGCGCAGGACCACGCCGGAGAGGCGGAGAAATACACCCTCCTTCTGGCCAACCCGCCCTTCTCGGGCACCCTCGACTCCGAGAACACGGCCAGGGACCTGCGGCAGATCGTCAAGACCCGGAAGACGGAGCTGCTCTTCCTGGCGCTCTGCCTGCGGCTGCTCAAGCCAGGGGGACGGGCGGCGGTCATCGTCCCCGAGGGCGTGCTGTTCGGCTCCTCCAAGGCTCACAAGGAGCTGCGCAGGAACCTGGTGGAGCAGCAGAAGCTGGAGGCCGTGGTCTCTCTTCCCAGCAGGGTGTTCAAACCCTACGCCACTGTCGCCACCGCCATTGTGTTCTTCACCCGGACGGACTCGGGCGGCACCGACCACGTGTGGTTCTACGGTGTGAATGCCGACGGATGGAGCCTCGACGACAAGCGCACGCCGCTGTTGCCCGTGGACAAGCTGGGCCCGGTGCCGCAGAGCCCGCTTGGAGCGGAGGAACACGCCAGGAACAACCTGCCGGACGTGCTGGCCCGTTGGCGGTTGCGCGAGAGCAGCGAGCGGCAGCGCGCGCGCACCGAGCAGAGCTTCTGCGTGCCCAAGGCCGACATCGTCGCGCAGGGCTACGATCTCAGCCTCAATCGGTACAAGGCGGTCGTGCACCCGGAGGCGCAGCACCGGCAACCGGCGGAAGTCCTCGCCGAGCTCGAAAAGCTCGAGGCGGAGATTCAAGCGGGCCTCAAGGAGCTCTCGGGGCTGTTGAGATGAGTGCGTGGGCCACGGCGCTGCTCGGCGAGGTCGCCTCGGTGTTCAACGGCAAGACGCCCTCACGAGCAGACCAGAGGGCCACGGGACACCCGGTTCTCAAGATCAAGGACGTCAATGAACTCGGCGAGTACCGGGGCAGGTTCGAGTCATTTGTCGATGCCGAGCTGGCGGCGAGGCTGGCGGAAAAGCAGGTGCGAAACGGTGACACCCTCATCCTGAATGCCGCGCATCGCGCGAACTTCGTGGCCTCCAAGACGTACCGTGCCCAGCCTCCCACCTGGGGCGCGCTGGCGACGGGAGAGTGGATCATCGTGCGGCCCGACCAGCAGAAGCTTCACGCCGGCTTCGCGAACCATTGGATCAACAGCGCTCACACGCGCCGGGCCCTGCGTGAGCTGGTCCATGGGCTTCACCTCTACCCGAAGGACGTCGCCCGCTTACGCGTTCCCCTTCCTCCTCTGGAGGAACAGCATCGGATTGCCGAGGCGCTCGACGTCTCGCAGAGGCTGCAGAGCCAGCGCCGCGCCGCACTGACGCTGCTGGACACGTTGCTCTCCGCTGTCTTCCTCGAGCTCTTCGGTGAGCCGATCGGCAATCCCAGGGCCTGGCCGGTCTACACCCTTGGTGAGCTGGCTCGGGAGAAACCGGGCAACGGCATCTTCCGCAAGAACCCGGAGTATCTCCCCGCGGGCGCGGGCGGAGTCCCCGTGGTCTGGGTGGAAGAGCTGTTTCGCGGCCGGTCCATTTCAACGACGGACTCACGTCGGCTGTCTGCCTCTGCGGCTGAAGTGGAGAAGTACGGCCTCCATCATGGTGACCTCCTGTTCTGCCGTTCGTCGCTGAAGCGCGAGGGAATCGCGTTCAGCAACGTGTACCTGGGCGAGGAGAGAGCCGCGCTCTTCGAGTGCCACGTGATCCGGCTGTCTCCGAGGCTGGAACGCGTCTCCCCCGTCTTTCTGAACGCGCAGCTGC
>DASVVJ010000005.1:0-3919 GCA_036389955.1 Myxococcaceae bacterium
CCGGCCGTCAGCGCGCGGATGCGGTGGGTGAGCGACTGCGGATCGATGGGGCCCACGTGCTTGCCCAGGATGGTGCCCTGGGGATCGATGAAGTACGTCTCCGGCACGCCGGCCACGCCGTAGTCCACGGCCACGCGGCCGCGCGGATCCACCATCTGCGGGAAGCTGGCGCCCATCTCCCGGAGGAACTGCACCGCGTTCTCCTCGGTGTCCTCGAAGACGACGCCCAGGAACACCGCCTCACTGCCGAACTGGCGCTGGCCCCACTCGAGCACCGGGTGCTCCTGGCGGCACGGTCCGCACCACGAGGCCCAGAAGTTGATGACCACCGGGCGGCCGCGGAAGTCCTCCAGCCGCACCGGCTTGCCGCTGTCCAGCGCGCGCAGGGTGAACGAGGGAGCCGGCTTGCCCGACAGCATGAAGGGCACCTCGTGCGGATTGCGCCCGAAGCCCTTCAGCAGCACGGTGAGCAGCGCCCCGCAGATGAGCACGGCGCTCAGGGTGATGCCCCACCGTTTCATGCCGCACCCCGGTTCATGTCACTGCCCGGTACCGGAGGAGCCGCCGCGCCCGCCTCGGGAGCGGTTGCCGCCACGGCCACGCGGCGCCGCGAGGGCCACATGGCGATGAGCGAACCCAGCACCAGAATGGGGATGCTGTACCAGATCCACCCCACCAGCGGGAAAACCCACACGTTGAGGCTCGCCGTGCCGCCCTCTTGCGAGAAGGCCATCAGCGAGATGTACAGGTCCTCCTTCGGAGACTCCCGCACCGCGGGCGTGCCGATCGGATCCGTGCTGCGCTCGTAGTAGTTCATCCGAGGCAGGTACTCGGTCACCTCGCCGCCGGGCGTCGTCACCTCCACGCGCGCGGCCAGCCAGGCGCGGTGGGCCTCCTTGCCTTCCTTCATGCCCAGGAACTTCAGCTGGTAGCCGTCCAGCGTCAGCGTCTGGCCCATGCGCAGGGTGCCCGAGGTGTGCTTCACGTACGCGGACGAGGCCGCCACCGCGACGATGATGACGACGATGCCCAGGTGCACCACGTAGCCGCCGAAGCGGCGCCGCGCCTTGGAAGCGCTCTGCACCACCGCGGTGACCAGGCCCTCCTTGCGCTCGCTCATGCGCACGCGAATCGGCGCCACCAGCTCGCGCAGGGTGATGACAGTGACGAAGCCGGCCAGCCCGAAGGTGAGCAGCGGGTACACCCCGCGCATGCCCATGGCGTAGCAGATGACCGTCACCACCAGGCCCACCCCGGCGGGGATGAGGAACTGGCGCCGCACGGCCGCCTTGTCCGGCGTGCCCCACGGCAGCATGGGGCCCACACCCATCAGGAAGAGCACGGCGATGCCACCAGGCACCGCCATCTTGTTGAAGTACGGCTCGCCCACGCTCACCCGCACCCCGCGCACCGCCTCGGAGATGAGCGGGTACACGGTGCCCAGCAGCACCGTGAAGGTGATGGCCACGAACACCAGGTTGTTCACCAGGATGGTCGTCTCACGCGACAGCAGCGAGCCGATGCGGCCCTCGGACACCAGCAGATGCCCGCGGGTGGCCATCAGGCCGATGGAGAGCACCAGCAGCACGGCGATGAACACCAGGAAGGTGGGGCCGATGTCCGACTGGGTGAAGGAGTGCACCGAGTTGAAGATGCCCGAGCGCGTCATGAACGTGCCCAGGATGGTGAGGATGAAGCTGGCCAGGGCCAGGCTCATCGTCCACAGCTTCAGCATCCGCTTGCGCTCCTGCACCATGGTGGAGTGCATGAACGCGGTGGCGGTGAGCCACGGCAGGAACGAGGCGTTCTCCACCGGGTCCCATGCCCAGTAGCCGCCCCAGCCGAGCACCGCGTACGCCCACCACGAGCCCAGGATGATGCCCACGGACAGGAACATCCATGCCAGCAGCGTCCAGCGGCGCAGGGGCGCCATCCACGCATCGCCAATCTCACCGCGCAGCAGCGCCGCCACGGCCACGCCGAAGGGCACCGTCATGCCCACGTAGCCCAGGTAGAGCATGGGCGGGTGGATGACCATCAGGATGTGGTTCTGCAGCAGCGGGTTGGGACCGGGCCCGTCGAACGGGACAGGCGACATCGTGCCCCAGGGGTTGGCCGGCCCGGCGATGAGGAAGGCGAAGAAGACGCCCACTGCCAGCATGGTGCCCAGCGCCAGCGACATGTAGCGTTTGTGCTCGTTGCGGTGCGCCAGCGCGAAGGCCAGCAGGAACGAGCCCAGGATCAGGCCCCAGAAGAGGATCGAGCCCTCGAGCGCGCTCCACAGCGAGACGATCTTGAAGAGGGTGGGCGTGGCGCGGCTGCCCACCTGAGCCACGTACTTGATGCTGAAGTCGTTGGTGAGCAGTGCGTACACCATCACCAGGTTGGCGCCGGCCATGCAGCCGAAGAAGCCGTACACGGCCCGCATCACCCAGGGAAAGCCCGCCTCGCTGCGGCGCATGCCGCTGACCAGGCCCACCAGGGCGCCGAACGCGGCGCACACCACGCCGCCGAGCACCAGCCCATAACCAATCGTTGCGTTCACTGCGCCCCCGTCGTCGCCGCCGCGGTAGTCGAGCCCTCGGACACCGTGTCCTGCCACTTGCGCGGCTCTTCACCCGGCTTGGGTGCCCGGTACTCGTTGGAGTGGTTGACCATCAGCCGGTTGGAGCTGAACACCTGCGACTTGTCGAAGGTGCCCTCCACCACCACCCCAATGCCCTCGCGGAACATCTGCGGCGGCACCTCGGTGGAGCGCACCAGCACGCTGACCGACTCTGGCTTGTGGTCGGTGGTGACGTGGAACTCCAGGGTGGTGTGCGCCTCGTTCCACTGGATGGAGCCGGGCTTCACCACGCCGCCCAGGCGGATGGTGGGGCCGTAGGCCTTCTCGCCCTGGGTCAGCATCTCCTGAGGGCTCCAGTAGTAGACGAGGTTCTCGCCAATGTCCCCCATGGCGATGAAGGCCAGGCCGGCCCCGGCGACGAGCAGGGCCCCGAGGGCCAGCAGACGGTTACGAGCGACAGGCGTCATGGCTCACTCCTTCATGCCGGGCGAGGCTTTGGGCCGCCGCAGCCAGAGAGACAGCGAATAAAGGGCGATAGCGCCCCAGGCAATACCGTAGGAGGCCCAGACATAACCCCAGCCGCCCTGAATGCGGCCACTTCCCACCTCGCCAGCGGCCGCCTGGGCCAGCACGGCGAGCGACGTGAACGAGCCCATCACGCCACCCCCGGGGTGCGGCGCGCCTGGGGCGAATCCGTGGGCAGCGAGTCCGGCAGCGCCACCTCCGCCTGCCGCTCACTCATGGCGATGCGGTAGCGGTGAAGGATGAAGAGGATCATGAAAGCCAGGAATCCGAAGGCGCTGATGCGCAGCGGCGTCACCATGGACGGGTCCATGGTGCTGGGCGAGGACTGCACCTGGTGCAGGCTGCGCCACCACTTCACCGAGAACCAGATGATGGGCAGGTCCACCGCGGCGATGATGCCCACCACGGCGCTCCACGTGGCGCGCTTCTCCGGGTCCTCCACGAAGCGGCGCAGCGCCATGTAGCCCATGTAGGCCACCAGCATGATGGCCGCCGTTGTCAGCCGCGGATCCCACGTCCAGTACACGCCCCAGGTGGGCCGGCCCCAGATGGCGCCCAGCAGCACGCCCACCGCGCCGAACATCAGCCCCACCTCGGCGGTGGCCTCGGCCAGCGAGTCCGTCTTCCAGCTCGGCTTGAACAGGTACGTCACCGACGCGATGAAGTTCAGGGTGAGCGCCACCAGGGCGATCCACACCGCGGGCACGTGCACGTACATGATGCGTTGCACCTCGCCCATCTCGCGATCGGGCGGGGCCACCGCCAGGCCAATGTAGTGGCCCCAGGCCAGCAGCCCCAGCGCTACGGCAGGCAGCGCCATTCGGAAGA
>DASVVJ010000006.1:0-3768 GCA_036389955.1 Myxococcaceae bacterium
CTCCCAGCGGCGTGTCTCCTCCTTGGACTGATGAAGCATGGAGACCTCACTTTGGTAGAGCCAGGGCTCCAGCACCCGCGCCAGCTCCCGGTACGCGGGCAGCACCTCCCCTTTCTCCATATCCCCAGCCTCGGGCCACGGCCCCAGGGTGATGACCGCCTTGTCTCCGGGAAGCTCCTGTACCGTCGTCTCTGGATGCTTCAACTGCTCACGCAGCCCCAGCACGCCCCCCAGTTCCCCCAGCACCGGCTGACCGAGGAAGTTCACCCAATGCGGCCCACGAAGGCGCTTCCCCATATCCCACGAGTAGCCAAAGGGGCTGGGAATGTCGATGCCGGGATAGCGCTTCCAATACGGCAGCAGCTTGGAATCCATTCCCGCCAGGTCGAGGTCCCCATTGAAGGACAGGCCACAATAGCCCGAGCGCACAGGCAACAACGTGGCCAATTCGACTGCCAGCTCGCGCACTCTCCCTGGCCCATGCTCCTTCAGGTACTCCGTGGGCAACCAGAAGATCACCTCGCACATCGCCTCGGGCTCATTCATCTCGGCGACGAACGTTTCATCCTTGCCTCTGTAGTAGAAAGCGTAACGGTTCCCGATGGGCTCTCCTTCCTCCAAGTCGGCCTGCGGTGATTTCCTCTCCTGTATCTTGCGCCGAATCAGGCTCCAACCCGCCTCGTCCAAATCCTGCCAGTCTCCTTCTGTGTCGGCGTACAAGCGCAACACCCCTGGCCCTGTGTACCGTAAGTAAAGCTCCAGCGCGCGTAGCACATCCTCCGCGTATTCGGGGTGTCTCGGGGGCAGATAGAACGTCAGACTCAATCCCTCGCGGATGCGCGTGTACCCACTGACTGTCTTGATGCGGATCTGCGGATAGTGCTCACTCATCAATAAACTCCCAGATGGGGCTGCACTCGCAGCGGCTCTACCTTCAAGGCTTTCCTATACAACTCTCCCTGATTGGCAGCGGCATCCGCCCTGCCCTTTGAATATTCTCTCCACCCGGAATTCAAATCGGTGTTCATGCACGGGAACTTGAAGTCAAAGACAGCCTGAACCTGATGCGGCGCTCCCGCGTGGATGACCACATCGGGCTCCAATGTTCCTCTCAGCTCCGCGCTTCGTCCCTGCCGTAGCAGTTCCTGGACTGTTTCTCGCGGAATGTACTCTGTCTTTCGAGTGACCGGGTCGTAGCGGTAGCGCGGCGAGAGATTGAAGCCTCCAGGTATCAAGGCCTGGAGTTCTTCTCCGGTGCACTGCAATGCCACCTGATGTTGCTTCACACCCAGTTTCATCGCGAGGGTAACAGGCTCGCCTCGGCTGTCCTCTCCTACCTTCTCCTTGCACTCCTCGGCCGTCGGCCTCCGGCCTTGGAAGTGTTCGAACATCACTTCCCTCCTCGCCAGGTTGGCGCACTTCGAAAGCGCCTCTTTGATGCGCTTCAGCAGCTCAGCGTCCAGAGATTCGCTGGCGTCGATGACCGCATGGCCTCCCACCACGCTCGCTGCGCCCACCGCTCCCGCCACCGGAGGCCGCACAGGCCTCAGCGGCGGCACCACCGGCAGTTTCTCTCCCACCTGCCGCACGGCCAGCTCCGGCCGGCTCAGGCTGGCCTGGGTGGCCGAGTCCTTCGCCTGCTCATACTGGCCCCGCGCTCCCGGTCGGCTCGCGCTACACCCCGCCAGCCATAGACTGGCCCACAACGCCACCACCCCCTGCCTCCACCTCTCGTGACGGCGCACCACCCGCCTTGCTTCCACCTTGGTGCGTGGCCGCACCCAAGCAGCATCCCCTCCCGGGTTCTCTTCCAGGGGGGCTCCCCCGAACCTGTCCGACAGGAGGACAGGTTTGTGCCAGCAGTCGCCGGTAGAGCGGATTTCCTCGTGGAGACTCACGCGGCAACCTGTCTACCACGTCGTTCCTGGAAGCGGCGCCCAGAGCTAACCAGTTAGTTCTGAGCGCCTGGCTCTGACTGTGGCCGAGACCTGGTGTTAGGAATTTCGGGCGTCTGGGAGCCCGGACGACACGGCCGCTCAGCGCGCCTCCCCCGGAGCCGAGGTAGGTATCGTCTTCCGGGGAAGCTCCAGGGCAGGGCCGTAGCACTTCCCCTCGAGGAACATGTATCCACCCGCCGTGCTGCACTCCTCAGCGGCGAGCGAGGAGAGTTCTAGCCAGCAGAATCCGTTGAGGGCCACCTGCTTGGGGCCGTGGCACCGGCCGTTGGCATCGGGCCTGGCCTGCCGCCGGGGCTGGCCAGGGCTGGGAGTGGGAGGAGCTTCCTGGGAGAGCGGCTGCTCCCGCGAGGGAGGCGGGGCTGAGGCAGGCGCGGTGGGCGCGTTCTCGCCCACGGCGGCGGTGCCCGCATCCGGCGCCTGAGCCTGCTCCGGAGCGCTGGCAGACGCGTGCTCAGTAAAGACAGAGGGAGGCAGGGATTGGCTCCAGAGCACCATCGCCACCCCGGCCGCGGCCCCCAACACCAGCCAGGGCCGGAGGGGACGCGGCTGCTTGGGAGCCCGGGAGCGCCTCGGGGCTTCCGCCGCCGGGACCACCCGAGGCGGCGGCTCGGAGACCGGCGCTCGCGCGCGCGGGGGCGCCTTCATGAGCTCGGCCGCCTCGGCCTCCAGCGCCTGGGCCAGCAGCGCCGCGCTGCCTCGCGCTTCGGGCTCCTGCGAGAGCAGCCGGAGGATCCACTCGCGCAGCACCGGCTGCACCCATGGGTGGTTGTCCAGCAGGGGCCTCACGTCCGGGCACTCCACGCGCCAGTGGCCCTCCCTGTCCTGCTGGGACCGCTTCTCGGGCGGGTACTGGCCCGTCACCAACCGATAGGCGGTGACGCCCAGGGCATAGAGATCATCGGCGGGAGCGGGTGCGTAGTAGGCGTCGTGCTGGCGAGCCCGGTTCAGGTCGAACAGCACGGCTTGAGGAGACAGGTAGCCGGGGGTGAAGGGAGCAAGCACCTGCCAGGTGAGGCGCGGTTCGCCCTGGAGGTATGCCGAACCGAAGTCGAGGAGGAACGGGCGCCTGTCGGACAAGCGGACCAGGACATTGTCGCCTTTGACGTCGCGGTGCACAGCGCCAGCGGCATGGAGCGCCTGGAGGGCGCGCGCCACCTGAGCCAGCAGCAGACACACCTCAATGTGCGAGGGGGAGTGCTGCTGGGTCCAGGAGTACAAGGGGGCGCCATCGATCCACTCCATGGCGAGCCAGGGGTGTTGGGTCCCGTCGGGGCGCGGCAGCACCCCATGGTCCAGCAGCCGGGGAATGCAGGGGTGGTCCAGGCGAGAGAGCAGCCTGGCCTCGCGCACCATGCGCTCATCCCCCGGGTGCACGGCGAGCTTGAGGGCCACGGAGCCGGCCTGCTCCTGGCCTTTGCGGACGGCGCGGAACACGGCGCCATAGGCACCCTGGCCGAGCCAGGCCTCCACGCGCCAGGGGCCCACCTCGAAAGCGGGAGGAGAAAGAGGAGCGGGCTGCTTGGGAGGGGGTTCCATGGACGTTGATCGCCGACGGTCCGCTCTACCACGTCAGTCCAGGAAGCGGCGCTCCCAACGGCGCGTCTCTTCCTCGGACTGCTGCAGCATGGGCGTTTCGCGATGGTAGAGCCAGGGCTCCAGCACGCGCGCCAGTTCCCGGTACGCGGGCAGCACCTCCCCTTTCTCAAGATCTCCGGCCTCCGGCCACGCGCCCAGGGTGATGACGGCCTTGTCCCCGGGAAGCTCCTGTACCGTCGTCTCTGGGCTTTTGAGCCGCTCGCGCAGCCCTTGC
>DASVVJ010000007.1:0-6266 GCA_036389955.1 Myxococcaceae bacterium
GTCTCCTTGGCCAGCCGCAGGTAGCTGCTGGGCTTGTCCTCGACCTTGGCCTCGGTGAGGAACTTCACCGCGTCGTCGTAGCGGCCTTCTTCGAAGGCCACACGGCCGTGGTAGTACTTCAGCGGCTCGACGCCGCCGGGCATCAGCTCGTCCAGCTCCGTCAGCGCGCGCCGGGCGGCCGGAACGTCCCACGCGTCCAGCCCCTGTTCCACCTTCTCCATCAGCGACTTGACCTGGTCGCGCAGGGACGGCTCCTCCTCCGCGCGGGCCGCCACGGGCCCGAGCGCCAGGCTCAGCGCCAGCGCGCAGAAGAGGCTCTTCAGCATGACGTGGCCGCTCACTTCACCAGCTCCTCGTAGTAGCGCTTCACCTGTTCCCTGTAACGCTCAGGGGCCCCCTGTTTCATCGCGTCCAGCAGGTCCTTGCGGAACTCCTTGGGCGCTTGGAAGGCGTCCTCGTCGGGCAGCTCCACCTTGTCGCGGGGATCATTGCCGTTGCCCTGCTGGCGCCGTCCCGCGCCCATGGGCAGCGGCAGCCCGCCCTTGCGGCCCTGCTGGCTCTGCTGCATCTGCTGCTGGAAGCGCTTGAGCCCATCCAGCGCCGCCTGCTGCTGGCCGTAGCCGCGCCCGGGGTCCTTGCCTTCCATGCGTTGGGCCGCCTCGCCCATGCGCTGGCCAATCTGGTCCATCTGATCACCGGCCTCCTGGCCGAAGACGGGCGCCGTCTGCTGCATCTCCTCCATCTTCTGGCGCAGGCCCTGGGCGCGCTGCTCGAGCTGGCCCTGCTGCTCGGCCAGCTGCTGCAGCTGCTGGCGCTCCTGCTGGCTCATCTGCGAGCCCGGCTGCGGGAAGAGCGACTGCAGCTTCTCGCTCACCTCGCGCAGGCTGCTGGCGTCCTTCTGGAGCTGCTCGGCCATCTTCGCCGACTGCTCCCGCGCCTGCTCGGGGTTGCCGAACATCTCGTCCAGCTTGCGCTGGTGCTCGCCCATCTCCGCCAACTGCTGGGCCATGTCCTCGGCGCGCTGGGCCGCGTCCGCCGCCAGGTCGAACGCGTCCGCCTTCAGCGCGTTCTCCAGGTTGTGCAGCTCCGCCTGCGCCTCGGACACCGTGCCCGCCGCGCGCCGGTGCAGGTTCTCCGGCTGCAGCTCCTTGTAGTCCTTCTGCACCTGCTCCACCTGCTTCAGCAGCTCTTCCTTCATCGCCTGGCCCTTCTCGGCCAGCCGGTCCTTGTTCTGCTCGCGGGACTTGTCGCGCAGGGCCTTGGTGGCATCGGCCACCTTCTGCTGCTCGGACATCGTCTGCTGCAGCTCGCTCATGAACTCGTTGTACTGCTGAGAGAGCTCCTGGTACTGCTCGCCGCCGAACTCCTGCTGGGCCTTGTTGAGCCCCTGCAGCATGTCGTCCATCTGCATGGACAGCTCCTGCAGCTTGGCCAGCGCCTCGTCCGCCTTGCCCTCGCGCATGAGCCGCTCCACATCATCCAGCGCGCTGGACACGTCCTGGTCCTTCATCATCTCCGAGAGCGCCTCGGCGTTGAGGTGCTCGTCGCGGATGCCCCGCCGCATCTCCGCCATGCGCTGCATGAGCTGGGCGATGCGCTCGCGCAGTTGCTGGATCTCCTGCAGCACCTGCTGGCGCGCCTCCTCGGTGGGGCTGGTCTTGTACTGCTCGATGAGGTTGGCCAGGTCCTTGCGCTGGGCGTTGAGCTCCTCGGTCATCTCCCGCAGCGCCTCCAGCTTGTGCCGGTCCAGCAACGACTCCAGGTAGAGGATGTGCTTCTCCGTCTCGGTGATTTCGTCCTCCACCGCTTTCGTCAGCCGGGAGCCGGTGCCCCAGTCCTCGGTGCGCTGCTTGGCCGTGCGCAGGTACAGGCGGCGGAAGTCCGAGGTGGCGTAGAGCTTCTTCGACATGCCGTCGGCGATGTTGGCCAGCGCCGTGATGAGTTCCTGGGGCGCGTCGCGCTCGCGCGACAGCTCCTGCGCCAGGCCGCGCATGTCTCCCACCAGTTGCTGCCCGCTGGTGTCCACCTTCTGGCCCTGGGTGATGGACTCCAGGGTCTTCTCCTTCGCCCGGTCCGCGCCCTCGAGCCGGTCCGCGAGGTGATCCACCAGCCGGTGCCAGAGCGCCTCGGTCTTGTCCAGCGCGGCGCGGCGGTGCTCGGCGGCGCTGTAGATGCGCAGCACCTGGGTGCGGCTGACGCCCCGCTTGGGGCCCTCCACCGCGTCGTTGTCCTTGGCCTCGACGTGGTAGGTGATGCGGTCGCCCGGCTTCACCGTGAGGGTGCCCAGGTTCCACTTGTAGGTGCCCTTGTTGCGGCGGCCGTCCTCGCGCGGCAGCGGCACGCGCGTCTCCTGCGCCGCGCCGGGCGTGCGGAACACCAGCGCCACCTCGCCCAGGCCGTAGTCGTCGGTGGCCTCGAACTTCAGATCCACCTCCTGGCCCGGATCCACCTCCAGCTCCGCGGCCGGCGTGAGCAGCGCCACCTGCGGAGGCGCGTCCACCTCGACGTTGAGCGCGATGTCCGGCCCCACCTTCGAGGGCTTGCTGCCCTTGCCGTAGAAGACGAAGTGGTAGGCGCCGGTCTTCTTCGCCACGAAGGAGCCGCTCAGCTCGCGCCCGCCCTCCACCTTCAGCGGCAGCGCCTCGCCGTTGACGACGATCTCCGCGCGCTGCACCTCCAGCACCGAGCGCGTCTTGAGCGCCACCTCGGTGCCCGCCGGCGCACTCACCTCGCCGTTGGAGCCCGCCACCGTGCGCGGCGTGAGCCCCGTATAGGCGGGGTAGCGGTACGTCAGCTCGATGTCTCCAGTGATGGGCTCGCGCTCGGCGGTGGTGCCGGGCTCGCGGCCCGCCTCCCACGCCTTCACCACGCCCTCGCGCCACTTGCCTCCCGCCAGCACCAGGGCCACCGCCACCGCCAGCACCACGGCGCCCAGCACCTGCGCGGCGCGCCGCACCCGCTTGCCGTCCACCACGCGGCGCGGCACCAGGTAGTGCATGCGGAAGTCCATCAGCCGCAGGAACGCGTCCGTCAGTTGGTGCGACTGGTGCCCATCTCCGCCATCGCGGGACAGCTCCACCGCGGCGAGCACGTCCAGAGACAGCTCCGGGATGCGCTGCGCCACCAGGCGTGCCGTCCGGATGTCATCTCCCACCATCTTGCGCGACAGGAAGATGCCCAGGGCGCACGCCACGCCCACCGCCACCAGCGGCGCCAGTATCAGCACCCACCGGCCCAGATCCGGCGCGACGAGCCCGAGGAAGCCTCCGGCCGCCCCCAGCACCAGCAGGGTGCTGGCACCCAGCAGCGCGCCTTCGATCCAGAGCTTTCGGCGCTGGAGGGCCCGCACGGCTTCGAGCCTGGCCCGCACCTGGTGCCCGAACGCCGAGACCCGGGGAACGACCGGAGCCGGGGCCGGTGTGGGAGGAGGTGGAGGTGGGACTTCTGGTCCTGGGGTCTGCGGGGTTTCGACGTTCACAGTCTCGTCCACTCAGTGGCGAGGCAACCCGCAGGTGGGCCGCCTATTTCCTGATTGTGTAGCAACCTGCGCTTTTGCGCGCGGCTTCATTACCGCCCCAGGCGCCGGCCTCGGGGCGCTCTGTCGGGCGGTGGAAGCCCTGGCAGGTCAGGGGTTCAGCGCATGGCAGAACGGCGTACCGAGGAAGCAGCCGAGGGATCGCTCGCCGTGGGGTTGCCCCCCAGCTCCTCGGCCAGCGCGGTCAGCACGTCCTGGGTGTGGAGGATGCGCGCCCGGGTCATCTTCGAGAGCACCCGCTGCACCGCCGACTCCACCGTTCCCAGGGAGGGCACATCCAGCGTCCGGCCCGCCTCGGTGAGGGTGAACAGGGCCTTGCGCCCATCGAGCGGATCCGCCTTGCGCTCCAGCAGGCCGCGCTTCTCCAGCCGCTTGAGCACCCCGGTAAGGGTGCTGGGGTGCACGTGGAGAATCTGCGCCAGTGTCCCGGCGGTGATGCCCGGAAAGCGCCCCACCAACCGCAGCACCAGCCGTTGCGGACCGGTGACGCCCAGGGTCGACTCCATGCGCTTGGAGGTGGACTGGAGCCCATGGTCCACGGCCCACAACAGCCGCATGAAATCGAGGACCTCTCCCAGCTGGGGGCCGCGAGGCTTCTCCTGCCCCTCGGGGGACGGCTCGCCGCTTTCCTCCAGGTCCTTCATGGATTCAGTTTCCTTCAACTCCGCCTCCGTGTCGCCCATCACCCGGTTTTAGCGCTGGCCGATCTGCGACTCACCAGAAGATCGAATGTCCCACCAAGAAGGGCAAGCTGCACAGCAGCCATTCAAACAACCTGAGAAGTTGGAAGCCTTCTATAGGATATGACGCAGTGTGCCAAGGGCCGCTCCGGTGCGTTGACTCCGGAGCGGCCCGGCTGGCAGCCGCTCAGCGCTTCGGCTTCTTCTTCGTCTTCTTCGCCCCCGAGGCGGTGGGCCGCTCCGCCTTCAGGGTCGTCTGCCCGGTGAGCGTCAGGTAGGGCTTGAGCTTCTCGAACTTCTTTTTCCCGAAGCCCTTCACCTTCACCAGCTCCTCCAGGCGCTGGAAGGGCCGCTTCTGCCGGTGGGTGACGATGCGCTCGGCGGCCTTCGTTCCCACCCCGGGCAGCTGATCCAGCTCGGCCTCGGTGGCCTGGTTGAGGTTCACCACCCCGGTGTACTGCGTGCGGCCACGGCCCGCCTCCGCCACGCCGGGCATGAGCAGCAGCCCGAGCACCACCATGCCCACCACCGTCACCGCACGCGCGCTCACGAGTGGCCCTCCACCAGCGCCGACTCCAGCCCCGCGTCGGAGCCGTAGCGCCCGCCCGAGGCCTGCGCCGTGTCGCGCTTCTCGGCCGCCTCGCGCACGTGCAGCTTGCCATCCAGGGGCAGCACATCGAGCAGCACGTTCAGCGAGCCGTCCTTGTTCACGAAGGCACTGCCCGCCCGCACCCAGATGCTCCCGCCCTTGCCCTCCCGAATGGAGAACACCGCCAACCGCTTTCCCGCCGTCAACATCCTCTACCTCGCTCCTCTGCTCTCCCGAGCCACCAATGGCGCGGGTGCCTCACCGGCTTTGACCGCCTGAGGTCCCCCGCGCCTAGAGCAGCCGCCGTGCCAACCGTGGCTCCCCTCTGCGCTCCGGGAGCGCCCAGGCCGGCCGTCCATTTCCGTGGACGGAAGCGCGCTGTTCGCGGACGCTCCCCAACCCGTGGGATAGAGCGGAAGCCTCGCAACCCCGTCTGGAAGGAGTCCTCACGTGAGCCCCTCTTTGCTCGTCGCCTTGCTGCTCGCGGCAACACCCGGTGCGCCGGACGCGCGCGAAGTGCATCAGTCGGCGCTCATCGTCGATGGGCACATGGACACGCCGCTGCGGCTGCTCGATGAGGACTTCGACCTGGGCTCGGACACCCCGGTCACCGACGGCCACGTGGACCTGGGCAAGGCCCGGGCGGGCAACCTGGGCGGCGTCTTCTTCTCCATCTGGGTGGACCCCAAGGCGCATGCGGGCCGCTACTCCCACCGCGCCATGCGGCTCATCGACGCCGTCTACCGCCAGCTCGAGCGCCACCCGGACCAGATGGTGCTCGCGCTGTCCGCCCAGGACATCAGCGACGCGCGGGCCGGCACGCCGAAGAAGCTCGCCACGCTCATGGGCATCGAGGGCGGCCATGTCATCGAGAATGACCTGGGCCTGCTGCGCAACTTCTACCGGCTGGGCGTGCGGTACATGACCCTGACCTGGAGCAACACGAACGAGTGGGCGGATGCCTCGGGCGACATCGACAACCCCAAGGTGAAGCACCACAACGGGCTCACCCCCTTCGGTGTCGAGGTGGTGCGCGAGATGAACCGGCTGGGGATGCTGGTGGATGTGTCCCACGTGTCCGACAAGACGTTCTTCGACGCGGTGAAGGTGTCCCGCGCGCCTGTCATCGCCTCGCACTCGTCAGCCCGTGCGCTCACCAGCGTGCCGCGCAACATGACCGACGAGATGCTCCGCGCGGTGGCTGCCAACGGGGGCGTGGTGATGATCAACTTCTTCTCGGCCTTCGTCGACGAGGCGTACAGCAAGGCCCTCATCGCGCAGACGCCCGCCCGGGAGGCCGCGCTCGCCGCCGTCCGCGCCAAGCACAAGAACGCCCCGCCCGCGGTGGCCTTCCAGGCCTATGGGGCCACCGAGCGCCAGTGGAGCGAGAAGCTCAAGCGCCCTCCGCTCAAGTCGCTCATCGACCACATCGACCATGTGGCCAAGGTGGCTGGCGTGGACC
>DASVVJ010000008.1:0-7062 GCA_036389955.1 Myxococcaceae bacterium
AAGCCTGCTTTGGCAAGAGCCTTAACAGCCTTTTTCTCGGGGGCGTCAAAGGCGCCGCTAGCCATCAGTTCGTGTGTGGTGTGATCTGCAATAAACTCAAGTTCACCATGGAATTTCGCGAACCGCTCTTCGAGGCCGGATATTTTATCAACAATAGACTTCAAATGCTGCTCAGAGTCGGGGTTTTTGGCGGCCTCTCGAATAGCTGTAACGATGTGAGACGACAGTTCTCGTCGCGCAAGTTCTTGGCGCAACTGGTGAAACTCATAGCGCAACCGCAGATCGGTTGCTCGAGCCTCCATACTAGCGGCGCGGCGTTCAAGAGCACTTAGTGTCTCGCTGAGTGCGGCTAACACCATTCTTGTTTTCACTACGACGGTTTGAATCCTGGTGCCATGGTAGTTATTGGATTTATCCCAAAAGCTCACGGCATCGACCGCGCGAGGGTGCCACTGCATATATGCTGCCGTAAAGACAGCTACTTCCTCTGCAATGACCGAAGTACTGATCTCGGACGAAGCTCGTCGGAGCGCTTCTTGCTCCATGCGTGCAGGTGTCCAGTATTGAATCACTGCACGCATCAAAGCCCAGAGTTGGTCACCATACTCCAGAAACTTTTGAGTGGAGGGCTGTATCGCTGTATCTGCACTGATCGGTTCTTCCATTTCAGGAAGCCGGAACGCCACAAGCCGTGCCTCATGATTCTTATAAGGGTCATGGGTAAGTGCTTTTTGCAGCATCTCAGGAGGTTTCAGCTCAGGCATGACAAAAAGATCCCAGTATCTCTGTTAGAGGCAGCGGCTCACTCCCGGCCAGAGCCCTTCGGCGGGCCCTCGCTGCCCAGTGGCGACAGCTTTCCGGACAGCGCACCAGCCTGCTCGTGCGGCATCAAGTCCCGCGGCGAGCGGTAGTACTGCATCGGCGAGTAGTGCAGGAAGTTGGAGACGCGGCTCGTGTACAGGCACGCGTACTGCTCCACCTGGTATCCGAAGCGGCTGTTCTCGTTGCCCTCCTTGAACAGCAACCCCCAGTACGGGTTGAAGCCTTCCTCCACGTCCTGCTCCAGCGTGTCGGCGATCTCCATCGCCTCCTTGAGCGAGCGGCGCACCAGGTCCAGCTCGCCCTTGAGCCGCTTCCGCTCCTCGTCCGCCCGCGCCCGTTCCGCGGTCCCGGGCGGATCGCGCTCCAGCCGCCGCTCCAGCGCGTTGAGCTCCGTCTTGATCGCGTTCACCTCGTCATCCAGCCGCGCGCGGGTGAGTTCCACCTCGGACAGCCGGGAGATCTCCTCCCGCTTCGAGTCCGTGTAGGTGATCTCGTCTTCGATCTCCTGGACGACCATGCACGTGCGCCACAGCGAGGACTTCTTCGACTTGAGGATGTCGCCGTAGATGTGATCGCCCACGTACAACACGCTCTCGCCCCGGTACTCGGTGAACTGCTCGAACTGCACCAGGTTGCCACCCGAATACACCTTGCCGCGCTCCAGGCTCTTGGCCTCGCCCAGCACGCGGCCCTCCTCGGTGGTGCTGTCCAGCTCCAGGAACGGCCGCTGGTCCGAGAAGAACCCCGGCTTGCCCGCCGCCGTGACGACGAAGTCGAAGTAGTTGCGCCAGCTCGGGTACTCCGGCACCTGTCCGTCCAGCAGGTACTTCATCACCGCGTTCGTGTAGTCCCACGCCGAGTTCGTCAGCAGGAACAGCCGCTTGCCGCCCGAGCGCAGCTTGTGCAACGCCGGCCCCAGCTCCGGATCCAGGAAGATGTAGCGCGACAGCTCCTTGCGCACCTCGCGCTTGAGCGAGTTGTCCCGGTGCACCGTGTCGATCGCCTCGCGGATGTCGTCGTACAGCTTGCCGTAGTCCACCCGCTGTCCCAGCGACTCGAGCAGCTCGATGATGCCCGCGTACAGGCACGTCTCCGGCAGCGCGAACAGCGTGTCGTTCCACGCAAACCGCGCATCGCGCGGGCGCACCCGCTTGTGCCGGTACAGCTCCCGCCGCACCTCGGGCTTCACCGGCCGCAGCCCATGCCACACCCGGCCCACGTGCCCGAACCGGTCCATCTTCAGGATGTTGCCGGTCTGCCGATCCACCGCCAGCCCGCGCATCACGAAGTGGTGATCGTAGAGCAGGTGCCCAATCACCGGCGGGTAGCCGTACTGGCCCACCAGCTTCGCCAGCGTCATGTCGAACGAGAGCTGCTCGAGCCGGCGCATGTGGTAGATGGCCAGCGTGTAGTCCATGTCGAAGCCGATCAGCTCGATGGACCCCATGCGCAGGTTGCGGTTGACGAACACGTCTCGCGCCCGCGGTGCCTCTTCCCGCACTCTGGGTGTGGTGAGCAGGCGGGCAAGCTCGGCATCGCTGAGAAGCTCCTGAGCCCGCTGGGCGGCTGCCTCGGCGTGGGCGCGGTTCAGCGCGGAGCGGAAACTGCCATGCAACGGATCCGGGGCGGGTCCCCCGGGAATCGGACTGTTTGCGGGTACGGTAGCCAAGAGATCCCCAGCATGACATGTGCTCCCCCACCGTGACACCTGCGCCCCGGTCCTCCTTGCGGGTATCCGAGGGAGCGTGGCACGCTGGCAGGCTCGAATGCGGTCCCCCGCCAGACGCCAACCCTCGGACGCCGAGATCCACGCGCGGCTGTCCGCTCGAATCGAAGCCCTGGAGGACCGGGTGCGACGGCTCGAGCAGCACGTGCGGCGCACCGCGTCAGCCTTGAGGACTCCCGCCACCACCAGCGCCAAGGCCGTTCAGGCGAGCCCGCAGCGTCCCCGTCCGCGCTGCCCGGGCTGCACCCTGGAGCTGCCGCGCGGACGCAGCAAGGAGACGTGCGTCTGGTGCGGATTTCACTTCGCCGCGGTCCGCCGCCGCCGCAGGGCAGGTAAGGGATGAGCGCTCCTTACCGCCTCATCGGGAAGATCGAGGCCAGCGATCTGGCGGATCTCTACAAGGCTTTCCACGAGCCCACCGGCGACGTGGTGGTGAAGCTGTTCCACCCGAAGACGTCGGATGCGTCCTACGCGCGGGCGCTGGCCGAGACGTCGCGGGTGCTCAACCCGCTGCACCACGCGGGCATCGTCCACTACGTGGACGTGGGCTTTGTGAACAAGCAGCTCGCGGTGGTGCGCGAGAACGTAGACGGCTACACGCTGGGCACGGCGCTGCAGCGGCTCAACACCAAGGAAGTGCTGCTGCCGGCGCCCATCGCCCTCTTTCTGGTCGTCCAGCTGCTGGAGACGGTGCAGAAGGCGCACGAGGCCAACGTCATCCACGGCGCCATCACCCCGGGCAACCTGCTGCTGTCGCGCGAGGGCCTACCGCACATCTGTGACTTCGGCGCGCTCAAGGCCTTGAACGCGGTGCCGGAGCTCAAAGCCAGCTTCGCCAACCGGGGCCGCAGTGCCTACCGCGCCCCCGAGGTGACTCGCGGCGAGGAGCCCACCGCGCAGTCCGACATCTACTCGCTGGGCGCCATTGCCTACGAGCTGCTCACCCTGCGCGAGGCCATCGTCACCGGCGGCGGGGTGAGCACCCGCAGTGGTGGCCTGCCTCCGCCCAGCCGCATCGATCGCCGCATCAACTCGCGGCTCGATCCGCTCATCCTCCGCGCCCTGGATCCGTTCCCCAACCGGCGCTTCCGTTCGGCGGGGGAGTTCGCCGGGCAGCTCCGGAACTTCCTCGCCGCCAACGGCGGCATGCCGGTTCCGGAGGATCTGCGCCGCTTTGTCCGGGATCTCGTCCCCAACGAGGTGAGCCTCTCCACGCTGGGGCCCCCGGCGTTCCCCGAGGCCTTCGCGCTCTCCGCGGTCTCCGGTGCCGAGATTGCCCACCTGCACGCCGAGGCCCCCGAGGTCTCCGTGGTGGCGCGTCCCTCGTTCAGCCGCTCCGTGAGCGAGGAGGAGTTCTCCTCGGCTGCCACCCAGGAGGCCATGCCCGCCTTCCTGGACTACAAGCCCGAGCCCGTTCCGGAGCCCACGCAGCTCGCCGCGCCCGAGCCCGTGCCGGAGCCCACGAAAGTGGTACCGCCCAGCGAGGAGCCCACGAAGGTGGCGCCGCCCCAGTCCGCGAGCGCTCCCGGTGAGGCGGAGCCCACGCGCGCGGGACCGCTGGATCAGCTCTGGGACGCGCCCCCGGGCGCCGCGCCGCCCAAACCGCGCAAGCCGGCCGGCCCGATGATGGGCACGCCTGGTCCCAAGGAGGGCACGTTCGTCGGCCGCAACCCGCGCCTCAAGTGGGTGGAGGACACCTCCGAGGAGAAGACCTCCATCGCCGAGGACCTCAAGGAGCCCGCGCCTCCGCCGCCCAAACCGGCTCCGGCGGCCCGTGCTGCCGCGGCTCCGGCCCCTGAACCCCGGCGCCCGCTGCCGTCGCTGGTCCGCGCTCCGCCGCAGCAGGAGTCCGCCGCCAGCCCGCCCACCCGGGACCGGCCCGAAATCCCGATGCCGCCGCCCACCTCGGACTCGCTTGCCGCGGGTGGCACCGGCCGGCGCCTGTTCACCGAGGAGCGCAACCTCCGGGCCTACGCTCAGCGCAAGCGCCAGGCCCTGGGGCTGGCGGCCGGCATCGCGGTGGTGGCGGTGATCGCCTTCGCCCTGGCCATCTGGCAGCTCGCCGGCGAGTCCCAGCCGCCCCCCGAGCCCCCCAAGATGGATCCCCGGGCCGAGGCCATCGCCGGAGCGGTGGATCAGTACGAGGCCGAGCCGTCCAAGCCCAAGCCGTCGGCCGAGGAGCCGCCCAGGCCGGATCCCAACTCGGCCTTCCTGACCCTGCGCACCAACGTGCCGGCCCGGGTCATCATCGACGGCAACGCCATCAACCGGCGCACGCCGCTGAACAAGTACCCCGTGAAGGCCGGCACCCGGCGCATCGTTCTGGAGGCTGTCGGGACGAAGGAGCGCATCGAGTTCGAAGTGCGCCTGGAGCGCGGCAAGCAGCAGGTCCACGAGCTGAAGTTCGAATCGACTCCGAGGCGGTGAGCATGGACCGGACGCGCGTCTATGTCGTCGAGGATCAGCCGGTCCTCCTCAAGAACCTGGTGAAGGTGCTGGGCACCTTCGAGGAGCTGGAGCTGGTCGGCACCTCGCAGGACGGCGAGGAGGCGGTGGAGGACATCGTCCGCGTTCGCCCTCAGTTGGTGCTGCTGGACCTGGAACTCCCGGGCATCAACGGCATCCAGGTCACCCAGCGCGTCAAGCGCCGGGCCCCCGAGGTGGAGATCCTCATCCTCACGTCCTTCGAGGATGAGCAGAAGGTGTACGAGGCCATCCAGGCAGGGGCCTCGGGCTACCTGGTCAAAAGGGTAGGTCCGGAGAAGATCCGCTCGGGCATCCGCGAGGTGATGGAGGGCGGCACGGTGCTCGAGCCCATCATCGCCAAGCGGTTCTGGAACTACTTCCAGTCCATCCAGGCCAAGCCCGCGCAGAAGCCGGCCAACCCCTGGGGGCTGACGCCTATCGAGTTTGACGTGCTGCGCTATGTGGCCAAGGGCCTGTCCAACGCCGAGGTGGGGCAGGTGATGACGCTGGAGCGGCGCACCGTGCGCACCCATCTGTCGCATATCTACCGCAAGATGGGCGTCAACTCGCACGTGGAGGCGGTCGTCATGGCCCTGCGGGCGGGGGTCGTGGATCTTTAGCGCGGCCTGCGAGCGGTGGGTATACGCTCCGCGTCATGCCCAAGGTCTCTTCGCGTCCTCCTTCTCGCAAGGCCGACCCCGCGCTGCAATCCCTGCTCGATGTGCACGAGGCCCAGCTGTCCAACGGCCTCCGGGTGCGGTTGCTGCCCAACCCGCTCACCCCCGTGGTGAGCCTCTACACGTTCTTCCAGGTGGGCTCGCGCAACGAGCGCCCTGGCATCACCGGCATCAGCCACCTGTTCGAGCACATGATGTTCAACGGGGCCAAGAAGTACGGCCCCAAGGAATTCGACCGGGTGCTCGAGTCCAACGGCGGCCGGTCCAACGCGTACACCTCGAATGACATGACGGTGTACTACGACGACTTCTCGTCGGACGCGCTGGAGACGGTGCTGGACCTGGAGTCGGACCGGATGCGCTCGCTGCGCATCTCGGACGCCACGCTGAGCAGCGAGCGCGAGGTGGTGAAGGAAGAGCGCCGCGTCCGTGTGGACAACGAGATCACCGGCATCCTGGATGAGGAGCTGGGCACGCTCGTCTACAAGGCGCACCCGTACCGCTGGCCCGTGATTGGCTGGATGGCGGACATCGAGAACATCTCCCGCCGGGACTGCGAGGACTACTTCCGCACCTACTACGCGCCCAGCAACGCGGTGCTCTACATCTCCGGCGACATCGATCCAAAGAAGACGCTGGCGCTCATCCGCCGCTACTACGGAGACATTCCCAAGGGCCCCAAGCCGCTGCCGGTGATCGACGCCGAGCCGCAGCAGAAGGGCGAGCGCCGCGCCGTCATCCGGCACCCGGCCCAGTCTCCCTCGGTGATGATTGGCTTCCGCGGCCCCAAGGCCACCGAGGAGGACACGCTGGTGCTGGACATCATCCAGTACGCGCTGAACAAGGGCGAGGGCAGCCGGCTGGTGAAGGGCCTCGTCTACGAGCAGCAGGTGGCCGTGTCGGTGATGCTCGACTGGGGCTGGCGCATCGATCCGGGGACGATCGTCTTCTACCTGGAGCTCAAGCCGGACTCGGATCCGCAGAAGGTGGAGGCGGCGCTGTACACGGAGCTGGAGCGCGTGGCGCGCGAGGGGCTGACCGAGCGCGAGATGCAGAAGGCGAAGAACAACCTGCGTGCCGATCAGCTGCGCGAGCTGGGCACCAACACCGGCCGCGCGCATGCGCTGGGCCACTACGAGGCACTGCTGGGCTCGTGGCGTGAGCTGCTCACGCTGCCGTCCCGCTATGCCGCTGTCACGAATGAACAGGTGAAGGCCGTCGCGGCGAAGTACTTCGCCCCGGAGCACCGCTCGGTGGTGACGCTGGTCCCCGAGTCCGACTCCGCATCCGCCGCCGCCTGAGCCCCCGAGGATTGAACATGGCTTCACGCTCTCCCGCCGCTTCCAAGAAGGGGGCGGCCTACCGCCCACA
>DASVVJ010000009.1:0-7167 GCA_036389955.1 Myxococcaceae bacterium
GGCCAGGCTGCGCGCGCAGGAACTCCGCTGCCGACAGCGTCCCGTCGAAGAACCGCCGTGCCTGCCGCACCCCCTCCTCCACCGCCGCCGCGCCGTAACGCCGGTAGAGGAACGAAGCTGCCGGCGAGGAGCGCAGATCGAAGGACGTCTCGCTGGCCCGGCCAAAGGCCAGCACCGCGCGCAGCGTAGGATCCTGATCCAGCGCCTTGTCCTCCGCGGGCGGCAGGAAGTGCTCCAGCCGCTTGCCCCCTCCCGAGGGCGGCTTGGGCAGCCCTCCGGCGAAGAGCTCCAGCGGTGCGTCGCCCCCCGTCTCGACCGCCAGCGCCTCGAGGATGGCGACCGGGTAGAGCTTCGCCCGGAGGTAGCGCGCGGCGAAGTCCAGGTTGCGCGCCGTCACTTCCAACAGCCGCCGGTGCTCCTCGTTGGTGGGCTCACCCTCGTACTGCAGGAAGACCCGGTCCGCCGTGAGCGTCCCCAGAAACCCCTCCATCTTCTGCAAGGCCGTGCGGTACTCGCGGATCGAGTACACGTCCGGGGTGCGCAGCGCGGGGTTCGTCTCCGGCAGCAACTTCCAGGTGTTGTCCAGGAACCGCGCCGCGTCCGGATCCGCGAAGCCGCTGACATCCCGCAGGCACACGCGCACGGCGCGGTGGATGGCGGTGGTGAGCTCCTTGTCGTCCAGCCCCAGTGACAGCCGCGTGTTCACCTGCCGCAGCCGATCCGCCAGCCGATCGAAGGGCGTGCTCCCCTGCGCGTCGTGGCCCCGGAACGGAATGGTGCTCTCGATGCACCCGACCACCTGGGACACCGTGCCCAGCGGCAGCCGGGCCGACAGCTCCCGGGCGGCCACCAGCGCGCTCAGCAGCTCGTTGAGCCCCGTCATGGGCGTCAGCCGCGCTCCGGCCTGGACGCCGAACAGCTCGTAGACGATCTGCGCGGGCACGTCGTCCTTCAGCGGCTTGAGCACGTACGAGCCCTGATCGGGCTCGGCATACGCGCAGACCACCTGCGCGATGCGCGCGGACATGCCTTGATCCACCTGCACGTAGACGATGTCGTGAAAGAGCCCCGCCAGGACCTCGATCGCATCGGGCGTCTGGGTGAGATCGAAGACGTGGTCGTGCGTGTGGAAGAGGCGCGCACGGCCGGCCATCGCCTCATCCACGATGACGCTCCAACGCTCGATGTCGGCGGGAGACGCCGGGCAGTTCAGCGCGGACAGGGCCTCGTCAAAGGTGCGGACAATCCGGTGGATGGGAGCGAGGTCTGTGTCCTCGAGGCGACTGAACATGCCCCCACACTATATGATCCAACCCTGGAACCTTGCTGCATCCGGAAGCGTCCCAGGGCCCATGCGGACATCCGGGTTCCGGGGAATTCTCTTCTTGGGTCTCCTCCTGGGCAGCGGCGCCCTGGCGCAGAGCCGACCCTCCCCCCAGGAGCGGTTCGTCACGGCGGCGCGAGAGGTGCTCGGCGTCCCTTACGACTTTGGTGGCAGGCTCCGCGATGCGCAGGATGGCATCGACTGCCAGGGCGTACTCTTCTATGCGGCGGAGCGGGTGGGCCCTTGTGGCTGGAAGTCCTTCTCCGTCATGCCCACCCAGTCCGTGCCCGCCGGAGAGCTGGGCGTGGCCGTGGAGGGCCTGGCGCCCGTGGCCTCATCGGAGCTCGATGTCTCGAAGCTCCGGCCAGGGGATGTGCTGCTGCTGGTGGGCTACGGCCAGAATCCGGCGGAACCTTCCATCGGCATGCTGAAGGGCCAGCCCGTCTGGGTCTGGCATACCGGGCTCTACAGCGGCGGAGGCAAGTGGATCGTCGGAGACCACTTCGCGGGCAAGGCGGTGGAGGTGGACCTGAAGCAGTACCTGGCCGATCACTCCGAGTCCTACGTTGGGTTGGTGGTAACCCGGATGGTGGACGGCCCTAAGCCGAAGCGCTGCCGCAAACACGCGCCCATGAAGCTCACCGAGGCCCATCGAACGGCCCAGTGAGCCCGGCTCACGCGGAGCGGCCGCGAGCCGCCGCCACGTGAATCGGTGGCGTGCGCTGCGCCCAGGGCCGCGCCTGCTCGAGCTGCCCCGCCAGCCGGAACAGCGTGGACTCGTCGCCCATGCGCCCCACGAACTGGACACCGATAGGCAGCCCCTGCGGACTCCAGTGCAGCGGCACGCTCATGGCCGGCTGACCCGTGGCGTTGAACGGCATGGTGAAGACGCAGTACGCCAGCACCCGCTCCGCCCACTCGGCCGCGGTCATCTGCACGCTCGTGTTCAGCACCCCGAGCCGGAAGGGGGGCGTCGGCAACGTGGGCGTGAGCAGCACGTCATGCGCCGCGAAGAAGTGTCCCATCGTGCGGGCCACCTGGTTCACCCGCGCGAACGCGCCCTGGAGCTCCACGCCCCGGATGTTCATGCCTTGCTGCAACGTCGCCCAGGTGGCTGGCTCGAACAGCTCGGGCGCGGGCTTGCGCCCCGTGATGAACGACATGCCGTGCACCCAGCCCGCCAGCCCCGTGCTCCAGATGGCCACCAGCGCGGAATGGAGCGCCTCGTGGCTGTAGCTCGGCATGGCCTCGACCACCTCGTGGCCCAGGGACTGGCACAGCCGCGCCGCGTCCTCCACCGCCGCCACGCACTCGGGGCTGACCTCCTTGCCGGAGGGCGAGCCGCGGCTGAAGGCGATGCGCAGCCGCCCCGGCGCACGCCCCACCTCATCCAGGTAGGGCCGCTCGGGGGGCGCGATGATGAAGGGATCTCCCGCGTCCGGGCCCACCGTGGCATCCAGCATGGCCGCGCTGTCCCGCACCGAGCGCGACACCACGTGCTCGATGGCCATTCCGTTCAGTCCCTCGGCCACATCCGGCCCGGCGGGCGTCCGGCCCCGCGAGGGCTTCAGCCCGAAGAGGCCGCACATCGCGGCGGGGATGCGGATGGAGCCCCCTCCATCATTGGCGTAGGCCACGGGGACGATGCCCGCGCTCACCGCAGCCGCGGAGCCGCCGCTCGAGCCTCCGGGGCTGAACTCCGGGTTCCACGGGTTGCGCGTGGGGCCGTGCAGCACCGGCTCGGTGCTGGCGTTGAACCCCATCTCCGGCGTGTTGGTCCGGCCCAGCGGGATCAGCCCCGCCCGCCGGTAGCGCGCCATCAGCGTGGTGTCATGCGGCATCACCAGGCCCTGGAAGAACCGGCTGCCCGAGTCCGACGCAACGCCCGCCAGGTGCAGCACCAGATCCTTGAGCAGGAAGGGCACTCCGGTGAAGGGGCCCTCGGGCAGCCCGCGCTTCAGCGTGGCCTGGGCCTCATCCTCCAGCAGGCCGATCACGGCGTTGAGCTGGGGGTTGACCGCCTCGATCGCGGCCTGGGCGGTCCGCACCAGCTCCTCGGGGCTCACCTTCCTCTGCCGGACCAGCTCCGCCAGCCCCAGGGCATCGAACTTCGCGTACTCACTCAGGTGCATTCCGAGCGCATAGCCGAAAACCGCAGCGCGCGGAACCACCCGGACGGGTCAGCGATCTCCCCAGGCCAGGCCTACCCCCAGGGTGAAAGAGACCCCATGCATCCAAGAAGCTTCGGGAGGTTTCATGCCCTGGTAGAGCACCTCCGCGCTCACCGAGATCAGGCGCCGTGGAGCCGCGTGCAGGCGCAGCCCCACCGGGACTCCCAGCCGCTGCTGGCCCTCCCAGGAAGCGAAGCCCACCCCCAGGCTGGCGCGCAGATCCAGGCCCAGGGGGTAGCCGGGCCGGGCCGTCCACAGCGGAGGTGACAGCACCGCCACGGTTCCACCCTCGGGCCGAAACCGTGGCTCCAGGCCACCCACGCCGCGGCGCCAGTCCACCGACAGCATCAAGGAGCGCGGGAGCGGGAGCGTGGCGCGCAGGCCCACCACGGGCACCGTGCCCCGCGAGTCCCGCATCAGCCCGCCCACCGCCTGGAGTGACAACTCGGGAGGGGGACGGAAGCCTCGCAGCGCCACAGTGCTGTCCTCCGTGGCCGCCGCTTCCTCGAGCTGATCGCTGGCCCACTCCAGGAAGGCCCGCGTATAGGCCACGGCTCCCGAGACGCGCGCATTCATGAAGTCCGCGTAGGCCGCTGGCTCTACCGTGTGAGCACGGCCACGCCAGCGCACCACGGGCTCGCCAAAGGCGTTGCCCACCTCGGCCCCATAGCCGCCGAATGCGCCTGGCGCATGATTCCGGGGCTCGGCCCAGAAGGCGCTCCAGGGAATGGCGCCCCCCTTCGTGGTGAGGGACTCGTCCCGTACGGCGGCCAGGGTCTCGCTCGCGAGCGCCCGCTGGGCCTCGTCTCCCGGCAGCGGTGCTACCTCGCGGTGTGGGGCCCGGGCCAGGGCGGCGCGGATGCCGTAGCGCTCGAAGCCGTCGCCCAGGCCATGGTTCACCGGCACCACGTGGGGCGGAGAGGCCATGTCCTGCAGGTGGTGCGCCAGGTGGCCCACGCGGTCGAAGGCCCGGGCCATGTCTCCATGGCGGGCGGACTCCAGCGCCTCGGCCCACAGCTCGCGCACCCGCGAGTCGGAGGCCCGGCGCACGGCAGTGTCGAGCGAACCCTCGGGGGTATAGAAGTGGTGCCAGCCCGTCCACTTCACGTGGAGGTTGAGATCCTCGGCCGTCGCGCCGTGCACCACCTCGTCGCGGTGGCGCTCGAGCAGCGGGCGCCACCGGGAGGCCAGAACCGAATCGATCGCCGCCTCGGTGAGGCGCTGGTGATCGCCCACGGGAAAGGCCTGTGCCCGCAGGGGAACGGCCACGGCCAGGAGCAGCACAGCGGCGAATCGGGCGAGCGTCACGGAGCGCATGGACTGCACTCAACGCCCAGCGTGGGCTCCCCCTTTCCGGGCGGGAGCCTGGCTACCCTGCTGGCGGTCTGAGCAAGCGCCCGGACGCCGGGGCGTCACGAGACCCGAGGCGTGGAGGGAGGTCCGCCCCCCCGCCTGCGCGAGAGGCGGACAGACACCACAGCGAAGGCCGCCGCCGCGACGATCAGCGCCACGATCCAGTACCAGAACGCAGGGCTGCGGTGGACCTCCATTCCTGGAGAAGCCCCCAGGAGCGGCTGGGCCACTGCGAGCACGGGCGAGAGCAGACACAGAAGAAAGGTGGAGAGCATTGGCATGGGGATCCTCGTCTTCGAGGAACGTTGGCATCCGCCCTGCCGTCCACAAGTCGATGCGGCGATTGATGCCCCGCCCAGGCCTGGCAGCCATTAGCCTTGAGGGCATGCTGACCGAAGTGCAGGCCGGGCCCTACACCATCCGAGGCATCTCCGTGGGCGGGGTGTACACCTCGCTCCAGGTGCCGGAGCTGGGCGTGGTGCTCGACGCGGGCGTGCCGCTGCGCAGCTTCGCCACGACGGATCACATCTTCCTGAGCCACGGGCACTCGGATCACGCCAGCGCCCTGGGCGCGCTGCTGGGCATCCGAGGGCTGGTAGGCAAGCACTCGCCCGCTCAGGTGTTCCTCCCGGCGGAGATTGAGTCCGCCGTTCAGGAGGCGCAGACCGCGCTCTGCCGGCTGCACCGCTCGGAGATCTCCTACGAGACGATCCCCATGCTGCCGGGAGACACGCGCAAGGTGGCCAAGGACCTGTGGGTTCGCGCTTTCCGCACCCACCACGCGGGCCCCTCGCTGGGCTACCAGTTCCTGCGCCGCGTCACGAAGCTGAAGCCCGAGCACCGCGGCCTGCCGGGAGAAGAGATCGGCCGGCTGAGGCGAGAGGGCGTGGAGGGCATCTTCGAGGCGACCGAGCGGCTGGAGGTGGCCTACGCCACCGACACGCTGTCGCGGGTGCTGGAGTCCACGCCGTCGATCCTGGAGAGCCGGGTGCTGATCCTCGAGTGCACCTATATCGATCAGTCGCGCACGGTGGAGGACGCGCAGGAGCGGCTGCATACCCACCTGGACGAGATCATCGCCCGGGCAGACCTGTTCCGGAACGAGGCCCTGGTGCTGATGCACTTCAGCCAGGCCTATGGGCCCGAGGCGGTGCACGACATCGTCCGCAAGCGGGTGCCCCCCTCCCTGCTGGAGCGGGTCCGCGTCTTCGCGCCGGACTCCAGCCGCTGGTTCGGCTGAGGCTCACGGCTTCGGCGGAGGCCTCGCGGTCTGAAGCTCGGCCAGCACGGCGCGGAGCTGAGGCGACTCGAGTGCCTTCTCGGCCGAGGCGAAGAACTGCGACAGGTCCCCGAAGCCCTGGTGCTCGTACACGCAGGCCTGGAGCGCCATCTCCAGCCGGTCCACCTGGCGCACCAGCCGCGCCTCGAACGAGCTGCCCTGCTCGTACTCCTCCCAGAGCGCCAGGTACTCCTCGCCCCGGGGCAGCCCGGCCAGGAGCTGCCTCATCGCCTCGCGCTCCAGGGCGTGCTTCTGCCCGGGGAGCACCCCGTCATGCGGGGTGATGTCCCCCACCCTGGCCTCTCCCAGGTCATGCAGCAGCGCGATGCGGACGACCTTGGAGGCATCCGCCTCGGGAAACCACATGTCGGCGATGAACAGGCACAGCAGGGCCACGCCCAGGGAGTGCTCAGCCACGCTCTCGCAGCGCTCGGGGGAAATGCCCACGCGCAGCCAGCCCTGGCGGTAGAGCTGCTTGAGGTGGTTGAACTCGAAGTAGACCTGAATGAGGGGCTGCAAGGCCCGGCCGCTCAGGTGCGCGATGGGAGGCGTGGCTTTGGTCCGCATGGGGCCGGACCATACCCCGTGTGCATTGAAGCCCACCTGCAGGGTCGGTACCCTGCGGCCCTCCATGGCTCAACCCGTTCAGCCGCTGCCCGCTCCCGTGCCTCCCTCTGCCTCTGGCCTGCCCGGAGGCCCGGAGGCCCCGCGCTTCCGCTTCCTGCCGCCCCCGGGCACGTGGAAGTTCCACGTGCTGCTGGGCGCGATGGCCATCTTCGTCATCGGGCCGCTGGGCGGCGTGGCCGCCGCGTACATGAACTTCAGCCTGGGCTTCTTCGTGGCCTCGCAGGTGCTGGCCGGCATTCTCGGCAGCGCCGTCACCTACGGCTACGGCCCCGAGGGCAAGCACGGCGCCAACTACCTGCAGACGATGGCCGCCTCGGTGGCCTCGCTGTGCGCCATGTGCGTGCTCATCCAGGCCATGGTGTGGCTGGGCATGCCCATGCCCGCGGCGTGGAAGCTCATGCTCTTCATCGGCT
>DASVVJ010000010.1:0-2847 GCA_036389955.1 Myxococcaceae bacterium
ACCCCAACGCCTGCTGCGCCGTGTCCAGTACTCCTCTGACCCGCCGCCTCTTCTCTCCTCTGGCTTTCACACCTCTCTACCAACCACGCCTTACCCACCGAGTCGATCGTTTTGCTACCTACCTCCCACGTCCTCCCACCCACTTTTTCGACGGTCTGACAGCAGGGCAGGTTCGCGGTGAGCGCCGCCGGGCTTCTCCCGTCACAACCCCCATGTTACCTTGTGAGTCACCCGAGCGGTGCCATACCTGTCACATCACTTTCCCCGCTCACGGAGTCTCCATGGCCAGTGACCCCACTCCCACCCCTGAGCCCGAGCCCCCATCCGAGCCCCCATCCGAGCCCCTATCCGAGCCCATATCCGAGCCCCCACCCGAGCCCGAGCAGGACCCGCCCCTCTTCACGCTCGAGGGCAGCCGGTACCACCTGGTGCGTAGGCTGGAGACGCTGGGCGGTGCACAGCGGCTGATCGCCCGGCGTGAGTCCTCGCGGGGAATCGAGGGGTTTGTCGTCATCAAGAAACCGGCCCCTCGCGCTCCCTTGGAGCAACGCCGGCGACTGGCACACGAGGCCTGGGTGGCACGCCGGCTGGAGCACCCGGGCCTGCCGCGCGTGCTTCACGCGGAGTTCGCCGTGACCCATCCGCTGCTCATCACGGAATACGTGGAGGGCGTGCGCCTGGAGCGGGTGCTGACGTGGGCGGCGCGGCGCAAGGTGCACCTGCCGGCCCCCTGCGCGGCCTATATCGCCGCCGAGGTGGCTGACGCGCTCGCCCATGCCCATGGTGTGAAGGATGAGGGCGGGTACCCGCTGCGGCTCGTCTACCGGGATGTCAGCCCCGCCAACATCACCTTGAGCCGGCGGGCCGAGGTGAAGCTCGCCGAGCTGGGCTCGGTCCTCACGTGCGGGCCCTATCGGGTCCGCACCCCGGCGCACACCCTGAGGGGCAGCGTGGGGTACGCCGCGCCCGAGGTGCTGCGGTTGGAGCGGCCCGACGCCCGCGCGGACATCTTCAGCCTGGGGCTGGTGCTGGTGGAGATGCTGACCGGCGTGCACCTGTTGGACCCGCCCGACCAACGCAAGCCCGCCCCGGTGCGTGGCATGTTGCGGAAGCTGCTGGGGAAGATCTGGACCGAGCAGCCCGCCTGGGAGGATCCGGTCCAGCTGGCCGCGCAGGCCGTGCGCCTGACCCCCGAGCACGTGGCGAAGGTGACTCGGCGGGTGCCTGAACCGGTGAGGGCCGTGGCTCAGCGAGCGCTGCGGGTAACCCCGGCCGAGCGTTACGCCACCGTGGCCGAGATGCGGGACGAGCTGCGCGCGTATCTGATCAGCACGCTCCCCGGCTATGGGCCCGAGCAGCTGCTCGTGGAGATGAGCCGGCTGAGGGTCAGGCCTCGCGGTGAGCGCAATCCCGCGGACCCAAGCCAGGACTCGCTGCCCGCCGGGTTTCTGCGTGTCCTGTCCAGGCGGTCCTGAGCCGCGGCTGACTCCCGCGTTGACGCCCCACTGTCGACACCGTGGACAGTGGCCCCCTTTCAGCCCGCTAAGCGCCTGAATTCACGAGGCGAATGGGTTGGCAGGGCGCTTGCGATGGCCTCCCTCCGAAAGGAGCGGGAGGCCATGGACGAGGCGACGAGGTTGAGCAAAGCCAAGGTGCTGCGCTGGACGCTGCTGCACGTGGGGGCCCTGGTGGGCGGCGCGCTCTTCTTCTCCTGGAGCGCGGTGGCGGTGGCCGCGGCGCTGCTGGCGGTGACGATGTGCCTGGGCGTCTCGGTGGGCTTCCACCGCGGCCTCATCCACCGCGGCTTCAGAACTTCGCGCGCCGTGGAGTCGGTGCTCGCGGTGGTGGGCTCACTTGCGGGCCTGGGCGGTGTCATCGGCATGAGCCGCATGCACCACATGCGCGACTACCACCAGAACCAGCCCTCGTGCCCGCCGTACTTCGGCTACGAGGGCGGCTTCCTCCGGGCCATGGCCTACGCGCTCTTCTACGAGTACCGCGCTCCGGATGACTCGGTGTACCCGCCGGTGGATCCGCGCGTGGCCCGCCGTCCGCTCTTCCGCGCCCTGGAGCGCGCCGGGCTGTGGCTCCAGGTACCGCTGGCCCTGGGGCTCTACGCAGCGGGCGGCATGGCCTTCGTCGTCTGGGGCATCCTCGTCCGGGTGGCGCTCACGCAGGACGGCTTCTGGGCCATCCACTACGTCAGCCACGTCTCGGGTGATCAGCCGTACCAGATGGAGGGCGCCGCCGAGCAGGGCCGCAACACCGGGTGGCTGGCGCTGCTGAGCATGGGCGAGAGCTGGCACAACACGCACCATGCCTACCCCGCCTCCGCGCAGATGGGCGTGGGCTGGCGCCAGCCGGATCCGGGCTTCTGGGCCGTGCGCGCGCTGGAGGCCCTGGGGCTGGTGTGGGACGTGAAGACGGTGGCCAACCTCCCGCTGCGCAAGGGGGCCTGGCGCATCCACGCCCCGCGCCCGCGACACCCGCGCCGCGCTCCTGTGCACCGCCGTGCACAGCTCGCCGTGACGCGCTGAGACACGCCGAGGGAAAGAAGATGCCCGGGAGATCTTTCCCAGGCATCCATGATGCAGGGATGATGGGGGGACAGGAGTCTCCCCATGCGTGCCACTGCCATCCTGCTGTGCCTCGCCACCTTCGCGGCGAATGCCCAGTCCGGAGCTCGCCGGCCTCCCCCGGAAGACACCCTCACCCCACCGCCCATCACCTCCGCGCCCCGGGATGAACTGCCTCCGGCGCCGCCTCCCGCCGCCGCGCCCACCGCGCCGGAGGAGGAGTTCCTCCCGCTGCCCAACCAGCCGCAGCCCCCCCCCCCGCCCCCCCCCC
>DASVVJ010000011.1:0-1752 GCA_036389955.1 Myxococcaceae bacterium
GTCAGGCTGGCGTTCAGCGTCTCCATGGGCCGCATGACGAAGGGCGCCAGGGGCAGCATGAGCAGCATCGCGGCCACCATGCTCCACGCGGTGGCACGCAGCGGTCCGTGAGCGGCCGCGAAGGGCTTGCCTTCCGTGGTGTAGAGCACCCACGCCACCACCGCCGCGAGGATGAGCAGGTCTCCCACCATCGAGCCCCGGGCACTGGCCAGCCCCCGCCCCAGCAGGAGCACCACCACGCCGACGAAGGCCGTGGTGATGCCGGCCGCCGCCCGTCTGGAGAACCGCTCCTGGCCCTTCAGCACGCTCGTCACGTACACGCCCAGGGGCGTCATCGCGTACATCAGCGCTCCGTGCGCCGCCGAGGTGCGCGCCAGGCCGTAGAAGAAGAGCAGCTGGTTCACTGGTCCCGCCAGCAGCCCCAGCATCATCACCCGCCGCCACTCGGAGCGCGGGGGCAGCTTCGCCCCGGGGGTGAAGAGGAGCAGCAGCACGAACACCGCCCCGCTCAGCAGGAACCGCCAGAGGATGGCGGTGGCCGGTGGCAGCTCCTCCATGGCCCGCTTGCCGGCCAGGTACGTCCCCGCGCTGATGAGCACCTGGACGAGCATCGCGGCGTACACCCTCCCGAGCTGCGCGGGGGAGGGAGGGGTGGTGGTGACCGCGTGAGCTGTCGAAGCGCTCATGAGAGGGCGCTACCTACCAGTTCATCCGAACGCCCGCTGCGCTTTTCCAGCGGGGGAATGGTCGGCCCTGCGCCTAGATTCAGGGAGAACCCTGCCTGTGGAGCCTTCATGTCCCGCTTCATCCGTTCGATTTCCTCCCTGGCGCTGGCCGGGCTGCTGGCCTCGTGTGCCACCTCCTCCGGCGCAGGAGGGCAGGCCAGCCCGGGGGACGCGGTGAGCCTGCGCTTCGCCTGGCCCCAGGGCTTCACGGCGCAGGTGGTCTCGACGACCTCGGAGGCCCGGGGAGACAAGCCCCCGGAGCCGCTGGAGCGGCGCTATGACATCAAGCTGGAGCGCACCGGGGAGGAACTGCGGCTGATCACCGGCCGGCCGCCGACGACGGGGCCAGGCTCCATTCCCGCGGAGGTGCAGCTGCCGCCCACACCCGTCATCGTCATGGGGCCCTCGGGCGAGCTGAAGCGCATCGAGGGTTCCCAGCAGGCGGTCGCCGAGATGTTCAAGGACGCCGAGAGTCAGGGGGTTCCCGCCGAGCAGCGGGACCGGCTGGCGAAGCTGGTGGGCGAGGCGCTGGAGCAGGCCGCCCGGGACCGGTGGGAGGAACTGGTCGGGAAGTGGACCGGGCTCACGCTGAAGCCCGGCGAGGCCGTCGAGCGCAAGGGCCGGATCACCGTTCCGTTTTTCGGTAACAGCGTGACCACGCGAGAGCGCCTGTCCCTGAAGGGACGCGTGTCTTGCACCGAGGGCGGCGCCGAGCAGCGCTGCGTACGCATGGCCCTGGAGTCATCCATGGATCCCGCGGACGCCGAGCGGGCCGGAGCCGAGATGGGGCAACGGATGAGGGACTTCATGGTGGCCAACTCGGGCCTGCCGGAGTCCTCGATTCCGAAGATGACGGTGACGAAGCTTCAGATTAGCGGCTCCCTCGAGTTCATCGTCGAGCCGGAGACACTCATTCCCCATCGCCTGAGTGGTGCGAGCAACTCCGCCATCCTGATGCAGGACGAGAACGGGGAGACCCAGGACTTCAAGCTCCAGAGCGAGCGGGTCGAGGTCTTCACTCCGGCTG
>DASVVJ010000012.1:0-3257 GCA_036389955.1 Myxococcaceae bacterium
GGTTGTTTGGGACCCGCAACATGTTGAAGAACGCTTGCTCGATACCTTTATGGGCAGGCCCAACGGACGCATGGAGCGCCTGAGCGTAAGGCTCCGATGAGGGGCGTTGAGCCGCCCAAGGGCATCCTCCCCAGGGCAGGCCTAACCCCTGTGTCCACTAAATCGGGGCAAGCCCAGGGCGCCTGATGCAGTAGTGTGAGGAATGAAGGGCCGTTGCTGAGCATCCTCATCGCTCCGTACGCGCCCCCGGGGAGCTGGCGGGAGTCCTTCAACAGCATCCGTCGCAGCGCATGGTTGTTGTGCGAAAGCTGCGGGAGGACCCTCTCCTGGAATACCTCTCTCGCCCGATTGCTTGGCGACGCGTTCATGCAGATTTGCGCCAGCACATAGAGATCGTTCGTCGACTTGTCGTTGTTGTGAGCCTTGCAGGACTTGACGGTGAGCAGCTGCTCCCTCTCACCCTCGGGGAAAAATGAGCGCGGCGGGATGTGCTCCTTCGTGGTCCCCTTCTCGGTGCAGCCTTTGAAATAGCAGCTCATAACAGCCCTCCGGTCCCATCGATCCACGCCGCCCTCCGACGGCCGGCGCGCCACCGGCCATCCTCGGCTGCGGGCGGGCATGGTGCCTCAGTCGGCCCTATCCTTGAAGCGACAACCAGGCCAGCGGCCTTCCTCTGCCCCTCTGCTCTCCCTGCTGCCAAGCCGCCGGTGACGAGCACCTTGCCGTTGGGCAGCAGCGTGGTGGTGTGATTGACGCGCGCGGCGGACGGGGTGACGGTAGCGCTCCAAGTGTTGGAGCCCCCGTCAGAATTTACTGAGCCATGAGAGGCGCGCTTTCCCCTGGAAAATCAGCCTCGAAGCGCGAAAGCGGCCAACTCATTTCCGGCAGGGCCCTAACGTGGTGAGGGGCTACTTTGCCTACCACGCGGTGCCGAGCAACGTGCATACCCTCCAAGCGTTCCGGACGCAGGTCACGCGGCACTGACTGCACGCCCGGGCTTCTCGCTGGCGCCAGGAGCGGCCGGCTTGAGGTGCTCTCCGTAAACGACAACTGGCGTCAGGCTGTGAGGGCCTGACGCCAGCTTGTCTTGGGACGGAGGGACACGGTCTGGGCCGCGGAACCCTCACCCCGTCCCTCTCCCGAAGGGAGAGGGGTGGTTGGGACTACTTGGTGCCCACTCCCACGGCCGCCCAGCTCTCCTTCACCTTCGTCACCTCGGGCGAGTTCGCGCCGAACAGGTCCGTCGCCGCCTTGATCGTCGCCTCACGCGCCTGCGCGAACGTGGTGCTCGGCGTCATGTAGTGCTCCAGCGCCCGGCCGTAGATCTTCAGGCCCTTCTCGATGCCGATGCCGCCCTCCACCGTCGCCTTCGAGGTCTTGTTCGTCCCGCCGTTGGCCAGCAGGTAGAAGGCGTTGTTGGCGATACCGCTCGAGCCGTGCACCTCCGTCTGCTTCGGGTAGTTGCTGTAGTGGTCCACCGAGTACTTGTCCTTCGTCGGGTCGTCCATGTAGCGCAGCGCGTCCGTCGCGTCGCCGTTGGTCGGCGTCCACGCGTCCTCGCCCACCGCCCAGTCGAACTTCACCGCCGCGTTCTGCTGGCTGGCGTACCACTCCACGCCCGTGCCCATGATGTCGCTGAACGCCTCGTTCAGGCCGCCCGACTCGCCGCGGTAAATCAGGCCCGCGGTGCGTTCGGTCAGACCGTGCGTAATCTCGTGGCCCGCGATGTCCAGCGTGGTCAGCGGGCCGGCCGTCTTGCCGTCGCCGTCGCCGTAGTTCATCTGGTTGCCGTCCCAGAACGCGTTCACGTAGTTGGTGCCGATGTGGACGTTGGAGACGAGCTTCTCACCCTTGCCGTCCAGCGAGTCGCGGCCGAGGATGTTCTTGTACATGTCGTACGTCATCTGCGCGCCGTAGTGCGCGTCCACCGCCGCCTTGTTGCGCGCTGGGTCATCGCCCTCGCCCCACACGTTGTCGTCGTCCTTGATGGCCACCGGGCCGCTGGGGCGCTGCTTGTTCTGCGCGTCCTGCGTCACCACGCCCTTGCCGCGCGTGCCGTCCTCAAGGCTGTAGGTGCCGTCCGCGTTCTGCTTGGTGGAGAGGTCCACGGTGCCGCTGTACATCGTGGTGTCGTCGCCCTTGCCCGTGGGCGGCGGGGGCGGGGGCGGCTGCTCGGCCTTCGCCTTCGCCGTCAGCGTCCAGCTCTTCAGCGTGCCCGTGTCGCGCTTGGCCTTGTCCTCCACCGTCAGCGTCCACTCGCCCGCCGTCTTCTCGCCGGCGAACTGCGACAGGTCGAAGCTGCCCTTGAGGTCATCGGCGCCGCCACCCGCGCGGTCGCTGATCACCGCCGACTTGCCCGAGGGACTCGTCAGCGTCACCTTCAGGTCTCCCCGGTAGCTGTGCGCCAGGTCCAGGTCCAGCTTCAGCGAGTCGATCGTCACGTCCTCGCTCAGGGCGATCTTCGACGTGGTGGTGCTCAGGTCGGCAATTTCCGCGTTGGGGCTGGCCGTGCCCGTCACCGTCTTGGGCTCGGTGTTCGCCTTGGCATCCATCTCGATGCCGCCCATCTGGTTGTACTTCTCGAGCACCTTCCCGCTGTTGGCGTCGATCAGGTAGTTCATCCGGCGGGGACGCTCGTCCTTAGAGGAGGTGTTCGTCAGCTCCGCGCGGTAGGCCGAGTGGTACTTGCCGTCCGCGTCCTTGTAGATGACGCGCTCCACGGTGGGCGGACGGTCCGTCTTGCTCGCGAACTCCTTCTGCGCAATGGCCAGCGCGTCCTTGGCGGACAGCTTCGGCTCCTGCTTGCCCAGGCCCGCGGGGATGAGCGAGGTGTCACCGGTGAGGCTGTCGAACTTGCCGTCCGCGGCCATGTGGCCGATGACCTGCTCGCCGAACACCTTCACGCCCTCGTGCATGCGGTCCATGCGCACGTGCGTCATGCCCAGGTTGTCGCGCTCGATGGACTTGGGGTTGAAGGCCTGGGCGGCGTCGAAGTGGGAGGCCGCCAGCGACTCGGAGGTCTTCACCTGCTCGTTGATGTGGTTCAGCGTGGCCTGGATGGCCGCCTGGCCGTCACGGCTGGTGGGAGACACCGGGCCCGCGGTGCGCACCGGGCCGCCCGTCAGGTCCGTGGCGGGACGCGCCGCCGAGGGGGTGAAGCCCGACTGCGCCACCGTGTTGGCCGCGCGGGTGGCCGGCGTGGCCGCCGACTTCACGGTGTTGCTGGCCTGCGTCTCCGTGCTGCGGGGGGTGGGGAT
>DASVVJ010000013.1:0-4839 GCA_036389955.1 Myxococcaceae bacterium
TCGGGCAGGAAGTCGTCCGCGCCCACCGTGTGGGCCAGCTCCGCGTGGAACGGCTCGGCGTTCCGGGCGGTGAGCATCACCGGCACCATGGCCGTGCGCACGTCCGCGCGCAGCTGAGAGCACAGGCCGAAGCCGTCCACGCCCTCCAAGTCCGTCTCGATGATGAACAGGTGGGGCACCACCTGCGAGGCCGCAAGCTCCGCCCGCGCATCCTCCGCCGAGGGCACCACCACGACCTCGAACCCCGCCTCGGCCAGCGCCGCGCCCAGCCCGGACTGCGGCGGCGCCTCCGGCTCTACCAGCAGCACGCGCAGCCTGCGGGCACGGCGGCCACGAGAGCAGCTTCCAGCACTGGGGGCGGGCTCGATGATGGTCGCGCGATGGGTGCGAGCAACCATGGGGAGACTCCTGGGGGGACGGGGGGGAACCAGGACCTATCGAACTAAGCGGTAATAATCCGAAATAGCGGAACTGATACGCATTCTTCACCAGTCCCATTCTTTAAGAAAGCACTTGGAACACTTTTTTTAGGGACCCCACAGGTCTGTCGGGAATTGAGCGGTCGGCTGCGGAAAGTCGACGGGAGCGATCAGCGGCGTAAGGTGGGCGCATGACGCGCCATGCCTGGCTCTTCGCTCTCGTGCTCGCTCTTCCCGCCGCCTCGGCGGCTCAAGAAGGCACGCCTTCGGCTCGCGAGCCGTGGTCCTTCGGAGCCGTGGTGGCCCCCACCACCATGCCGGACGGCATGACGGCTCTGTATGGGTATGTGGGTGTCCCTGAAATGGGAGTGGGGTTCCGGCAGGGCATCTCGGGCTTCGAGGTCGAAGGGCGGGCGCGGCTGGACTACTTCCGGCTGGCGGGCATCTTCGAGGTGGCGGGACGCAAGCAGGTGCTGGTGCGGGGGGATGTGTCGCTGGCGCCGACGATGAGCCTGGGCCTGGTGCTCAACTCGGGCAGCGTGTACCTGGACGAGGACAACTACCCCGGCGTGCTGCTGCGCCTGTCTCCCGGAGCGGTGGCGAGCTACCGGGTGGCGGAGACGGTGTCCCTGCTGGGGCTGGTGGATCTGCCGTTGGACCTCGGGCTGAACACCTCCGGACAGCGGCGCTTCCAGGCGCTGGCGGGTGGAGGCACGGAGCTCTACCTGGCTCAGGGAGTGACGCTGCTGGTGGCGGCGCAGCTGGGCGTGGAGAGCTTCAAGCATCCGCGGGAGGAGGCGGTGACGCGGCTGGGCTACCAGGTGCGACTGGGCATCGGCGCGCGGCTGTTCTGAGGGCTCACGTCAGCCCGTAGCGCTCCAGCTTCTTGAGCAGTCCCTGCCGTGAGAGCCCGAGCGCCTCGGCGGTATGGGTGCGGTTGCCGTTGAAGCGGCGCAGGGCCTCTTCGATCTCGCGGCGCTCCAGGGCCTCCACCTTCTGCTGAAGCGTGGTGGCACCGGGGGCCGGGGAGCGGGGGCGCTCGCTGCCGGTGAAGGACAAGTCCTCGGGCTGGATCTCACGGCGCTCACCGGCGAGCACGGAGGCGCGCTGCATCTCGTGGCGCAGCTCACGCAGGTTACCGGGCCACGGGTGCGCCAGCAGCGCCTCGGTGGCGGCTTCGGAGAGCTGGCGGGCACGGCCATCCGGACACAGGTGGGCGCACTGGTTGAGGAAGTGGCGGGCCAGCAGCGGCAGGTCGGCGGCGCGCTCGCGCAGGGGCGGCAGGTGGACCTGAACGCCCTTGATGCGCCAGTACAGGTCCTCGCGGAAGGTGCCCGCCTGCTGCATGGCGCCGAGGTCCTTGTTGGTGGCGGAGATCCAGCGCACGTCCACGTGGACGGGCCGGTCGGCGCCCACGGGAAGAAGGTCTCCGGTCTCCAGGGCGCGCAGCACCTTCACTTGGAGCGAGGGCGTCATGTCGCCGATTTCGTCGAGGAAGAGCGTGCCGCCGTCGGCCTCGGAGAACAGACCGCGGTGGTCCCGCGTGGCGCCAGTAAAGGAGCCCTTCACGTGGCCGAAGAGCGCGCTCTCCAGGAGGTTCTCCGGCAGGGCGCCACAGTTGACGGGGATGAAAGGCCCGGCGCGGCGGCGGCTCTTGAGGTGGATGGAGCGGGCGAGCAGCTCCTTGCCGGTGCCGTTCTCCCCGGTGACGAGGACGGGCAGATCGCTGGCGGCGATGCGCTCGGCGAGTGAGACGGCGCCGAGAAACGAAGTGCTCTGCCCCACCATGGCGGAGTCCCCGCCGGCATGGGCGAGCGAGGACTGCAGGGCCTCCACCTGCCGCTCCAGGGCGATACGGGCCATTGCGCGCTGGACGACGACGAGCAGCACGTCGGGGTCCACCGGCTTGGTGAGAAAGTCGTACGCGCCCAGGCGGATGGCCTCGAGCGAGTGGCGTGTGTCCCCTGCCCCAGAAATGACGAGCACCTTGGTGCCGGGGCGGGCGGCAAGCAGGGCCCCGAGCTGCTCCAGGCCCGCGGACACGCTGCCATCCGGCGGCAGCATCAGGTCCAGGAGCACGAGCGGAAAGGCGCGGGCCTCGAAGGCGGCGCGGGCGGAGGGCCGATCCGCGGCCTCAACGACTTCATGGCCCGCGTCACGCAACAGTCCGCCGTAGACCTTGCGGAAGGCGGCATCATCATCGACGAGCAGGAGTGAGTGCGGAGCGGGGCGCATAAAGAGAAGGTGAATTCCCCGCCATCCTACTCGACCAGGGGCGCAACCCCACGTCCTCTTCCCCGAGTGTTGCTCGCGGTTCCATGCCGTCTCCAGCTTGAGACGAGGACCTGGAACCCGAGGAGGACACTTATGCCGAAGCCGCTCCAGCTCACCTCGCCCCGCTTCAGCGATGGCGAGACGATTCCCATGGCCTTCACCGCCGAGGGAGAGGACAAGGCCCCACCCCTGCAGTGGGGAGAGGTGCCGGCGGGCACCCGGAGCCTCGCTCTCCTGGTCGAGGACCCGGACGCGCCAGATCCCGCTCACCCCCAGCGTACCTGGTGCCACTGGGTGGTCTACAACATCCCCCCTGGGACCCGGAGCCTGCCCGAAGGCGCCACCTCGGACATGCTGCCCCCTGGCACCCGCGAGGGCATGAATGACTGGCAGCGCATCGGCTACGGCGGCCCCTGCCCTCCCATCGGCCGGCACCGCTACGTCCACCGCCTGCTGGCGCTGGACATCGTGCTGCCGGACATGGGCCCCATCACCCGCCCCCAGCTGCTCGAAGCGGTCCGGGGCCACATCGTCGCGGAAGCGGATCTCACCGGCATGTACGAGAAGATGCACGCGCACGTCATCGCGTGAGCCGGGAGCCCCGGAAGACGACGGCTCCGGGTCTCTGCCCGGAGCTGTCACAGATTTTCGCGCGGCCCGTATCTCCCTGCGGCACTCAACGCCCAAGGAGGCGCACCATGCGCGCGAACATGTGGAGCCGTATCCTCATCGTCCTCAGCTTCTTCTCCCTCTCCGTCCAGGCCTCACCGCCCACCGAGCCGGGCACCCGCGTCACCGTCCAGCTGGCCCAGGCGAGTGGCGAGCTGCCGAACCCCGAGAAGATGGTCCAGTCGCTCGAGGCCGTTGGGGGTGAGCACCAGGTCAAGGTGATGCACCACAAGTCGGCCGATTCGCAGCAGCTCGTCCTGGAGCTGTGGGGCAACTTCGTCCCCCAGGCCGACATCCCCCAGACACTGCGCAGCACGTTCTCGGTGCTGGCCTCGGCGGACATCCAGGTCGCCTCGATCGATCCGAAAGATCGCCCGAAGTTCGAGGGGTTGGGCACCCTGGAGAAGGAGACTCACGGCGAGAAGGGCGCCGTGAGGAAGGTGGTGAAGATCATCAAGAAGGAGTAGCTCTGCCAGGCACCGCCCACCCGGGCTGTCACAAAAAACGGCCCGGGCCGTATTCCCTGCCGGAGAGATTTCCGCCGAATGTCCCTGCTGCCCTGGCCCCTTCGCGATGCGTGGCTGTCACGCCTGGTTGTCCGCAGCCAGCGCGGAGACCGTGAGGCGTTCAGGGACCTGTACCGGGCGCTCTACCCCGCCGTGTCGCGCTACATCCGCCGGCGCGTGCCGAACGTAGCGGATGCCGAGGAGCTGGAGGGCCAGGTGTTCTTCCGGCTGCTCGAGTCTCTGGAGCGACTCGAAACCCGGAAGGGCAGCGTGCTCGCCTACGCGCTATCCATGGCTCGCAACGCGCTGGTGGACGAGGTGCGCCGCCGGGCAGGCCTGGTGCCCGAAGAAGCAGCGGTGGCCGTGCCCGATCCACAGATGGGAACGCTGGAGCGGCTGATGGGCGAGGAGGACACGGAGCGGGTGAAGTCGGAGCTAGCACGGCTGCCGGCCGAGACGCGCGAGCTGTTGATGTTGCGCTTCGGTGACGGCCTGCGCTTCGCGGAGGTGGCGCAGGTGCTGGGGCTGAGCGAGGCCGCGGTCCGTCAGCGCACCTCGCGGGCGGTGCGAGAGCTGAGGGCGCGGTGGGACGCGGACCCGGCGAGAGGAGCGCTGGCCAATGACGGATGAAGAGCTTTCCCAGGCCCTGCGTGGCCGCGAGCCGCAGGTGGATCCTGCTCACCAGGCGCGGCTCGAGGAGAAGTTGCTCGCCGCATACGACGCGCGAGTGGGCCGCCCTGCCCCGCATGGCAGGACGCCCTGGCTGAGGTACGCGACGGCGGTGGTGTTCCTGCTGTGCCTGGTCACGGCGACGCAGGTGACGGCCGAGTACAAGGTGGAGGTGGGCAAGCGCATCCAGCTGATGCTGCCAGCGGGCCGCGCTCTGCCTCCCGAGCTGGGCGAACGAGTAGCCCGGGCGTTCGTGGCCGAGGGCAGCCGCCTGGTGAATGTCGGCGTCATCCTCCGGCACA
>DASVVJ010000014.1:0-13528 GCA_036389955.1 Myxococcaceae bacterium
AATCTGCACGTCCAGTTTGAGCGGCGGACGGAGGCCAGCGCGATCGCTCTTATGCGCCGGGCAGCAAGAAGATCTGTAAGCGCCCGAAGTTGTCGGCGACAGGCTTGTCGTTGATGCGCACCTGCAGCGCGTTGCCGTCCCCCATCAGCTCATAGGTGTACTTATGCTCGGTGGCGCTGAAGGAGTCCGGGGTGGCCGGGTGCTTCCAGGTCTTCCCCCCGTCCAGGCTGACCTGGATGATGGTATTTCTCATGGGTGCAGGCTCCGGGTTCTTCTCCAAGGCATGGCCCTTGGACCATGCGAAGATGAACTCGGCGTCGGCGCCGACGTTCCGGGTCCTTCCCTTGGGGCTCGGAAACATGGGTGCAGCTTCCGGCTGGAGTGACCTCGCGCCAGCGGCGATGTTGTTTCCCCACACGGTATAGGTCCCCTGCATCGTGACGCGATACGGCTTGCCCTTCTCGAGCACCATCTTGCTGGAGACGGGGGCTGCGCTCTGGGAGTCGAGCCACAGCTCCTCGGCCTGCATGACCTTGGCGTCATCGATGAGCCCGCCCAGTGCGTCCGCGCCGCTGAGATCCGCGAAGCGCAGCTCGGTGGTGGTACCGGTGGCGGTCACGCGGTAGGTGAAGCGCTGCCAGTTCGCGTTGCTGGAGCCCGCGCCGCTCGCGTCCAGAACGGCGACCTGCTGGCCGTTCCAGTAGACGCCGATGCGGTTGTCGACGATGCCAGGCCGGGGCGAGAAGGAGACGCTGAGCTCATAGACGCCGCCGGGGCGGGTGGTCAGGTCCTGCGCCATCGAGGAGGGAGCGGTCGAGTCGAGCTCCACCATCTGAGTGCCAACCCGCGCGCTCCAGCCCACGCTGTTCGACTGGACCTCGATCCCGGGACCCGAGACGGTCCGCCAGCCGGGGATGGTTGGGAGGATGCTATAAGCGCCCCCGACCTGGGGCTCCTCAAAGCTGCCATTGACGACGATGGACTGCTGGGCGTGGGCGGCTGTGGCGGTGAGCAGCAGGGCGATAAGCAGGACGCTTCTCATGTGTTCCTCACATATTCGGGGGGTGGCGCTTGCGCGATAGCTCGTCGCGAGCGCCCCGTGGCCATGAGCAAGACGGGGGCCAATGGGGAGCGTGCGGGCTTCCGGCCGCGCCGCGAAGGCTGTCAGGTCACGAGGCACTCCGCGACACGGCACTGACATGTCAGTGACATGTCAGTGCCGTGTCAGCCAGTCTGTGCGGCGCCGGTGAAACGCTGCATGAGGCGGTGAACGGTTACCTTTTGGATACGGCCGGGTGCTCAAACTGTCGCATGATGCCTATTATGATTACAGGACGCACACTCCGGATTCCGATCTGGAGCGGATTGCCTCCAAGCCCATCCTCTTCAAGATCATGGTCCGGCATATGGACGAGAGGTCGTGGGCACTCATTGGGTGGAGAAAACTGGAGGAGCAGTTTTCCCAACCGATAGTGCATTTCAAGCAGGACCTGGGCGATTTCCGGCGCTGCACGATCTTCGACACCATCGGCAACGAGAGAAGCGCAGAGCCCCAAGAGTGTGTCGGGCTCGAGCGCTCGTCAATCTGGGAAGAGTCAGGGGTAGAGGAACGCCTGCTCGACACCTTCATAGGGCGGCCCAACGCCACGGTGGAGCGACATAAGGTCCGCCTGAAATAGGTCAACCGGTCTCGACCGAGTTGGATCGCGCTCGCCAGAAGCTCCAAGCGGAGGGTTCGATTGCCGCCGCTCTCAAGTAGAGCAACCCGCCGCTTCCAGTCTTGCATCCTCTGAGAAAGGTGATGGGGCCTGCATGTGGGGACCAAGGAAGTCTACCGCTCATGAGAAGCCAGACGGACAGTCCGGTTCCCTTAGAGTGGGGACAGGGCGTGCAGGACGCTGACGCAGCGACCGCCTGCGTCCTCCTCCGGCTCGACAGACGCTCCCTCACCCACCAGCAGGGTGTTTGAGGGAGAGTGGGTAAGATCCCCAATAGCTCCGAGCACCACGCCAACTGCGGGGGGCGCTGCGCTGGAGCCAGCTGATCAGGCCGCGTGGGCAGTTCCAAGTGCTCCACAATGGCGCGTACCCCACCAGGAGCCGTCAGGTACGACAGCACTCTTAAGCCTGCCCCACACCTGACGCACTCAAACACGTCCAGAGTGAATGTCCTGCGCAGCAATCCAGGCCAGTCCAGTCGTGGCGTCCGCTTCTTCTTCATCTCCTGCCTCGCCGCTGCCTCGGGCACCTCTCTTGCCGCCCCCTTCCCCTCTTGGGGGAGCGCTTCCTGAGCCAAGTGTCCGAGAATGCGCGCGTTCACGAACTCGCGCGTCAGTGCTGGGGCACGGACTCAGGTATCGAGCCCGCCGCCTAGCTCAACACCCTGGCAAGCGCCCTACTGGCTTCTGGGAGAGGGGGATTTCAGTTGAGTAACATGCGCCCCATGGCGTTTCCCTCTCTCCTGTCCGCCCAGCTGGCCCCCGGCACGGTGGTGGCAAACCGCTTTACCCTACAGCGCCTGGCCGGCTACGGCGGCATGGGCCTAGTCTACCAAGCCCAAGATGCCGCGAGTGGACGCACCGTAGCCCTCAAGCTGATCCCTGCCTCTGTCGAGTACGAAGCGGGCTTACGCTTCACCCGTGAGGCCGAGGTCCTCTCCCGGCTGCGCCATCCGGGCATCGTCTCCTACGTGACCCACGGCATCACTCAGGAGGGCCAGCCCTTCCTGGCCATGGAGTGGCTGGACGGTGAGGACCTGGGACGGCGACTGGCGCGTCAGCCTCTGGCCCTGTCCGACACCCTACTGCTCGTGCGCCGCTGCGCCGACGCGCTCAGCACCGCTCACGCGCAGGGCATCGTCCACCGCGACCTCAAGCCTTCCAATCTCTACCTTCGTGGAGGCAGGGTGGAGGAACTGGTGCTGCTGGACTTCGGGCTGGCGCGCATCGCCGCCACCTCGCTGCCGCCTCTAACGGGAAGCCTGGCCGTGCTGGGTACCCCCGGGTACATGGCGCCCGAACAGGCCTCAAGCCAGCAGGACATCTCCCCCGCTGCGGACATCTTCTCCCTGGGCTGCGTACTCTACGAGTGCTTCACGGGCCGCGCCCCCTTCCTGGCTCCCCACCTGGCGGCAGTGCTGGCGAAGATACTCTATGCCGAGCCGCCACCTCTGCGCTCCGTACGCCCCGAGCTGCCCGCTTCGCTCCAGCCACTGGTGAACCGGATGTTGGCCAAAGCCCCGGAGCATCGTCTGGCGGATGCCCACCAACTGATACGAGCGCTGGACGCACTGGAGGCGTTCCAGGAAGTGCCTCCACCCACCCCAAATGCGCCCGTTGCCCCCATTGCCATCACGGACACCGAGCAACAGCTGGTGAGCGTGCTGTTGGCCACCTCGGGGACGATCACGGGCAACTCGCCCACACTGGGAGCGGACGAACTCGCCCAAGTACGCGAGAGGCAGGAGCCGCTACTCGTGGAGCTTCAGCGCAGAGGGGCGAAAGCCGCACTGCTGGCAGATGGCTCGCTGCTGGCTACCTTCGTGCTGGAGCGCGGCGCAGCCACGGATCAAGCCGCCCTCGCCGCGATATGCGCCCTCTCCGTCAAGGAGCGCTGGCCCGACAGCCGGGTGGTGCTCACCACGGGGCTAAGCCTGCGCGGGAAGCCGGTGCCCGTGGGTGAAGTAATGGACCGGGCCGGTGAGTTCCTCCGCCGGATGGAGGACCGGGCCACCGTGATGCCTCATGTCGTGCTGGACGACACGACAGCGGGGCTGCTGGGCTCGGGCTTCGAACTCGACAAGGCCCACTCCGGCACCTCCCTCCTGCGGGCCGAGCCGCTGCGCGCCGACGAGTCGCGCCCCCTACTGGGCCGCCCCACGCCCTGTGTGGGCCGTGAGCAGGAGCTGAGCCTGTTGGAGATGGCCTTCGGCTCCTGTGTGGAAGACTCAGCGGCCCGGGCCCTGCTGGTCACTGCACCCGCCGGCACGGGCAAATCCCGACTGCGCCATGAGTTCCTCCGCCGCCTAGAGCGGCGTGACCCGTCTCCGCTAGTGCTGCTGGGCCGGGCCGATCCGATGACCGCCAATTCTGCCTACGGCCTGCTAGGCCATGCGGTGCGCCAGCTGTGCGGCGTGGCGGATGGCGAGCCCCTGGAAGTCCGCCGCCAGAAGCTGGCGGGACGCATCTCGCGGCACCTGCCGCCTGAACAGCGCAAGGACACAGTGGAGTTCCTGGGCGAGCTGTGCAGCGTGCCCTTCCCGCTGGAGCACAGCCCCAAACTGCGAGCGGCGCGAGAGGATCCGCAGGTCATGAGCCTCCAGGTGTCGCGCGCCATGGTGGCACTGCTGCGCGCCGAGTTGGCCCAGGGGCCCGTGCTTCTGGTGCTGGAGGACCTGCACTGGAGCGATGTGCCCTCGGTGCGACTGGTGGACGATGTGCTGCGAGATGTGAACGAGAGCCCTCTACTGGTGCTGGCGCTGGCACGCCCCGAGGTTCGAGAGCTGTTCCCCCGGTTATGGGGGCACAACCTGCAGGAGGTGAAACTACGCGGCCTGAGCCAGAAAGCCAGCACCCGCCTAGTTCAAGAGGTATTAGGTCCTCAGGTTTCCTCAACTGTGGTGTCGCGCTTAGTGGAGCAGGCGGCCGGCAACGCCCTGTTCCTGGAGGAACTCATCCGCAGCGTGGCCGAGGGTCGTGGAGACGAGACACCCGGCACTGTATTGGCCATGCTCCAGTCGCGCCTGCAGCGGATGGAACCAGGCGCGCGACGGGTGTTGCTGGCCGGCAGTATTTTTGGTCGCAGCTTCTGGGGCGGCGGGGTGAAGGCGCTGCTGGAGGAAGAGAACTCCACAAAGGAGCTGGAGAGTAGGCTGCACCATGTCACCGAGTTGGAGGTGGTGGAGCTTCAACCAGGCAGCCGCTTTCCCGCCGAGCGGCAGTACCGCTTCCGCCATGCCCTCGTGCGGGACGCTGCCTACAGCCTAGTGCCCAATAACCTCAAGTCTTTGGGCCACCGCCAGGCAGGCGCGTGGCTGGAGAAAGTGGGTGAGCAGGATCCATTGGTGCTCGCCGAGCACTACCAGTTGGGGAAGGACAAGGAGAAGGCTGTCTTTTTCTTCACGCGCGCGGGCGAGCAGCTCTTCGAGCGGGAGGATCTGCCCGGAGCGCAGCGGTGCCTGGAAGCCGCGCTGGTCTTCGAGCCCCGGGACGAAGCCCTGACGCGGCTGCAGGTCCTAGACGTGGTGCTCTGCCTGGGGCGGCAGAACTTCGAGCGTCTATACGTGGTGGGAAACAAGGTACGCCCCTCCCTCAGGCCTGGCAGCACCGCGTGGGGACGCGTCATGGGCGGGCTGATGCTGAGCTGCGCGCAGAGCGGCCTGCACGAGGACGTCGCGAAGCTAGGGAAGATCTTCTTAAACGCCACCCCCGACCCGGAAGCGATGCCCATCTACATCGAATCGGCATGCTTTCTAGCGGTGCCCACGGTGTGGCGCGGACTGCGGCGGGAGGCGACCGCGATCCTAGCCCGCATGAATGAAGTGGCTCAGTCCCTCCCGAGGCTCGATGGGATGAGCCAGGCATGGCTGACCTTCGCTAGCGGGTACTTTGACCACTTCCTCGATGCCCGGCCGTGGCGCAGCCGAACCTGGGCGGAGGCAGGGGCGCAGGCGCTCCTGGAGATCAACACGGATCGCAAGCTGTCGGTGAGACAGGCCCTAGCGGGTTTAACATTGGCAGCTCTTGGAGAGGTGCCCGGTGCCATTGAAGTGATTCGACTGGGCGTGCAGAGCGCCTACCGACCCGGGCAGGACTATGTCATCGCGCACACGCGAGTCATCCTAGCGCTAGTGCTGGTGAGCGGCGCCGATCCCGCCCACCATTCCGAAGCCCAACAGCTTGCACTCGAAATTCTGAATACGCAGAAGATGAATGTGACCAATCTGGGATTGGCCCACATCGCATTGGCCAAGGTCGCACTCCTGCGGGGCGTGCTGACCGCGGCGGAGGAGCATGCACGCAAGGCGTGTGAGGTGCTGGGCCTGTTCCGAGTCTACTACCTCATCGCGCGCACCACGCTGTGCACCGCACTGCTGGCCCAGCAGCGCTCTGCTGAAGCCCGCGCCGAAGCGGAGCAAGGGGTGACGGAGTTGGAGCAGATGGGCCCCCCGGGTGCCATAGCCGTAGCCATGCGGCTGGCCCTAGTGGAGGCCTGCTTCGCCCAAGGAGACCAGGAGCAAGGGAATGTAGCTCTGCTAAAGGCTCTGCAGTGCGTGCACCTGCGGGCCGCAGACATCCCGGACGCCGCGGCCCGCGAGCGCTTCCTGAGCCAGGTGCCCGAGAACGCCCGCGTCCGAGAGCTTGCGCGTCAGCGCTGGGGCACGGACGCGTCCTGACCAATTCTGCATCTCCGAGGTGCGCGAGCGGGCCCTCAGTTGCTGCGTTTCGGCCGTGCCGAGAACGTCTCTCCCTTGGCGCCCTCTCCTCTGGGCGCTCCTGAGCCAGGGGCACCACGGTGGCACGCTGCAGCGCATCGGCCGCAGCGGACCTGAGCTTCTGCCTTATCAAGCATGGCCTCTCAGCGCGCTTCCGGAGGGCTCGAGGTGGGCTGATGCTTTTTGAGAGGCGTGAGTGCAGGGGCGTAGCACTTGCCGTTGAAAGGCACGTAGCTGTTCGCCTCGCACTCTTCGGCGTTCATTGGAAGTTGCTCTACCCAGCAGCCTCCATTGATGGGCACCTGCCTGGGGCCTGGACACCGGCCCTTCTTGTCAGGCCTGGGCTGCCCTGGGCGGGGCTCGGGAAGGGGCTGCTGGGCAGGGGGCTTCTTCTCGGTTGAGGGCGTGATGGGAGTATGAGGCTCAGCGGGAGAGGCCTCTCCCACGGTGGCCGTGCCTGCATCTGGCGAGTGGGAAGCTGAAGACTGCCGCGGGTCCGAGGGCACGCGTGGAGCAGGGAAGTGCCAATGCTGAGCGCTCCACAGCAGGAGCGCGCAGACCGCCACGGCAGTCAACGCCAGCCAGGGCGTCCAGGTCCGTACCCGCTCCAGGAACCGGACGGGCTCTGAGGACACTTCCGTGCTGGCAGGGACTCGGGTGTCAGGCGGCGGCAGCTGGGGAACCGGGGCCGGCACGGGCTCGTCCGCCACGGCCTCCAGCGCCTGGGCCAGCTGGGCCGCTGTACCGCGCACCTCGGCATCGTGCGAGAGCAGGCGGAGGATCTGCTCGCGTAGCAGCGGCGCGACGTTGGGGTTCTGCTCCAGCAGAGGCCTGGGGTCGGGGCTGGACAGATGCCAGGAGCCCTGCTCGTCCTGCGTGGCCTGCATGGGTGGCGGGTACTCACCCATGACGAGGCGGTAGGCGGTGACGCCCAGGGCATAGAGGTCATCAGCGGGGCAAGGCGTGTAATAGCTGTCGCGATGGCGAGCCAGGCGGATGTCGAACAGAGAGGCCTGGGGAGAGAGGTACTCGGGAGTGAAGGGAGCCAGAGACTGCCAGGTGAGGCGAGGAGCGCCCTGGAAGTGGCCTGAGCCGAAGTCGATGAGGCAGGGAAGGTGGTCGGACCGCCGGACCAGGATGTTGTCCCCCTTCACGTCGCGGTGCACGGCACCCGAGGCATGCAGCGCCTCCAGGGCCCGAGCCAGATGAGCCAGCACCTGGCTCACCTGAGCCGAGGAGGGTGCATGCTGCTGAGCCCAGTCGTACAGGGAAGTGCCGTCCACCCACGGCATGACGAAGAAAGGGAGCTCGGCCCCTGAGGGGTGGCGTAGCACGCCCCGGTCCAGCAGGCGGGGAAGGCAGGGGTGGGAAAGGCGAGAGAGCAGCTCCGCCTCGCGGACGAAGCGCCTATCCCACGGCCGCAGGGAGATCTTGAGCGCCACGGGCCCGGCCTGCTCCTGGCCTATGCGGACGGCGCGGTAGACGGCCCCGTAAGCGCCCTGGGCGTGCCAGGCCACCACGCGCCATGTTCCCACCTGAGTCTCTGGGTTGATCCGGTGCAAGAGCTGGATGAGGTGCCGTGAGCTTCGTTGCGTTCAGCCCTGGCTAGGCCGCCAGCCGCTGGACGCTGGCTTTGAACTGGGACTGGTAGGGGAACCCGGCAGGCAGCACCGCGAGCGCATCCTTCAACACCTGGATGAACGCGGGGCGCTTCATCAGGCGCTCCAGATAAGCCGCGGCACTCTTGTGCCGGGACGCCAGGGGTTCCACCAGGTCCGCATAGAACAACGCCGGGGATGCGGCGATGTCCGCCAGGGTGAAGCTGTCACCCATCGCCCACGTCTTGGAGGCCATGTCCTTTTCGAGCATGTCGTAAGCCGTGGCCAAAGCCTTGCGCGCCAGCTCCACGCCGTGGGGGTCGTTCTTTCCGGCCGGCCGGAAGTTATCCGTGATGATTTTGGACGCCTGGTCCATGACGTAGAAGTCGAAGAACCGGTCGCGCATGCGGGTCTGCCGCGCCTGCTCCCGATCGGACGGAATCAGCGGCGCCTTTCCCGGATAATGCTGATCGACGTACTCGATGATGATGCTCGACTCCGGAACGACGTGGTTGCGGCTGGAGTCCTGGAGGACCGGGAACTTGCCGATGGGCCACAGGGCTTTCAGCTCCGCGGCGTCCTTCTCGTTCCCCAGATCGATGAAGCGCGCCGTAAACGGCACGTTGTTTTCGTGCAACGCCAACAGGGCTTTCCAGCAGTAAGACGAGAACGGGTGATAGTAGAGAGTGAGTGACATCGGCGCGTACCTTGATTTTCGTTGAGCCGCTCGATTTCGGCGCTGGAGCATAGAGGGGATGAAGCGGCGGAGCACTACCTATGTGGTAGGCTGACACGTTGCTGGCACGTGTCACATGGTGCTCCACCGTGGAAGGCCCCAGCACCGCCAACTCCTGGTTCCGCACCACCCTGCCCGCCATGCCCGTCACCCCTCCTGTTTCTGTAGCGCCGCCGTGAGGGCTGTCACCACTGGCCAAGCTCGGCGCTGATGGCGACCTGGCAGTCCGGGAAGATCTCGAGCTTGGCCACCTTGATGCGCACGCCCACCACCCCGTGAAGCTGCATCAGCCGGGTACCCAGCTTGCCCACCAGCGCTTCGAGCAGCTCGGTGTGCTCGGCGGTGCACTCGTCGATGATGAGCTGGCGCGCACGGCGGTAGTCCAGCACGTGATGGATGTTGGCCTCGGGGGAGACGACGGCCTGCTCCCCCAGGTTGAGTTCCGCGTCCACCTGGATGGGCTGGGGGCGCTGACGCTCGAAGTCCAGCACGCCTACCCGGGCGTCGAAGCGAAGGCCGGTGAGCGTGAGCGTCTGGCGGTTGTTCCGGCGTGGAGCGGGCGGGGCCGGGCGCTCCGTGGCGGTGCGCAGGAATTGCTCGGCCTGCTTGGCGGCCACCACGCCATCGGCCAGCGCGGTCTGCACGCAGGGGTGCATGCGGCCACTGGCGTCTCCTGCCACCAGCAGGCCCATGGCCTGGAAGCGCGGCTCGTCACGCCAGGGCAGGGTGGGCGGGGCAAGGCCAGCACGCCGCAGGGCCGCGTCGACCTGAAGCCACACGGAAGGCTCGTGCTCGTAGCCCAGCAACACCGCGGCGTAATCGAAGCGCTCCTCGCCATGGTCCGTGGAGTGCACCACCACCCCATCGGGCAGGGCCTGGAGCCGGGTGGGCAGCGGGCAGCGTGGGCGCTGGGTAATGGCGGAGCCCAGCGCCGCGAGGCGGGCGATGAAGGCCTGCTGGGCTCGCCAGTCGCTGCGAGACCACAGCGTCACCTGGTGGCCATGTGCCTGCAGAAACAGTGCGTTCTCCACCGCGTTGTCTCCGCCGCCCATCAGCAGCACCCGCCCGGGTGGCAGCTGCTCGCGCTGCCCGGTCAACGACACGGCGTCCAGCACCCGAGGGCTGGAGGCCTGGGGAGGGAAATACAGCTCGGGCCGGCGGGGCCGCAGTCCGGTGGCCACCAGCAGCCCCCTCGCTCGCAGGCCGCGGCTCGCTCCACCGCGCGGGGCCAGCTCCAGCTCCCAGCCCTGGCCGGGGTGCCAGTCCAGGTTGCGCACCTCGTGAGAGAGCAGCCGCTGAAGTCCCGGAAGCGCCTGGGTGTGCGCGGCGTATTGCTCGCCCAGCGCCGCCAGCGTCTGGTGCGGGGCGCCCAGCACCCAGTCCTGAGGGAACCGCAAGGCGCTCAGGCTGGTGCACAGGCTGTCCTCGCGCTCGATCAGGGCGGCCTTCAGGCCCAGCTGCGTCAGCCACGAGGCCGCGCTGCACCCGGCGGGGCCACCTCCGATGATGGCGATATCGACGGGGGACAAGGCTTCCCTGCTCACGCTGGCTCCTTCCGCGAGGGCGGCGACGGTATGGCGTTTCGGGCGCACGCGGTCGCGTCCGGGCTGGACGCAGCCATGCGCTCCTTTGCCTGCCTAGTCCCTTGAAACCACGCAGGTCTACTAAGTTTCCCATCCGTTGGGGGAGATGGCCCCCGCTTTGCTCCTGGGGGGCTCATGGGACACCGACTGAAGAAGGGCAAGTGGCCGGACGGTAAGGTCTATTACGACTTCAAGCTTCCCGATCCGGAGAAGGAGAAGGAGAAGCACGAGGCCCTGGCGAAGCTGGACCTCGTCGCCGTCATCGAGCGGTGCATGGCGAAGTGGGTCTCGGCCGTCAACAGCGATGGCGGCAACCACATCGCCTTCATCCGGCGGACCGATCAGAAGGTCTACAAGCTGATCGACCTCACCCAGGACAACAAGAACACCTCGTCCGGCAAGAACGGCTACGACGGCGAGAACCCGTTCATCATCAAGTACGCCGAGCCGCTCCACCACGTGAAGAGCATTCCCCACGAGCTGGGGCACATCCTGGGGCTCGTGCACGAGAACGACCGCGTCGTCGGCTTCTACGGAGACGCTGGCAACGCGTGGAGCGGCAACAACCCGCTCATGTGCCCCATCAAGGGCTCGGGGGCCAACCTCGCCGCGGACTTCAACCGGCCCAACTACCAGCGGGTGGATGGCTACGACATCTGGTCGATCATGCACTACCCGGAGGTCCCCAACCTCTTCAGGTGGAACTGCACCCCTGCGCAGCTCGCGGCGTACATGCGGGACAACCAGGACATGATGTTCCAGGCGCCCGCGAACGCCGTTGCTCCGGCGGAGTGGGCAAACGACGGGAAGATGTCGAGCAGCTTCAACTACCCGACCATGGAAGAGGTGATCAACGACCTCTGGAGCCCGAGTTCCGGCGACGTTTCCACGCTGCGCCAGTGGTACCCCGCGCCGTGGAGCCCCCGCTCCCAGGACCTGGCCTGACCCTCGCATCTCTGGAGAACCCCGATGAATTCCCAAGCTCTGCGAGCCGCTCTCGCCCCCACCCAGGGCACCCTCACACTCACTCGGAACACCCTGACGCCGGGCGTGGATGCGTTCCTGGATGCCCACTATCAGGGCCAGCCCCTCGTCATCTCGGACGCGGCGCCGGGACCGGGAGACGGCGTCGATGACGCCGTGGTGTTCACCGGACGGTCGTCCTTCCTCGGCGTCGCGGACCTGCCCGTCACGGCGCGCTTCTCCGTCGGCTCCGATGGCCAGGTGCGGGCGCTGTTGCGCTACACGCTGCGCGAGAGCCAGCCGGGCCCCGCCGCCTGGACGTTCTCGCGCAGCTTCCCGACGCTGCCCGCGGTGTGGAACTACGCCACCGGCTTTCCCACCAACGACGCGCCCGTGGACGTCAGCGCTCAGCAGAAGCCCTACGTCGACGCGCTGGACCTCTACGACACGTACTGCGCCGTCTCCACGCATGAGCGGCGGGATCCGGAGCTGGACGTCCCGCTGGAGCCCGGGGTGAACGTCGTCAGCCGGATGCGCCCGCAGGGCATGGCGGGCGTGCTCGAGGCGGCGCTCGACGGCGCGAAGCCGCTCATGCTGTACGGCCCGGTCCGCATCCCCAAGCCGACGGAGCGCACGCAGGCCCTCACCCGGTGGGAAACCGTGTGGCAGCGGCCGGACGCCCCAGGCCTGCTCCTCAAGGCACCGCTCTCGCTCGACTTCAAGGTGGGCGCGCTGTCCTTCCAGGACGCGGCCCTGAACATCTACAGCCCGCTGTCCACCGAGTGGCAGAGCGCGAACCCCACGTTCACGCCCACGCACGGCTACACGGGCCGGCTGTCCATTGCCAGCGCGGGCATCAACGTGGACCTGTCCGCGGACCTCGAGTGGGGCCTGCCCAAGGCCTTCCTGTTCGCCCGGTGCAAGGGCGTGACGCTGGGCAAGCTGAACCAGCTCGTGGACCTCACCGGCACGGACGGCCTGTCCTCCGCGCTGCCCGACGCGCTCATGGGCCCCGTCGACGCGCTGGACAGGCTGGAACTCATCGACCTTGGCATCTCCCTCACCACCAGCGGCACCACGCCCACCGTCAACTCCATCGCGGTGAACGTGGGCATGCCGGGCCTCGTCTGGAAGATCTGGGACGACAACCTCCAGGTGGAGAACCTCTCCTGCCGCTTCCGGGTGCAGAACCCGTTCGGCGGCGTGAAGTCCAAGGTCGCCGTCACCCTCATGGGCACCGTGCGCATCGAGGGCGTGCCCATCTCCATCATCGCCGAGCGCGGCCTGGACAAGGAGTACACCCTCTACGGCAAGGTGGACGGGCTGACCCTGCCCCTGGGCACGCTGATGAAGCGCTACGTGCCCAGCGTGCCTCCGCCCGCCGACCTCACCGTCAACCACCTGGGGCTTACCGTCTCTCCAGGCAGGTTCCTTTCGATGTCCACCGCCCTGGCCGGCAAGCCCCAGCCCTGGGTGATTCCGGTGGGCCGCTCCAACATCACCCTCAGCGACGTGTCCTTCGACGTCACCATTCCGAAGGTTGGAAACGTGGCGGGTTCCTTCGCGGGCACGGCGTCGCTCGGCAAGTCCCTCAGCCTGTCGGCGCGCTACACCATTCCGGGCAACTTCGCGCTGCGCGGTGACTTCTACGACATCCGGCTGAGCAAGCTCATCGACGAGCTGTGCGACCTGACCGGGGCGATGCCGGCCGACTTCGACCTGACGTTCTCCTCCGCGTCGATCATCGTGCAGAAGCGTGGCAGCGACTACGTCTTCCAGCTCGCCACGGACGTGAAGGACGTGGGCCTCTTCGCGCTGGAGGCCGGCAAGACGGGCGGCAAGTGGGGCTTCTCCGCGGGCATGGACCTGGGGGCCGTGAAGCTCTCCAGCCTCCCGGGCCTGGCGGGGCTCAAGCCAATCGAGGACTTCGTCCAGCTCAAGAAGCTGATGCTGGTGATCTCCACCCACGACAACCCGAGCTTCCAGTTCCCGGACATGGCGCAGTTCAACGCGCCGCAGCTCGCCACGCAGAAGCTGTCGCTGCCCGCGCAGACGAGCGTCACCCAGGGCTTCATGGCCTTCGCCGAGTGGCAGCTCGACCCGAACGGCCAGGAGCAGGGCCTGCTGATGAAGCTGCTGGGGCTCGGCGGCACACAGCGGGTGACGGTGGCGGTGAGCCAGAACCCGGCGGCCTCGTCGCGGTTCTTCTTCGGGCA
>DASVVJ010000015.1:0-7841 GCA_036389955.1 Myxococcaceae bacterium
CGACTTGGGACGGCACGTGGCGGTGGTTCGCGGGGACACCGAGGTGGCGCTGACGCTGGCCGAGGCGGGCCTCATCGCCATCGTCCACTCCGCCTCGCCTCAGGCCCGGCGGGGGCTGCGCGCGCAATTGCGTGACAGCGGGCTCGGCGGCGTCGAGCTCGAGGCCTCGGCGGATCTGGACGGCTGGGTCCGGCAGATCGCGGCCGCCAGGGAGGGCGGCTCATGAGCGCACCGGTCAGCGCCAAGCCCGCTCCGGTCCCGGCCATCGTGAAGTCGCTGCTGGGTGAGGCCCGTGGCGCGCTCCTGTCGCGGCTGGTGGAGGGGCTCGACGCCCAGACGCTGAACTGGCTGAGCGGCTATCTCGCGGGCCTCGCCGCCAAGGCGCCGGCGCAGGAGAGCACCCCCGCGCCGCAGGCCACGCCGGAGTCGCGGCTCACCGTCGTCTACGGAACCCAGACCGGGAACAGCAAGCTGCTGGCCGAGCGCATCAAGCGCCATGCGGAGTCCTCCGGCCTCACGGTGCGCATGCTGCGCGCGGGCGAGTACCCCGTGCGCGAGCTGAAGGAAGAGCAGTTGCTCTACGTGATCATCAGCACCCAGGGCGACGGCGATCCGCCGGACGACGCGCGGGGCTTCGTCGAGTTCATCCTCGGCAAGCGGGCGCCCCGGCTCGAGCAGCTTCGCTTCGCGGTGCTGGGACTGGGTGACTCGAGCTATCCCAAGTACTGCGAGATCGGCCGTGTGCTCGACGCGCGCTTCGCGGAGCTGGGCGCCACCCGGCTGGTGGACCGCGCCGACTGCGACGTGGACTTCGAGCCGGTGGCCGCGGGCTGGATCGACCAGGCCGTGGGCAAGGCCGGCGAGGCCCTCAAGCGCCGCTCCCCGGCGACGGTGCTGGAGCTGCCGCGCAGCAACCCTCCGGCCCCCACGTATCACCGCGATGCGCCGTACGAGGCCGAGTTCCTGGCCAACCAGCGCATCACCGGACGTGGCGCACTCAAGGACGTGCGGCACATCGAGCTGTCCCTCGGGGACTCCGGGCTGAGCTACGAGCCGGGAGACTCGCTGGGCGTATGGCCGGTGAACCCACCCGAGCTGATCACCGCCTTCCTGGAGGAGCTCAAGCTGAACGGCGCCACCGAGGTGTCCAAGGACGGGCGAACCCTGCCGCTGAGCCAGTGGCTGTCGAAGGAGCTGGAACTCACCCGGCTGAGCCGTCCCTTCCTGGAGCGCCACGCGGCGCTGGCCAACAGCCCGGAGCTGCAGCGCATGCTCACGCCCGAGGGCGGCGAGGCCTTCCGGGCGCTGCTCAAGAGCCACCAGGTCATCGACGTGCTGCGCCAGTGGAGCGCACCGTGGACCGCGGAGGAGCTGGTGCGCGCGCTGCGCCGCCTGACGCCTCGGCTGTACTCGCTCGCCTCCAGCCAGAAGCGGGTGGGCGCCGAAGCGCACCTCACCGTGGCGGTGGTGGACTACGAGGCCTTCGGCACCCGGCACGTGGGCGCCGCCTCGAACTACCTCGCCACACGCACTGGCGAGGACCGGGCGCGCATCTTCATCGAGCACAACGAGCGCTTCCGTCTGCCCCAGGATCCCAGCCGGGACATCATCATGATTGGCCCCGGCACGGGCGTGGCGCCTTTCCGCGCCTTCGTGCAAGACCGCGCCGAATCCGGAGCGAGCGGACGCAACTGGCTCTTCTTCGGCGAGCAGCACTTCCGCTCGCAGTTCCTCTACCAGGTGGAGTGGCAGGAGGCGCTGAAGCAGGGCTCGCTGAGCCGCATCTCGCTGGCGTTCTCCCGAGACCAGGCGGAGAAGATCTACGTGCAGCAGCGCCTGCGCGAGGCGGGCAAGGACGTCTACGCGTGGCTGGAGGGCGGCGCCTCCCTCTACGTGTGCGGCGAGGCGCAGCGCATGGCACCGGACGTCCACGCGGCCCTGATCGACATCATCTCCACGCACGGGGGCAAGAGCCGCGAGGACGCCGCGGCCTGGCTGGACACCCTGCGCGACGAGCAGCGCTACCAGCGCGACATCTACTGAGGCAAGGACCGACATGAGCACCCCCAAGCCCCCTGCCCTCTCCGAAGTCGAGAACATCAAGGCCAAGAGCCGCCTGCTGCGCGGCACGCTGCTGGAAAGCCTGGTGGACCCGGTCACCGGAGCCATCGCTCCGCAGGACACCAACCTCATCAAGTTCCACGGCAGCTACCAGCAGGACGACCGGGACATCCGCGAGGAGCGCCGGCAGCAGAAGCTCGAGCCGGACTACAGCTTCATGCTGCGCACGCGCCTGCCGGGAGGCGTGGCCACGCCGAGCCAGTGGCTGGCGCTGGACGCGCTCGCCCAGAAGTACGCCAACGGCACGCTGCGGCTCACCACGCGCCAGGCCTTCCAGCTTCACGGCGTGGTGAAGGGAGACCTCAAGAGCACCATGGCCGGCATCAACGAGGCCATGCTGGACACGCTGGCGGCCTGCGGCGACGTCAACCGCAACGTGATGTGCAACCCCAACCCGGCGGACTCGCGGGTGCACGAAGAGGTGTACGGCTGGGCGGTGCGCCTGTCCGAGCACCTGCTGCCGAAGACGCGCGCCTACTACGAGATCTGGCTGGACGGCGAGAAGGTGGCCGGAGGCGAGGAGGAGCCCATCTACGGCCCCACCTACCTGCCCCGGAAGTTCAAGGCCGCGGTGGTGGTGCCTCCGCTCAACGACGTGGACGTGTTCTCCCAGGACCTGGGCTTCATCGCCATCCTCGAGGAGGGCCGGCTGGTGGGCTTCAACGTCGCGGTCGGCGGAGGCATGGGCGCCACGCACGGGGAAGCGGCCACCTTCCCGCGCCTGGCGGACGTCATCGGCTTCTGCACTCCGGATCAGCTGCTGGCCGTCGCCGAGAACGTGGTGAAGGTGCAGCGCGACTTCGGAGACCGCACCAACCGCAAGCGTGCGCGCCTGAAGTACACCATCGAGGATCGCGGCATCGCCTGGTTCGTCGCCGAGGTGGAGAAGCGGCTGGGCTTCTCGCTCCAGCCCACACGCCCGTTCCAGTTCGATCACAACGGCGACCGCTTCGGGTGGCTCCAGGGCCATGACGGCCGGTGGCACCTGACGCTGCGCCTGGAGAGCGGCCGGGTGGCGGACCGGCCGGACGCGACGATGCTCACGGGGCTGCGCGAGATCGCGAAGATTCACCAGGGCGACTTCCGGCTGACGCCGAACCAGAACCTCATCATCGCCAACGTGCCCGCCGAGGCCCGGGCGAAGATCGACGAGCTGGTGAACGCCCACGGCCTGGGAGGCTTCCGTATCGCCACGCCGCTGCGCCTCAACGCGCTGGCCTGCGTGGCGCTGCCCACGTGCGGTCTGGCCATGGCCGAGGCCGAGCGTTACCTGCCTCGCGTGGTAGGGCTGCTGGAAGAGCGGCTGACGGCGCACGGGCTGGAGAAGGAGAAGATCCTCCTGCGCATCACCGGCTGTCCCAACGGCTGTGCCCGGCCCTACCTGGCCGAGATCGCCCTCGTGGGCAAGGCCCCGGGCCGCTACAACCTCTTCCTCGGCGGAGACGTGCGCGGCCAGCGCCTCAACCGCCTGTACCGCGAGAACATCGACGAGGCGGGCGTCCTCTCGGCGCTCGAGCCGCTGTTCGCCGCCTACGCCCGCGAGCGCCAACCCGGCGAAGGCTTTGGCGACTTCACCGTGCGCGCTGGCCACGTCTCCTCTTCCGCTGCTTCCAAACCGAGCTGATCTTTATGACCGCTACGCTCTCTGTGTCCTCTCCGCCGTTGCCGCGCCTGCGCATGGCCGCTCTGCTCCTGCTGGCGGCCCTGCTCCCGGGGCTGGCCGGGTGCTCGAAGGAGAGTGCCTCGTCCAACAACGAGGTCACGCTGCTCAACGTCTCGTACGACCCGACCCGCGAGCTCTACGAGGAGCTCAACGCCGCCTTCGCCAAGCAGTGGGAGGCGAAGACCAAGCAGAAGGTCACCATCAAGCAGTCGCACGGCGGCTCGGGCAAGCAGGCGCGCGCCGTCATTGACGGGCTGGAGGCGGACGTCGTCACGCTGGCGCTGGCCTACGACCTGGACATGCTGCACGACAAGGGCGCCCTCATCCCGAAGGACTGGCAGACCCGGCTGCCGTACAACAGCGCGCCCTACACCTCCACCATCGTCTTCGTGGTGCGCAAGGGCAACCCGAAGGGCATCCGCGACTGGGATGACCTGGTGAAGGAGGGCGTTCAGATCATCACCCCGAATCCGAAGACGTCGGGCGGCGCGCGGTGGAACTACCTGGCGGCCTGGGGCTACGCGCTGCACAAGTCGGACGGCAACGAGCAGAAGGCCCAGGAGTTCGTCGACAAGCTCTACCGCAACGTGCCGGTGCTGGACTCGGGAGCCCGGGGCGCCACCACCACCTTCGCCGAGCGCGGCCTGGGAGATGTGCTCATCGCCTGGGAGAACGAGGCCTTCCTGCTCACGCAGGAGGTGGGCAAGGACCGCTTCGAGATCATCGTCCCCTCCGAGAGCATCCTCGCCGAGCCGCCCGTCACCGTGGTGGACAAGAACGTCAACAGGCGGGGCACGCGTACCGTCGCCGAGGCCTACCTCAAGTACATCTACTCGGACGAGGGCCAGGAGCTCGCCGCCAAGCACCACTACCGCCCCACTGCCACCAAGGTCGCCGCCAAGCACGCCGACCACTTCCCCCAGGTGCGCCTGTTCACCATCGACGAGGTGTTCGGCGGCTGGCGCCAGGCTCAGGCCAAGCACTTCGATGACGGCGGCGTCTTCGATCAGTTCTACGCCGAGCAGCAGAAGCAGAAGCAGTGAGTTGGAGCGTCCCCATGGCCAGGCGCGCACGCCGCATCCTTCCAGGCTTCGGGCTGTCGATGGGAATGACCTGGCTCTACCTGGGCCTGCTCGTCCTCATCCCGCTGTCTGGCCTGTTCCTCAAGACGTTCACCCTGACCTGGGATCAATTCTGGGAGACGGTGACGGCGCCGCGTGCGCTCGCCGCGTACCGGCTCACCTTCGGCGCCTCGCTGGTGGCGGCGACGATCAACGCCGTCTTCGGCCTGCTGGTGGCCTGGGTGCTGGTGCGCTACCGCTTCCCGGGCAAGGGGCTGGTAGACGCGCTGGTGGACCTGCCTTTCGCGCTGCCCACCGCCGTGGCGGGACTGACGCTGACGAGCCTGTACTCCAGCAACGGCTGGTACGGGCGCTACCTGGAAGCCGCGGGCTTCAAGGTGGCCTTCACCTCGGTGGGCGTGGCCGTGGCGCTCACCTTCATTGGACTGCCTTTCGTGGTCCGCACCGTGCAGCCGGTGCTCGAGGACATTGATGCGGACGTGGAGGAGGCCTCCGCGACGCTGGGCGCCACGCCGTGGCAGACGTTCACCCGCGTCATCTTCCCGAGCATCCTGCCGGCGCTGCTGAGCGGCTTCGCCCTGGCGCTCGCGCGGGCCATTGGCGAGTACGGCTCGGTCGTCTTCATCGCCGGCAACATGCCCATGCGCACGGAGATCGTCCCGCTGCTCATCATCACCAAGCTCGAGCAGTACGACTACGCGGGCGCCACGGCTATCGCCGTCGTCATGCTGCTTGCCTCGTTCGCGATGCTGCTCGCCATCAACCTGCTCCAGCGCTGGAGCCACCGCCGGCTCGAAGCCAGGCCGGGATGACCCTGCCCATGCACGTCTCCTCACTGCCACTGCGCCAACGGGCCCAGACCCGCACCGAGCCCGGACTCATGCGCGGGGTGCTGATCGGCGTCGCCCTGCTCTTCCTGCTCGTGTTCCTGGTGATTCCCCTGATCGCCGTGTTCAGCATGGCGCTGCAGAAGGGAGCCGGGGCCTACGTGACCGCCCTGCTGGAGCCTGAGACGTGGGCCGCCATCAAGCTGACGCTGCTCGCCGCAGCCATCGCCGTGCCGCTCAACCTCGTGTTCGGTCTGGGCGCCTCGTGGCTCATCGCCCGCTTCCGCTTCCCCGGGCGCAACCTGCTCGTCACGCTCATTGATCTGCCCTTCAGCGTGTCGCCCGTCATCGCGGGCTTGATCTTCGTGCTGATGTTCGGCCGGCAGGGGTGGCTGGGGCCATGGCTGGCGGACCGGGACATCCAGGTCATCTTCGCGGTGCCAGGCATCGTGCTGGCCACGCTCTTCGTGACGTTCCCCTTCGTGGCGCGAGAGGTGCTGCCGCTCATGCAGTCCCAGGGCAGCGACGAGGAAGAGGCCGCGCTCACCCTGGGTGCGAGCGGCTGGCGGACCTTCATTCAGATCACCCTGCCCAAGGTGAAATGGGGCGTCATCTACGGCGTCATCCTCTGCAACGCGCGGGCGATGGGCGAGTTCGGCGCCGTGTCGGTGGTCTCCGGCCACGTGCGCGGGGTGACGACCACGCTGCCGCTGCACGCGGAGATTCTCTACAACGAGTACGACTTCGTCGGTGCCTTCGCCGTCGCCTCGCTGCTGACGGTGCTGGCCCTCATCACCCTGGCCATCAAGAAGTACGTGGAATGGAGGGCGCAGGCATCATGAGCGTCGTCATCAAGCAGCTGACCAAGCGCTTCACCGCGGCGGGCTCTCCCGCCGTGGAGGATGTGTCCTTCGAGGCTCCGGCGGGAGCCATCACCACCCTGCTGGGCCCCTCGGGCGCGGGCAAGTCCACCATCCTGCGGCTCATCGCCGGGCTGGAAACGCCGGACGCGGGCACGGTGCACATCGACGGCACGGACTGCACGGACCTGCCGGTACAGAAGCGCGGCATCGGCGTGGTGTTCCAGAGCTACGCACTCTTCAAGCACATGACGGTGCGCGAGAACATCGCCTTTGGGCTGAACGTGCGCCGCCAGTCCAAGGCCGAGGTGGCGGCCCGGGTGGACGAGATGCTGCGGCTGGTGCAGCTCGAGGAGCTGGGCCACCGCCTGCCCGGGCAGCTCTCGGGAGGCCAGCGGCAGCGCGTGGCGTTCGCCCGGGCGCTGGCCATCAAGCCCCGGCTGCTGCTGCTGGACGAGCCCTTCGGCGCGCTGGACACGCGGGTGCGGGTGGAGCTGCGCGAGTGGCTGCATGAGCTGCACACGCGCACGGGCGTGACGACGCTGCTGGTGACGCACGACCAGGAGGAGGCGCTGGAGATCTCCCAGCACGTGGTCATCATGTCCGAGGGCCGGGTGGCGCAAGCGGGGCCGCCGGCGGACATTTATGACCGGCCGTCCAACCCGTTCGTGGCCTCGTTCGTCGGCGGCACCACGGTGCTCAAGGGCCAGGTGCGCGAGGGCCGCGCCGAGCTGGGCACGCTCATCGTGAAAGCCCCCCAGAGCGCCAAGGAGGGCGAGTCCGTCCGCGCGTTCGTCCGGCCCCATGACATCAAGCTGGCCAAGGTGGTCAACGGCCACGGCGTCAACGGCCACTCCCCGGTGCGAGTGGAGCGGCTGAAGTCCGTGGGCGGCTACGTGAAGGTGCTGCTCAAGCTGCCCTCGGGAGACACGGTGGCCGTCGAGGTGCCACGCGGTGAGTTCGAGGCACTGGGAGTAATGGAGGGAGACTCGGTCCACGCCGACGTGCGCACGGCCAACGTCTTCGTGGGCGACTTCTCCATCTAAGGCTATCTGCGCACTGTCAGGGTCAGCGCGAGATCGAACGAGACATCACTCGAGCTCGCGCTGGACTGCTTGACCATGACGGTCACCACGTTGTCTCCCTGCACGAACGGGTTGGGAGTCAGAGCGAGCGGGACATCAGCCACCGTGTTCTCCGCGGACGCGCTGGCGAACGCGCCGTAGGCCGTCCCATTGCCCATGTTGCGGGAGAAGACCAGGGTGCCGTTCACCCAGACCGCGATCCC
>DASVVJ010000016.1:0-9872 GCA_036389955.1 Myxococcaceae bacterium
ACAACGGTGCGGAATTTTTCAGGCTTGTAACCTCTCACCTCCATCAGGAGCCGCTCCGTGTCTGGCATTCGGCCCTGCCGCTCCAGGGTAATTTCGGATTGCAAAGCCAGTCCTGTAGGCCTGGGTGCGTCTTGAATCAGCCGGAAGAGGGCATTGGTCAGTACACCCTCACTCGCGCGCACAAAGCGCCACAGGCCGAAGGAAATGCCCACCATCACCAGCATGAAGGCACCAAAGCCCATCACACCCGCCAGCCCGGATTGGCCCATGCGCCCCCGCGCGAACGCCACCGCCAGCAGGCATGCGGCGATGAGGGCCATGCCCACGTAAACCCCCGTGGATCCACGCACTGCGGCGCTGAGCGACGCGAGTAGCAGCGCATAGATGAGGGCGTAGTGCTGGCGCCCGCAGAGGGCGGTGAGGGTGCTCAGGCCTACCAGGGCTCCACACAGGGGCCCCATCACGACGGGTGGAATGGGGCCAGGCACCGGCCACATCCCCGTCAGCACGAAGCCCACGCCACCTCCGGCCACCGCCGCGATCAGCAGCAGCCGCGCCGAGTAGCCCGGTTGCTTGCCGAGCAGCACCGCCCCGAGCAGCAGCAGCGCGGCGGGCACGCACATCCACCAACGGTCGTGGGACAGCGCGTGCATCACCAGCGCGCCGAGCACCGGCAGCAGCTCCACCAGCCGCGCGCCTCGGGAGACAGGGGCCTGGCTCATGGCAGCTCCACCACCTCTTCGGGCGCCAGCCCCTCGGGCCGCCGGTCCTTGCGCACGGACAGCACCCGCACGGCGACGCCGTACGCCTTCAGCTTGCGAATCAACTCCGCCCGGGGCTCGTCCCAGTCCATCATCACCAGGATGACGGCCGAGAGCCGCTGGGCCTCCGGCAGCAGCACGGCCTCCAGCGCGCCCACGTCCAGCCGGTCCTCCGTCTCCAGGCAGGCGAGGATCTCCAGGATGTGCTCGAAGTGCGCCAGCGCGCGCCCGGCCCGGAAGTGAAACACCTGCGAGCCCGCGGCGAAGATGTCGATGATGTACTCCTGGCGCGCGAGCACGTCCGCGATGCCCGCCGCCAGCGAGAGGCTGCGCTCGAAGAGCGCTTCGTCGTGTTGCTCGCGGGTCTCCACGTCCAGCACCATGGCCAGCCGGACGAAGTACTCCTCCTGGTACTCCTTCACGACGAGCCGGCCCGTTCTGGCCAGCGAGGGCCAGTGGATGTCCCGCAGCCGGTCTCCCTCGCGCCACTCGCGGGTGCCGGCCAGCTCGGTGGACTCGCCCACGCTCGAGGCGATGGGGATGCCGCCCGGCTGGTAGTTGCGTCCATGCGGAACGTCGAAGCGCTCCAGCGGGGTGAAGCGTGGGTAGACCAGGAGCCGATCCTTGCCCGGTGCGCGGCGCGGCCACTTCACCAGGGCCGAGGGAAAGAAGCTGGAGGCCTGCAGCCACGGCAGCTCATAGGCCCCGCGGGTGGAGCACGTCAGCGCCAGGCTCACCTCCGCCCGCGCTCCGGGCTCCAGCACCTCCAGCACCGGAGCCTCACCGGCCAGCTTCAGCTCCGGCGGCAGGTTGCGCTCTTCCAGCACCACCTTGCGCGCGGCCCGCTTGCCCCGGTTCTCCACCACCACCTGGTAGAGCAGGGTGTCTCCCGCGGATACGGGGGGCGGCAGGCGCCGGGTGAGCTGGAGCTGGGGCCGGAACGGCAGCCCCGCCACCACGCCTCCCACCAGTGTCGCGGCGCAGAAGGCGAAGAAGGCGATCGCCGGCAGCAGCCCCCACAGCATCATCAACGCCGCGGAGCCGGTGGCCCACAGCATGGCCTGCCCCAGCGGCGTGAGCAGGGCGCGGTAGCGATCGCTCAGAAACCGGATGAAGCGGTGCTCCTCCGGCGGCATGAAGAAGGACCAGCGGCGGCGGCGAGCCATGGGCGGGGCCTAGCGGGGCAGCGGGACGGTGGCGACGATGTCCCGGGTGAGCGACTGCTTGTCGGTGCCCGCGTAGCGGGCGCGCGTGTCCAGCACCAGCCGGTGGGTGAGCACGGGCACCGCCAGCGACTTGAGATCCTCGGGCAGCACGAAGTCCCGGCCGTTGGCCAGCGCCCGCGCCCGGGCCATGCGCGCGTAGATCAGCGCGCCTCGGGTGGACACACCCAGGCGCACGCTGGCGTGCGAGCGCGTGGCGTGGATGACGCGCAGCAGGTAGTCCGCCACGGACTCCTCCATCCGCACCTCCTCCACCGCGCGCTGCAGCGTCACCACCTCTTCCAGGGTGCACACCGGCGACAGCTCCGACACGGGCGGCGGGCCCTTGCGCTCGATGAGCAGCGCACGCTCCTCGGCCTCGGGCGGGTAACCCAGCGAAAGCTGGGCGGCGAAGCGGTCCAGCGAAGCCTCTGGCAGCGGGTAGGTGCCGTGGAACTCCACCGGGTTCTGCGTGGCGATACAGAGGAACGGAGAGGGCAGGGGCCGGGTGTCTCCGTCCACCGTCACCTGCTGCTCGCTCAAGCCCTCGAGCAGCGCCGACTGGGTGCGGGGCGAGGCGCGGTTGATCTCGTCGGCGATCAGCACGTTGGCGAAGATGGGGCCCGCCTTGAACCGGAAGCTGCCATCCTGCGGGTTGAAGAGCGAGGTGCCGATGATGTCCGTGGGCAGCAGGTCCGGAGTGAACTGGACGCGCTTGAACGTGCCGCCAATGCTCAGCGCCAGCGCTTTGGCCAGCGTCGTTTTCCCGGTGCCGGGCACGTCCTCCAGCAGCACGTGACCGCCCGCGGCGACGCTGCACAACACCAGTTCCAGCGCCTCGCGCTTGCCGCGGATCGCCTTCTCCAGGTTGTCACGCAGGCGGGTGACGAGGGTACGGGCCTTCTCGGACAGTTCGGCGTTCGGTGACGAGGGCACCGGAGAGGGGGCGATGCGCATGGCGGCGCACAGTATCAGCCCAGGCGTTGTCGCGCTGCGGCACGCCCTGCGGGCGGTACCAGCTCGAGTTCTGGATGTGGATCCGCTCCAGCCCCGCGTCCAGACCCGCCGTGGTCTCTGCTCCACACAGCACCAGGTCCCCGTCACCCGCCAGCCTCGGCCTGACGCGGGACAGCACCCGCTGCCGGGTGGGCACATCCCAGTTCAAGAGCAGGCAGGCAGGCAGCCCCCGGTTGATCTCGTGCTGCGGGTAGCGCCCCGCCTGGGCCCAGGCCAGTGCGGCCTCCGAGACGTCCGTGGCGAGCAGGCCGGTGTCGTTACGCTGGCCCCTGGGGGGCCTCGCGTGGGACCGCGGCGCTGCGAGACAGGAACCGCTTCACCACGCCTTTGAGGCGCTCGGCATCGAAGGGCTTGGTGAGGTAGAGCGTGCAGCCGCTCTCGTAGCCGCGCGCCACGTCCACCTGCTCGCCCTTGCTGGTGATGAGGATGATGGGAATGTGGCGCGTCGAGTCCTGGCCGCGCAGCTGGCGGCACGCGGTGAAGCCGTCCAGGCGCGGCATCTCCACGTCCATGAGGATCAGCTCGGGCAGCTCGCGAGTCGCCGTGTCCACACCTTGCTGTCCGTCCTCCGCCAGCAGCACGTGGATGTCCAACGTGCTGAGAATCCACTTCACCGCGGCGCGGATGGTGCTGGAGTCATCCACCACGAGGACTTTCTTGGGCTGCATCCGGACTTCCCCCTGGGTGGCTCGGCTTCACCACGGTGTCTGCTGATGAACAGGATAACGCTTTCGTGACGGAGCGTTAATCGGCCCGGAAGGCCAGTCCCCTCGGCCGCTCAGGTGTGGGCAGGCAGGTACACCAAAGATCAGAGTCGGCGCTGACCCGTACGTATGAAGCATAGTGTTAAATTGACACTTAGTAGGCAGGGCGTTAGAGAGTGCGGCATGACGAACTCGAAGCCGGCTGATCACTCCGTGCGCCTGGCGCGTGCCCTGCAGTCACTCGACGGCCTGTCCGTGGGAGATGCGTTCGGCGAGCGGTTCTTCCAGCCCCCGGGGATCGCCACCCGGATGGTGGAACGGCGCGAGACGGCGGCTGCGCCCTGGGGTTACACGGATGACACGGAGATGGCGCTCGGCATCGTCCAGGTGCTCGAGGAGCATGGGCGCATGGATCAAGACGCGCTGGCCAGAGTGTTCGGCAGGCGTTACCGGGACAACCCCGCTCGGGGCTACGGCGGCACGGCGCACGAGATTCTCGCGGAGATTCATCAGGGCGCCCCCTGGCGCAGGGTCTCCTCGCAGGTGTTCGGGGGCGACGGCTCGATGGGCAACGGCGGAGCGATGCGGGTGGCACCCCTGGGCGCCTACTTCGCGGGGGACCTGGGGCGGGTGGCCGCAGAGGCCCGCGCCTCGGCGGAGGTGACGCACTTTCATCCGGATGGACAGGCGGGCGCCATCGCCATCGCGGTTGCCGCGGCCTGGGCATGCGAGTGGCCGCGGGCACGTGCGCCTGCCTCGCGGCTCTTTGACGTGGTGGTGGACCACACGCCACCGGGAGCGACGCGTAGAGGCCTGGAGAAGGCGCGAGCGCTGCCGCTCGAGACTTCGCCCGTGGCCGCCGCGAAGGAGCTGGGCAGCGGCTCGCGGGTCATCTCGGAGGACACGGTGCCGTTCTCGGTCTGGTGCGCGGCCCGGCACCTGGACAGCTACGAGGAAGCGCTGTGGTCCACGGTGTCGGGGATGGGGGACCGGGACACCACCTGCGCCATCGTGGGTGGCATCGTCGTGCTCAGCGCAGGGCATGAGTCGATTCCCGCGGCCTGGCTGGCGGCACGCGAGCGGCTCAAGCTGCGCGCCTGAGGCCTGGCCCCGGGTGCGCTGGCTCAGGGCGAGAAGCTCACGCCCAGCGAGAGTCCCCCGAGCCATCCCGCGAGGGACGCTGTCTCGCGGCCGTTCACGGTCGCGATGAGCCCCGACGCATAGCCGGCCTCGGCTTCCACGGAGCAGGCCCATGCTCTGGAGAACCACCAGCGGGTCCCCGCCGAGAGCGTGGCGCCGAAGTAGGGCGCGGCTCCCTGTGCGCCCGAGTTCTGAGTGCCGCGCGGAGTTCCGTTCACCGAGGCCCGGCCCGCCGTGAGGCGCAGGCCGCTTCGGAGCTCGAAGCGTTCCGACGAGAGTTCCAACGCGGTGAGGCCCAGCGTGCCCGTGACCAGCCGCAGGGCCACTTTTCCCTGAGAGGTGGAGGCCGAGCCGGCGAGGAGCTGCGCGCCCAGGGCCCAGCGGCCGTATTCGCCCTGCACCTGGCCACCCCAGGCCAGATTGCCAAGGTCGAAGAATCGCAGCGTCTTGCCGCTGAAGTGCAGGGCGGGGGAGTGCCCGTCACGCTCCGGCCCTGGGGGCTCCGGGAGTGCCACGGGGGACATGCTCGCGAGCAGCTTCATGGGATCCGGCGGCGCTTCACCCGAGGGTTCGTGCGAGCCGGGCGGCGCGGGGGAGGTGGCTGGGGAGGAGTCTCCGGGCAAGGGCGGCTCCGCCAGCACGTCGCCTCCTGGTGGCACGGACACCAGAGGTGGCTCGAGCATGACCAGCCACGGCCACGCGGCGCGCAGCAGCTCCGCGAGTCCCAGCGCGATGGCCCGGGGCCGTGCCGAGGGAGGTAGATCCGCAAAGTCCATCGTGCGCTCGACAGCCTTGAGGGAGGTGGCGTCTTCGACTCGCAGCGTGGCCGTGGGAGCGGCGGGCTCACAGGGAAGGGTGAGCCGCAGGTAGGCCTGGGGGCCGCCCTCAGGGCCCGAGGCGACGCGGCCGCTGTCGACACGCAGCACGCCATCGTCCCGCAGCTCGGTACGGAGAACCTCGATCAGCGCTGGGGCGGATACCGGTGGGGCAGGGCACTCCGGCAGGAGCAGGCGAACCCAGGCGGGAAGGCTTCGGGGCGGAGCCGAGGCCTCCGGAGCCTCCGCGCGCACGGACACGGCGCCCAACAGGACGACGACGCCCATCAGCCGCCTGTAGCTTCCGGAGACAGGGCTCCCGCCCATCAGGGGCCGACGGCCCATCGGCGTACGTCCTGGAGGCGGTAGCCCTGGGGGTAGAGCTGTTCGTAGCGGGTGGCGGCCTCGCGGGCCTGCTCCCAAGCTCCCGCCCGGGAATGGGCCTGGACGAGCCGCGCGTGCGCATCCTCCTGGAGGCTGCGCGGCTCCCCCAGCGCAATCACACGCTGAAAGGCCTCGGCCGCGCGAGCAGGCCGGCCGAGTGTTTCCAGCTCCAACCGGCCGAGCGTGAATGCGGCCAGCCCGGCGCGCGAGTCCCGTGGATGCTCGCGCATGGCCTGCTCCAGCATCTGCGCGGCCTGTTGGGGGTGTCCCGACTGCCGGGCCACGTCGGCCAGCATCAGCAGCGTGTCGATGTCACGGGCCCGCCGCGCCTCTCGCTCCAGTCCCCTGTCTCCCAGCCGGGCGTACGCCGAGGCATGGTCCCCCTTGGCCGCGGCGGCGCGCCAGCTTTCCGGCTGCGCTGGCGGTGGCGCGGCCGGAGGCGGAGGAGCAACGGGCTGCTGTACGGCTGGAGCCGCGGGCTCCGGCTCCGGAGCGGGTTCCGGGCTGGGAGCAGCCGCCTGCGGGGCCGCTTCCGTGAGCTCCAGGTGCTGCCCGGCGGTGAGGCGCTGGACCCGCTCGGGAACCCGCTCGCCGCGCACGAGGACGATGCCCTTGTGCACGTCCACCCGCACCTGACGTTCGGTCCGATGCACCGTGAAGGCCGTGCCCACCACTTCAATCGTGGCCAGGCTACATTCCACCGACCAGCGCCGTGGGCCTCCCGGGCGGACCTCGAAGCGCGTCTTGCCTTTGCGCAGCTTCGTCACGAAGGAGCGGTCCGTGTTCTCCAGCACCTCTGCTTCCGCGCCGGGTTCGAGCGTGATGCGCGAGCCATCCGAGAGCTGCACAGCCCGGGCTTCCGTCTCCGCCGCCGCGAGCACCTCCAGCGGCTCTCCCGACTCGGTGCGCAGCTCCCGTGGCTCGGAGCTGGCGCCCGGCGTGGCCCACACGAGCATGAAGGCGAGGCAGGCCGCGAGCGCTCCCGCGGCAATCCACCCCACCGTCCAACGCGAGGAGCGGGTGGAACCCTGAGCGCGACTTGCCTGGATCCCTCGCCAGGCCTTCTGAATGTCGTGCTCGCTGACCGGGTCGCGCAGCAGCTCCTTCCAGGGCGCTCGAGGCTCAGTCATGGCTCACCTCTCTGGCCTGCACATGTGACCGGAGCCGCTCATCCACCGCCGCGATGCGCCGCTTCACGGTGGCGAGCGAGCAGTCACATGCGCGCGCCACATCTTCGAGGGACTCGCCCTCCACATGCCGCAGCGCCCAGGCGATGCGCTGCTCAGAGGGCACCCGCGCCAGGATCCGATCGATCATCATCAACTCCGCCCGGGCTTCTGCGCCCACGCCCTCCGCCGCGATGGACTCCAGGGAGACTTCGTCCGCGTCCTCCCGCTCCAGGCCCAGCAACTGGCGCAGCCGCCGGCGCCGGAGCCGGCGGTGCACGTGGCGGACGGCGATTCGCAGCAGCCAGCTCCGCAGGGCTCCCGCGTCCCGTAGCCGTGGCAGCTCGCGGAAGGCCGTGGCGAACGTGTCCTGCACCACGTCCTCCGCGTCCGCCGCGCAGCGCACCATGCGCAGCACCATGTTCCAGATGTCACGCACGTAGCGGCGGTAGAGGAACTCCTCGGCCCACGAGTCTCCGCTCACCGCGCGCCGCACCAGCTCCGCGTCACCGAGCGCGTCAGCGCTGGTGGACGCGCGCACCACGACGGAGCCGTCGGGCGGACGCGGAGGGTTGGGCAGGAGCGCCGGGGGAGCCATGGGACCTAGACAGGAGCCCCGAGCCCGGCAAATCGGCTCAAAATCCGGCGCACGCTGCCCCCGGCCCGTGTCCCATGGCGGGACGGACGCATGGCAAACGCCGGGAATGACTGTGGAAATCCCCCCATGCGCGTGAACTCTAGCTGGTCCGGAGAAAGGCCCGTGAGCCGTTTTCCGAAGCCCGGGGCTCTTATCCGGGTGTCTCTGGCTCGCCACCTTCTCGTGCTTCTCGTGACGATGACCCTGCACAGCGCCTGCACCGAGTCGATCGAAGTCCTCACCACCGCGGACGCGGGCAAGGGGTGGACGGACTGCGCCGAGGCCCTGAAGGCGGGCCGCCAGGGCGAGCCGTGCAGCGGCTTCAGGGGCTGTGTCACCCGCTCGGACGATGGCTGCTGCTCGCGCGTGGTGGAGTGTGCCCTGGGGGTGCTCGACATTCAGGAGTCCTGTCTGCGGGACTGCCCGGGGCCCTGCGCCGATGACAGCCAGTGCCTCTTCGGGCGCGAGTGGTGCACCGAGAGCAAGTGTACGCCCTGTCCGCAGCCGCCAGAGGGGTGCTTCGACAACTGTCCCCGAGGGTGGAAGCCGAGCCTGCGCAACGGCTGCTACACCTGTGACTGCGTTCCGCCCAGCCAGTGCCACCAGGATACGGAATGCCCCGCGGGCTTCGTGTGCTACGGGGGCGTGTCCTGCCCCGCGGGCTGCAAGCCGGGGGACGCGCGCTGCTGCGAGGGCAACTTCTGTGGCCCACCGGGCTGTGCGCTGCCCTCACCCACGGGGTGCATGACGGTGGGGTGCCCCACGGGGTTCACCTGCGTGGTGCGAGGGTGCACGCCTTCCTATTGCCGCTGTGACACCGCCAGTGGAGCCTGGTTGTGCACGACGGACTGTGAGGGTGGGGTGTGTGTGCTGGTGCAGTGATGCAGCGCTGTCTTGCGTCCCGATAAGCGGGCGCATCGAGGAGGAGAAGGTCATGCTGGAAACGAGGAACCGCGGGTACGCCCTGGTGGCGTGCCTGGCCCTGGTCACCGCCGCATGCGGGGCCGTGGCGCCAGGCGAGGAGCAACTGGAGACCGGCGACAGGACCAGTGACGTCGTCGGGTGCGCGGACGATGGCAGGGAAGGCGCCTGTGGCGGCGCGGATGGCGCGGGGCCGACGGAGGCTCAGTGCAAGGAGCAGTACCAGGACTGTCTCAGCAAGGGCGTGGGGGAGGCGGTGTGTCGCACGCTGTTCAGCGAGTGCATGGCGAACGTGCCTCCTCCGGCTCCCGAGCCTGAGCCCATGCCCGAGCCCGGGCCTTCTCCGGAGCAGTGCAAAATCGAGTACTACCGCTGCCTGGACACGACCGGGGATGAGGCGGCCTGCCGCAAGCGGCTCGAGGCCTGCATGGGCAACCTGCCGCCGCCTCCGCCGCCCCCGCCGCCTCCTTCGCACGAGGATCAGTGCTTCATGGCGTTCCGCTTCTGCTACGACGCCACGGGTGACCTCGATGCCTGCTTCGCACGGCTGAAGATCTGTCTGGCGCAGCCGCCTCCCCCTCCGCCGCCTCCGCCTCCGCCCAGCCCTGAGGAGCTCTGCAAGCTGGAGTACATGGACTGTGTGAAGAGGACTGGGGACGAGCTGGCGTGCCGCGCACGCTTCGAGCAGTGCCTGGCGAACATTCCCCATCCGCCGCCGCCTCCGCCGCCGCCTCCGCCCACGCCCGAGCAGCAGTGCCACCTCGACTACCGGTTCTGCCTGGAGAAGACCGGAGACGAGACGCTCTGCCGGGCGCGCCTCGAGCAGTGCCTGGCGAACATCCCCCAGCCGCCGCCGCCTCCGCCGCCTCCTCCCTCGCCCTCTCCCGAGGAGCAGTGCAAGGTGGAGTACATGAGCTGTGTGCAGAGGACACGGGACGAGCCGGCCTGCCGGGCCCGTTACCTGCAGTGCCTGGAGAACATTCCCCAGCCGTCACCCTGACGTCGTGGGGGCTGCCTGGAGTGGAGCTGTCAGCGCTCCACTCCGGGCCGGCGAGTCATCCCCCTTCAGGGATGCTGGCCGCGCTCTTCCATCACCTCGAGCGCCCGTACGCGCCCACGGTGCAG
>DASVVJ010000017.1:0-6952 GCA_036389955.1 Myxococcaceae bacterium
TGTCGGACTCGGGGCCCGGCGTCAAACCCGAGGACCGGCCGCGCCTGTTCGAGCCTTTCTTCACCACCAAGACGGCGGGGACGGGGCTGGGGCTCGCGGTGAGCCAGGCCATTGCCCACGCGCACGGTGGCCACATCGAGGCGGACACCGGTCCGCTGGGTGGAGCCCGCTTCACGCTGCACCTTCCGCCCGCCAAGGAGGGCGCATGAGCCAGTCATCCCGGCCCACCGTCCTGGTGGTGGACGACAAGGAGAACATGCTCAAGCTGTTCTCGCGCATCCTCGGAGACGCCTACACGGTGACGACGGCGGCGGACGGGGAGCGGGCGCTGTCACTGCTGGCCTCGCGCGAGTTCGACGTGGTGGTGACGGACATTCAGATGCCCGGGGCGGACGGCTTCGCGGTGCTGCGCGAGGTGAAGCGGCGCGCCCCGGCCACGGAGGTGGTGCTCATCACCGCCTACGCCAGCGTGCCCAAGGCGGTGGAGGCCATGCGCGAGGGCGCCTACGACTACCTGGCCAAGCCGTTTGACCCCGACGAGGTGGCGCTCGTCGTCGCGCGGGCGCTGGAGCGGCGGCGGCAGCGGCGCGAGGCGGAAGGGTTGAAGGAGCGGCTGGCGGCGGCACCGGACTTCCACGGCCTGCTGGGCACCAGCCCCGCGATGCGCCAGGCCTACGCGCTGCTGTCGCAGGGCGCGGCCCGGGACTTCACCATGCTGCTGACGGGGGAGACGGGCACGGGCAAGGAGCTGGCGGCGCGGGCCGTCCACGCCGAGAGCACGCGGAAGAGCGGCCCCTTCGTGGCGGTGAACTGCGGAGCGCTCCCGGCGGAGCTGGTGGAGAGTGAGCTGTTCGGCCACGCCAAGGGCGCCTTCACGGGAGCCACGGCGGCCAAGGTGGGGCTCTTCGAGGAGGCCAGCGGCGGCACGCTCTTCCTGGATGAGATCGGCGATCTGCCGCTGGCGGTGCAGGTGAAGCTCAACCGCGCGCTGCAGGAGAAGGAGGTGCGGCGCGTGGGCACCACCACCCCGGTGAAGGTGGACGCGCGCGTGGTGGCGGCCACCCACCGCGACCTGCAGGCCGAAGTCGCCGCCGGCCGCTTCCGCGAGGACCTCTTCTACCGGCTGAACGTTTTCACCGTGCGCATGCCCGCCCTGCGCGAGCGGCGCGAGGACATCGCCCTGCTGGCCATGCACTTCCTGTCGCGCGCGGGCCGGCCGCTCGAGGGCTTCACCCCCGAGGCCCTGCGGGCCCTCACCGGCTTCGCCTGGCCCGGCAACGTGCGCCAGTTGGAGAACGCGGTGGCCCGGGCCGCGGCGGTGACACAGGGCCCCCGCATTCAGCTCGAGGATCTGCCCCCGGAACTCGGGCGGGCTCCGGGCAGTGGCTCCCTGCCCGCCGAGAGCCTTGCCACCATGCCCTACCGCGAGGCGGTGGACAGTGCCCGGGACGCCGTCTCCCGCGATTACCTCACCGCGCTGATGCAGGAATTCGGCGGAAATGTGACGCACGCCGCCGAACGCGCCGGCATGGAACGCGAAAGCCTCCACCGGCTCCTCAAGCGCTACGGGGTGCGATCCGAAGACTTCAAAAGGCCGGAATGACTGAGCTTTGGCGGCGGCATCGCCTGGAGAAGGACGGGCCGTTTCCCGGTTTCAGCCTGTCTGAAATCGCGGACCCCCTCATTTGATCACTGGAGATTCTCGCCAGGTGGGGTAGGTCACGCCTCCGTAACGAGGGCGTCACGGGTACGTGGCGCCCTCTTGTCGCTGGTGCCCGTGTCGCGGGTGCCCCGGAGGCCCGATGCTCGAGAAGTTGATGCCCAAGTCCGATGAGTTCTTCGACGACTTCGACGCCCAGTGCGCCGTGACCGTGGAAGGAGCCCGGATGCTGCACGCCCTGCTGAGTGACTACCGGGACGTGGCCGCCCGGGTGCAGGCGCTCAAGGAGATCGAGCACAAGGGCGACGAGGTGACGCACGCGGCCTTCAACCGGCTGCACAAGCAGTTCATCACCCCGTTCGACCGCACGCAGATCCACTCGCTGCTGTCACGCATCGACGATGTGCTGGACCTGACCAACGCGGCGGCCGCGCGGCTGCACTACTACGAGATCGCCTCCAGCCTGCCGGACGCCACCGAGCTGGCGCGGGTGCTGGTGCTGTGCACCGAGAAGGTGCGCGAGGTGGTCTCCGCGCTGCGGCTGATCAAACGGCCGGATCAGATTCTGGCCGGGTGCAAGGAGATCAAGAAGCTGGAGAGCCAGGCGGACGAGGCGCTGCGCTCGGGCATGGGGCGGCTGTTCAAGAGCGGCGCGGACACGCTGACGATCATCAAGTGGAAGGAGATCTACGACCTCATCGAGACGGCGACCGACAAGTGCAACGACGTGGCCAACGTCATCGAGGGCGTGGTCCTGGAGCACTCCTGAGATGCTGCTCACGGCTGTCATCGTCATTGTCGCGGTCGCGCTGATCTTCGACTTCATCAACGGGTTCCACGACGCGGCCAACTCCATCGCCACGGTGGTGTCCACGCGGGTGCTGTCTCCGAACCTGGCGGTGGCCTGGGCGGCCTTCTTCAACTTCATCGCGGCCTTCGGCGGCAACCTGAAGGTGGCCAACACGATGGGCAAGGGCATCATCGACTTCGAGATGCTGCGGGCCCAGGGCTCCACCGCGGTGCTGCTGGTCATCTTCTCGGCGCTGATGGGGGCCATCATCTGGAACCTGCTGACGTGGTGGTGGGGCCTGCCCTCCTCCTCGTCTCACGCGCTGGCGGGCGGGATGATCGGCGCGACGCTGCCGGTGCTCGGCATGGCGGGGCTGGTGGGCTCGGGCATCGCGAAGATCGCCGGCTTCATCGTGCTGGCGCCGCTCATCGGCATGGTGTTCGGTTCGCTGCTGATGGTGGCGAGCGCCTGGACGGTGCGCAAGCAGACGCCGCTCAAGGTGGACTCGTGGTTCCGGCGGCTGCAGCTGGTGTCGTCGGCGATCTTCTCCTACAGCCATGGCACCAACGACGCCCAGAAGGTCATGGGCATCATCGCGGTGGTGCTCTTCGGCACCATCTGGAAGGACCGCGAGTTCCACATCGACTGGTGGATCATCATCTCCTGCCACGCGGCCATCGCGGTGGGGACGTTCTTTGGCGGCTGGCGCATCGTGCGGACGATGGGGCACAGCCTGACGAAGCTGGCGCCCATCGGCGGCTTCTGTGCGGAGACGGGCGGCGGTGTCACCATCATCGCGCTGGCGAAGATCTGGGGCATTCCCGTGTCCACCACGCACACCATCACCGGTGCCATCGTGGGCGTGGGCAGCACCAAGGGGTGGCGCGCGGTGAAGTGGGGGGTGGCCGGCCGCATCCTCTGGGCGTGGGTGTTCACCATCCCCGCCTCGGCGCTGATGGCGGTGCTCGTCTACGCCATCAGCCGGCTGGTGGTGGGGATGGCGGGGTAGCCCCCGTGTCTGGGAGCACCCGGCCTGGGCCGAGTGCTCCCGGGGCTCAGGCCTGGGCTCAGTTCGGAACGAAGATGCCGATGACGTGCTTGTTGCCGGGCGGGAAGTTGTGCGAGCCGCCGTAGCCCATCTCGCCGCCGTTGTAGAAGTGGCCGTTCTTGCCCACCACGACGATGTCACCGGCGGTGGGATGGCGGGTGCCCGGGGTGCCCGGCCGCACCACGACGATGGCGCCCGGGGGAGCCTTGTAGGGGTTGTCCAGGTTGAGCTTCTTGAGCCCCAGCTCCTGGTGGTTCTTGTTGAGCCAGTCGCCGTAGTTGCGCGCCAGCGGGAAGCGCGGCGACTTGCCGTTGCCAATCTGCGCGTAGGCCGTCTTGTCCAGCCAGTTGTTCACGTGCCACAGGCACTTGCCGTCCGGCCGCTTGCCGGAGCTGTTGCGCTGGGCGATGTCCAGCAGCGCCTGCATCTGCTGGCGGCCCTTGGCGGAGATGCCGTCCACGCCGGCGGTGCCGCCGCTCTTCTCCAGGTGCTCGAGGGTCGTCTTGCCCACCACGCCCTCGTTGCCCTGGCCCGGGTTGAGGCCCGAGGCCTTCTGGTAGTCCGCCACGGCCTTCTTCGTGGCCGGGCCGAACTTGCCGTCCGCCGAGATGCCCAGCAACTGCTGCAGGTGCTGCACGGCGGGGCCCTGCATGCCCTCCTTGAGCAGCTTGCCGTTCTTCTTCACCTCCTCGAGCGAGGGAGCCGGGGTCCAGCTGGCCCGGGCCGCGCCCGTCTGGAAGCCGTCCTGCGGCGCCGCCACGCTGCGCGAGGAGGCCTGCTGGAGCGCCTCGCGCGTCTTCGGGCCCACCACGCCGTCGGCCTCCAGGCCCTTGGCCGCCTGGAACTTCTTCACCGCCGCTTCCGTCTTCGGGCCGAACTCACCGTCCGCCGTGCCCACGCTGTAGCCCAGCTTGTTGAGCTGCTCCTGCAGCTGCTTCACCTCGGGGCCGCTGGCGCCCTTCTTCAGCACGCTGCCCGTGGAAGGGGTGGACGGAGGGGTGGGGCCGGTGGTGCCGGTGGTGCCGCCAAACTTCGGCGCCAGGGCCTGCGCCCTCGCCCACACGTCGTTGGAGTAGTCGTTGCCCGTGGTGCCGCGATCCATGCCGGCGATCGTCTGCACGTTGCTCACGCCCGAGTTGTACGCGGCCACCGCGCCGCGCAGCTGCTGCTCGGGCGGCCAGCTCGGGTGCTTGGCCTTCACCTGGTTGAGCATGGTCTTGAGGATGCCGGCCGCCTGATCAATGTGCTCGGCGCTGTACGGGCCGCCGCGGGGGCTGTGGTAGCGGAAGTCGATCTGCATCAGCCCGAAGCCGTTGCCGCCGTCACCGCGGCCGTTGCGGTCGAGCGCCGCGCCCGCGCGGGACTCGCGGCTGGCGATGGCGGCCAGCAGCGCAGGGGGCAGCCCGTGCTTGGCGGCGGCGGCCTCGAAGGCGCCCTTGTACTTCTGTAGCCGGGCCAGGTCCGCCTGCGCCATCTTCTGCGAGGCGCCCACGCCCGCCGACAGCCCGTCCTGGCGCGCGGTGACCGCGGAGGCTCCGGTGGGCTGATACCGGGAGAGGATCGCATTGGGATTGGGCGCCGCGGCGGCGGCCGTCATCATCGCGACTGCTTGGGTATTGCTGGTGTTCACAGAAGAGGTCTGCATGATTGGGATCTCCGGATGAGAGGCTCTCGAGATGGCTCCGAGAGCGCTGCTTTGGCTTCATTGTCCGAGGGCTCCGGGGAAAGTTTCCGTGCACTGCGTCATGTGAAATCGCCAGTGAATTCAGAGACTTGGGCGCCTGAGTGCCTTGCCACGGGGCAGGGATGAGCAATGATTAGCGGCGATTTAGAAACGCATTCCGACGCTCGTGATTTTTCGTCGTGGGTCTGTGCAACCGGCGCGCGCGGCAAGCATCCCCTTGTCCTCCAGGGGGCACGGTTCATGGCAGAGTGGAGCTCCTGCAGGAGGAATCATGCGCTCATTCGCTGTGTCCGTGTCCTTCGTCTTCCTTGTCGTCGCGCTTGGCTCGGGGGCCGCTCTCGCGGGAGGTGCCGAGCCCGCGCGTGCCAAGACCCTCGACGAGGCCTGGCGGCTGCTGCCCCAGATGGAGGGAAACCGCTGCGGCGAGGACCTCGTCTTCGACTACCAGGACGCGGGCGGGATGCGGAACTTCTTCTGCCGCGGGCTCTCGGTCATCTCGTGGAAGACCTTCCTCTCGCTGGCGCCGGTGAAGCCGTTCCGCTCGGGGCCGCACAAGGGCGGCAAGCTCGACCTTCAGAACGCGAAGGACTTCGGCCGGTATGATCCGGCCTTCGTGAAGTGGGCGGTGAAGGCGCTGGTGCCCGGCGCGGAGGACGCGAAGCTGCGCCAGGAGACGCAGCCCGTGTATGACCGCTCGGTGCGTACGCTGGCCCGCACGTACTACGGGGTCTGGCGCGTGCTCTCCGCGAACCCGAAGTGGGTGGAGGTCGAGCGCAAGCGCTACCTGGGGGCTGCCGCCAAGGGCAATCTGGACGCGCTGGGCCCGGAGCTCGACCCGTACCACGACGTGCTCGGCAACGCGGACGAGAACTGGGGCGGGTACGATCCCAACCACGTGCGCTCGGCGACGATGTGGTGGCTGCGGCGCTACAGCGATGGCACCGCCAGCACCTGGGCCGAGGGCCTCGAGCGCCTGCTCCAGGCCTATGACGCGGAGTGGCTCGGCTTGGCGAAGCGGGAGAAGGCCAGGTCGCTGACTGCTCGGAAGGAGAAGGTGGTGCCCGAGTACAAGCAGTGAGCTCAGCCCTCGGCGTCGGCCGTCACACCGCCCCGGTCACAGTGTGACTTCAGTGGTCACACTTCCGAGGACAGGTAGGGGCTCAAGTCCCCGGAATCACAGGGATGGGGCGTGGTACGCGGCTTGCGATGGAGCGGGGCATGCTCGCCGTGTCCACCGCTCTGTTGCTCGCCCTCTCGGCGGCCCCTGCTACCGAGGCAGAGGCCTGGCCGCTCGAGCGCGTGGTGGCCGAGGCGCTGGCGAAGAGCCCCGAGGTGGCCGCGGCGCGTGCGGAGGAGACGGGCGCGGAGGACACGCTGTCGGCGGATGGGCGGTGGCTGCGCGAGAACCCCTCGGTGGAGGTGGAGTACGGCACCGATGCGCCCACCCTGGCGCTGGGTGAGCGGCGGCTGTCCGTGGCCGTGAGCCAGACGCTGGAGGTGGCGGGGCAGCGGGGCCTGAGGGTGGAGCGGGCGGAGGCAGCGCTCGCGGCGGCCCGGGCGCGCCGGCGGGCGGTGGAGCTGAGCGTGGCGCGCGAGGTGGCGAATGCGGCGGTGGAGTGGGAGCGGCTCACGGCGCACGCGCGGCTGGCGGAGGAGTTGCTGACGGTGGCCCGGGCGCTGGAAGAGGCCTCGGCGCGGCGCTTCGCGGCGGGAGATGCTCCGGAGGTGGAGCGCAACACGGCGGCGCTGGAGCGGGCCCGGGCCGAGGCG
>DASVVJ010000018.1:0-1535 GCA_036389955.1 Myxococcaceae bacterium
CAGGTATTCCGAAGCGAGCGTCCCCCTACCCACCAGGCTAGCGGACAAGCCCGCATGATGCACGGACGGTTTGGTTGAAGCCTCCCGAGCCTATGGGTAGAGGCCCACCCCATGACCCCCTCGGCTCGTCGCATCCCGCTCGTCAACCTTTCCCATTATCGCACGGGCACCCCGCAGGAGCGTGCCCGCTTCGTCCAAGTGTTCGGTGATGCCCTCAAGGAGTTCGGTTTCGTGTCGGTCGAGGGCCACGGCATCGATGACAGCCTGATCCGCCGGACCTACACGGACGTGGAGCACTTCTTCCACCTGCCCGAAGACGTGAAGCGCCAGTACACCGTGCCCGGGGGCGCGGGCCAGCGCGGCTACACCGGCTACGGCCAGGAGCACGCCAAGAACCGCACCGTGGGAGACCTCAAGGAGTTCTGGCATGTGGGGCGTGAACTGCCCTCCACCCACCCGCACTTCTCACCGCAGTATGGCCCGAACGTGTGGCCCCAGGAGGTGCCCTCGTTCCGGACGAACACGCAGGCGCTGTTCACCGCGCTGGACCGGGCCGCGGCGGTGATGCTGCAGTCGCTGGCGGAGTACTTTGGCGTGGCGCGAGACACCTTCAGCGCCATGGCGCAGGACGGCAACTCCATTCTGCGGCTGATCCACTACCCGCCGCTGAACGAGCGCTTCATCCCCGGTGGCGTGCGCGCCGCCGAGCACGAGGACATCAACCTCATCACCCTGCTGTGCGAGGGCACCGCGTCGGGGCTGGAATTGCTCACGCGGGATGGGGAGTGGATTCCGGTGGACACGCTGCGCGGGCAGATCGTCGTGGACTCGGGCGACATGCTCAGCCGGGTGACGAACAACGTCATCCCCGCCACGACGCACCGCGTGGTGAACCCGAAGAGCACCGACGCGGACACCACGCGCTACTCGATGCCCTTCTTCGTGCACCCGTATCCCAAGTGCGTGCTCCAGCCGCTGCCCACCACGGCCACCGACGGCATCGCCTCGCTCATGCCGCCCATCACCGCTGATGCCTTCCTGCAGCAGCGGCTGCGGGAGATCGGCCTCATCAAGTAGCCAGGGCCAGGGGGGGCTCGACCCCTTCGGAGGCGGGTGACATCCTCCGCGGCGTGGACGCCCCTCCGTGCACGCACTTCGAACTGTTCGCTGTTCAGTCCCGCGTCTCCCTGGAGGACTATGCCTCCCCGGAGTCCTTCACCGAGCGCCACCGCGCCCTCGCCCGGCAGATTGATCGGCTGAGAGCGCGAGATGGCGCGGGGCGCCCGCGCTACCCCGCCCTGGCCGTGTGGCCGGAGATGGTGGGCGCGCCGCTGGGCCTCATGGGCCACCTTCCCCGGGTACGCCGCTCCCGGACGACGAAGGCCGCCATGGTCCGCGTGGCGCTGGCCGAGGCACTCTCGCTTGCCTCCGCCGCCGTGCGCCACCGGCCTTCTTCCCTGGAGGAGTGCCTCTACGCCGCCACGGCCGCGCGGGTGCACCGGGCCATGTGGACAACCTTCTCGGAGATTGCCCGG
>DASVVJ010000019.1:0-2686 GCA_036389955.1 Myxococcaceae bacterium
CCGGCCAGCGGGCCCCGCTCCAGAGTGCTGGTGGGGTCGACCCAGTACTCGCGGCCATCCACGGTGGCACGCACGATGGCATGGTCGAAGGCCCGCCAGGTGGGGTGCCACGAGTCCAGGCCGTGCTTGAGGTACGTGTTCACCAGGGCGGGCCGGGCCTGGATGCCGAGCCCCTGAAGCAGGGTGACGAGCAGCAGGGACTTGTCTTTGCAGTCCCCGAAGCGGCGGGCGAAGACCTCGTGAGGTGGGTGGGGCTGGTGGGAGTTGGGCCCCATCTCGATGCCCAGGTAGCGCACCTCGTCCTGCACGAAGCGCAGGGCGGCCAGGAAGCGCTTCTCGGGCGTAGGCTCCTTGGCGAAGAGCTGGACCTGCTCCTCCATCTCCTTGGAGCGGGTGGGCACCTGGAAGAGCGTGGAGGCCCAGCGGGCCACCTCGCCCCAGGTCTCGTATTCGCTGATCTGGAGCCAGGGGTACGCGGGGTACCAGGCCGGCACCCGATCGTCCCGGACAATGGGAGCCGTGTTCTGGCGCTCCCAGGTCAGCTCGCGCACGCCCTGCCGGAGGAACTCGGTGTGACTGGCCTCCACCTTGCCGTGCTCCCGAATGAAGAGCGGGCGCTTCTCCGGCCACAGGAGGCGATAGCTCCAGTGGACAACGGGGACGCTGAAGCCCGCTTCCACCATGTCCGCGAAGCGCCCGGCAAAGACGGGGTTGGCGCCCTCGAGGGTGTAGGCGACCTCGATAGTGTCGCCGACTCGCACGTCGCGCAGGAAGGACACCACGGACAGCGTGCCGTTGTAGAGCTGGAGTTGGAGCTCGGTCTCCTGCTGGATGACTTTCACTTCAGCGGGGCGAAGGACGTCCTGGCGGTCTCCGTTGCGGATGCGCCACACGCCATGCAGGGTGAGGCGCTCGTAGGTCGGATCGAAGTCGACGCTGACGTTGGAGGCCTCTTCCACCCCGCCGGTGGAGAGCACCTGGTGGGCCATGTGGCGGTAGCGCTCCACCGTCTTGCCGGTGACGCGGACCTGCTCGTCGGTGAGGAGGTAGAGGGTGCCTGCCGCATCATCTGCCGCGGAAGCAGTGCTGGGCTTGGCGGGGAGCGGCAAGGGCTTCACCCAGTCCGCGGCCGGACCTACCCGAAAGGGCTGCGCTGGAGCCGCGAGGACCGGGGCTCCCAGGAGGCAAAGTGCAGCAAGAGCGAGCCCCAGGATGGCGGCGGATGGACGGGGCAAGCAGGCAGTCGGGCGAAGCATGACGTGAGGCCGCATGATGAAGCCCAGGGAAAATACCCGCAAGGTGGGGCGTTGACGGAGCCCCCTGGCTCGGCACTAAATCCACGGTGTGGTAGGGCCTCCGGATCTGGTGGCCGGCCCGGTCTTCAAAACCGGTGAGGGGCCGTGAGAGCGGTCCCTGGTGAGTTCGATTCTCATGCCCTACCGCCACCCTTCCCTCTCTGCCTCCGGTGATAAAGTGACCTGATGAGTCGGCGCGTCATCAACGACGGTCTTGGGGCACTCCAGATCCGCTTTCCCTTCGATCGCAGGCTCGTGGACGTCGTCAAAACGCTCCCCGCCCGCCAGTGGAACGGCACCGAAAAATACTGGTCGGTTCCCGAGAAGAACGTGGTGGCGGTGGTGAACCAGCTGCGCGCCGAGGGGTTCGACTTCTGCGAGAACACGCAGCGCCTGTACCGTGAAGGTGGCGGTCAGCTTGCCTTCGATACGAAGCAGCACGAGTCCAGCGCTCCAGCGAAGCAGGTGGGCGCGACGACCGACCTCACCGTCTCGCAGCTCAACGAGAAGGTTCAAGGAGCGATCCAGCGGGCATTTCCGAACTCCCTGTGGCTCGTGGGTGAGATCTCCGGGCTCAACAAGGCCCGGCACAAGAACTTCGTCGGCTTCGAACTCGTCGATCGGGATACGTGGGGAAAGGAATCCTCCAAGCTCAAGGCCGTCCTTTTCGGGCGCACGCTGCGAGAACTCGAGGACCGGCTCGCCAGGGCGGGGAGTCCCTTTCAGCTCGAGGACGAGATCCAAATCCGGGTCCGTGGGCGCGTCGATCTCTACGTCCCGTGGGGCTCGTACCAGTTCGTGATCGAGGATCTCGACCTGGACTACACGCTGGGAGAGGCAGCCCGGCGGCAAGAGGAGATTCGCCGACGGCTTGCCGAAGAGGGACTCCTCGAGCGGAACAGCTCGCTGCCCTTCCCCCTGCTTCCCCTGCGCGTGGGGCTCGTGACGAGCCTGGACTCGGACGCCTACCATGACGTGCTGCGCACGCTGGAGGAGTCCGGGTTCGCCTTCGATGTCACGGCTCATGGCGCGCGTGTCCAGGGACGGCAGACCGAGCCCTCGGTCCTGAATGCGCTGGACTGGTTCCGGGCTCATGCCGCGGAGTTCGATGTTCTGCTCGTCTGCCGGGGCGGCGGCTCGCGAACGGATCTCGCCTGGTTCGACTCGGAGGCCATCGCCCGAGCCGTCGCGACGTTCCCCCTCCCGGTCGTGGTGGGAATCGGCCATGAGCGGGACATGTCTGTGCTCGACTTCGTGGGCCGAAGAGCCAAGACCCCCACAGCGGCGGCCCTTCTGCTCGTCGATCGCGTCCTCGAGGCCCGGGACGTGGTGGAATCGCGCCTGGAGAGGATTCTCGAAAACGCCAGGGAGATCCTCGAAGGCACCTCGTC
>DASVVJ010000020.1:0-5464 GCA_036389955.1 Myxococcaceae bacterium
CGAACCCGTCCGAGTCCGCCAGCGGCCGCCCCTTGAGCAGCGGGGTGTGCAGGGTCTTGTGGTAGTCCGCGGTCACCGCGCGGTACTCCACCGCGGGCCGGGGCGGATCCCCGGGGCCCATGGGCCTGCCTTCGATCTCGAAGCTCCAGTCGCTCCGGCTGGTGAGCGGCAGCAGATTGGCCAGGGCCGCGCTCTCCACTCCGGGCAGCGTCTGCACCCGCCCGAGGAACTCCCGCATCACGGCCGAGCGCTTGGCGGGCTCGTTGTAGCGCTCCAGGGGCAGAGACAGGCGCGCGGTGAGCACGCCCTGGGAGTCAAAGCCCGCGTCCACCGCCTGCAGCGCCAGGAAGCTGCGCATGAAGAGGCCCGCGCCGATCAGCAGCACCAGGGCCAGCGCCACCTGGGACACCACCAGCATGCTCCGGGCCCGCCCCGAGGCCCGGCTTCCCGTGCCCCGCGAGCCCTCGCGCATCGCGCCGTGGAGATCCGCGCGGCTGGCCTGCAGCGCCGGCACCAGGCCGAACAGCAGCCCCGTCACCACGGAGATCAGCCCGGTGAACAGCACCACGCGCCAGTCCAGCCGCACCTCGGAGGCCCGCGGCAGCCCGTCACCGATGACGGCCAGCAGCGTGTCCATGCCCCACATGGCCAGCAGCAGCCCCAGCACGCCGCCCGCCACCGAGAGCACCACGCTCTCGGTGAGGAACTGCGTCATCAGCCGCGAGCGGCCCGCTCCGAGCGCCGCGCGGATGGAGATCTCCCGCCCACGCGCCGCCGCCCGGGCCAGCAGCAGGTTCGCCACGTTGGTGCAGGCAATCAGCAGCACGAAGCCCACCGCGCCCAGCAGCACCCACAGCGTGGTGCGCACCCCGCCCACCGTCTGATCCTCCATGGACACTACGGAGATCGCCCACCCACTGGTGCCCGCGTAATTGCCCGGGTGGGAGTTCATGAACTCGCCCGAGACACGGTCCATGTCCCGCTGGGCGGCTTCCACCGTCACCCCGGGCTTGAGCCGGGCCACCACGTCCAGGAAGCGGCTACCCCGTGCGTTGACCAGGTTCGCCGGCGGAGCGTAGGGAATGTAGAGGTCCGTGCCCCGGGGGTACTCGAAGCCCGCGGGCAGCACGCCCACCACCGTATACGGGTTACCGTCCAGGCTGATCGTCGTGCCGAGAATGTCGGGGTTGGCGCCGTAACGCCCACGCCACACCCGGTGCGTGAGGATGATCACCCGGTCCTGGCCCGGCGTCTCCTCTTCCTCGTTGAAGTTGCGGCCCAGCACCGGCAGCACGCCCAGCGAAGACAGCAGCGACGGGGTGGCCGCGATGGCGCGCAGGCGCTCCGGCACGTCCTGGCCCGTGAGCGTCACGTCCACGTCCGTGAACGCCGCCACCGACTCGAGTGCCCGGGGCAGCTCGCGGTAGTCCCGGTACTCGGGCACCGAGACCGAGATGTTCTCCAGGCCAATGCCCCGGAAGTTGCCGAAGATGCGCACCAGCCGGTCCGGCTCCGAGAAAGGCAGCGGCCGCAGCAGGACGCCGTTCACCACGCTGAACACCGCGCTGTTGGCGCCGATGCCCAGCGCGAGCGCCAGCACCGCCGCCAGCGCGAAGCCAGGGCTCTTGCGTAGAACGCGCAGCGCGTAGCGCGCGTCCTGGAGAAATCTGTCCATGAGGGCCGTCCTTCTCCCGAAGGGAGAGGGGGTTAGCGAAGACGCTCGTCCTGAACGATGCGCCCGTCGAACAGGCTCACCATGCGCGTGCCCAACCGCGCCTGTGCCGGATCGTGCGTCACCATGATGAGCGTCGCGCCGCCCTGGTGCAGCTCGGACAGAAGCTGCATCACCGACTCGCCATTCTTCGAGTCCAGGTTACCGGTGGGCTCGTCCGCCAGCAGGATCAGCGGATCTCCCGCCACCGCGCGTGCCACCGCCACACGCTGCTGCTGACCGCCCGACAGCTGCCCCGGCATGTGCCGGGCGCGGTGGCTCATGCCCACCCGCTCCAGCGCCTTCTCCACCCGCGTGCGCCGCTCGTCCGCCGCCATGCCCCGGTACGTCAGCGGCAGCTCCACGTTCTCGTACACGGACAGGTCACCGATCAGGTTGAAGCTCTGGAAGATGAAGCCGATGTGCCGGTTGCGCACCAGCGCCCGCTCCGTGGGAGACAGGTCCAGCACCGACTTGCCGTCCATCAGGTAGGTGCCCCGGGTGGACGTGTCCAGCAGCCCCAGCACCGCCAGGAGGGTCGTCTTCCCGGAGCCCGAGGGACCAACGATGGACAGCCACTCGCCCGGCCTCACCGTGAGGTGCACATCCGAGAGGGCGTGCGTCTCCACTTCCTCGGTCTCGAAGACCTTGGTCACCCCTTCGAGCTGGATGAGGGCCTTCTGCGGCACCACTTCCGCCGAGCTTGCGGCCGCCGTCACCGCCACCGCCTCCGGCTTTCCGCTCTGCGACACCGTCGTGTTCATCTGACTCTCACTCGCTCCACCGCGTCCCACGCGGTCATGTCCGAGAGCACCACCTGGTCACCCTCGGTAAGGCCCTGCACCACTTCGATGGAGTTCACCGAACCCCGCCCCAGGCGGACCGGGATTCTCACCGCCTCGTCACTGCCCGGCAAAAGCCGGAAGAGAGACACGGTGGAGTGCGGCTGTGCGCCAGCGGGACGGCCCACCGACAACACCTCCCCTAGCCGCTCCAACTCCACCGTGCCCTCCACCGTCAGGTCCGGCCTCGCCCCCCTGGGCAGCTCGGCCGGCAGTGTGACTTCCACACGTACCGTGCCCTGGCTTGCTGTAGGTGCCACGCGGGCCACCGTCCCCTCCACCACCCCGTTGCGCGTGTCCACCAACGCCTTCTGGCCTACCTGAATGTCCCTGGCTTGCGTCTCCGCGATGCGCAGCTCGGCCTTCAACCGCTCGGGTTTGACGACCTTGGCCAGCACCGTCCCCGGCGTCACCCACTGCCCCAGCTCCAGCGGCAGCTCCGTCAGCACGCCCGCCTCTCCGGCCTTCACCTGCATCGACTCCACCTGTGTACGGCGGAACCGGGCGACCGCTTTCAATCTTTCGATTTGTCCCTGCTGCGCGGCGAGCTGCTCCTTGGAGCTCGCCTCCAGCACGCCCAGGCGCTTGCGCTCCAGCGACAGCCGCTGCCCCGTCTCCCCCGCCTTCTCGCTCACCTGCTGAGCCTCCAGCGTGGGCACGTAGGAACGGTCCGCCAGCGCCACGGTGGCCTGGGCCTGGCGGCTGGCGTTGGCGGCTTCGGCCTCCAGCGCGGCGATGGCCACCTCTTGAGAGATGTGCTGGGTTTCCAGCGTGGTGCGCAGGGCGATCAGCTCCGCCTCGGCGCTGGCCAGCTGGCGCTCGGCCTCGAGGGCCTGGAGCTGCACGTCCGGGTTGGACAGCTCCATGAGCAGGGTGTCCGGCTCCACGGGGGCGCCGGGGCGCACGTGAATGCGCTCCACGCGGCCGGCGGTGTCCGCGGTGAGCCAGCGGATGTGCTCGGGCACCAGGGTGCCCGCGCCCTTGACCTGGCGCAGCATGGGCCCGCGCTTCACGGTGTCCAGCCACACGCTGCCGCGTTCCACGGTAGGGGCCGCGGTGCGCAGCCGTGACAGGCCCACCGTCACGGCGATCAGCACCAGCGCTCCCACTCCCGCGAAAATCAAGGGCTTACGATTGGGTTTGCGAGTCCGGGGAATGTCCACGGTCCTCCTCTAGAGCGAAGGCCGTGCCAGGCTCAGCCAGCGCCCCAACCCCCTGGAATTTCGATGGATCGGCCCGGCAGTGGCCCCAGCACTGACCGTTTACGAGAAGGCGCGTCCCAGAATCGAACACTTTGTGGACGCCCGGCGACCCTACCTCAGAGGGAACGTGGGGGCGTGGGACGCTGGCACGCGGCTCGCTTCCGGTGCTGCGCCCTATGGATACCCTCCTTCAGGATCTCCGCTTTGGTCTGCGCCTGCTGGCGCGGCAGCCGGCCTTCACCCTCATCGTGGTGCTCACGCTGGCACTGGGGATCGGAGCCAACACCGCCATCTTCAGCGTGGTGAACGGGGTGCTGCTGAGGCCCCTGCCCTACCCGGCGCCCGAGCGGCTCGTCTCCGTGTGGGGTTTCCACCCGGAGATTGGCCGGGAAACGGCCTCGCTGCCGGACTTCCGGGACTGGCGCGAGGGAGCCACCTCCTTCGAGAACCTGGCGGCGTATGCACCCACCTTCTTCAACCTCACGGGAGACGGAGAGCCGGAGCGGGTGAGCGCCCTGCGCGTCACCGCCAACTTCTTCCAGACGTTGGGCGTCTCCCCCATACGGGGCCGGGCCTTCGAGCAGGGCGAGGATGTGCGGGGAAACAACACCGTGGCGGTGGTGAGCCACGGCTTCTGGACACGGCGGCTGGGGGCGAGCCCGGCGGTGCTGGGGCAGACGCTCACGCTCAACGGGGTGCCGCACACCGTGGTGGGCATTGCGCCCGAGGACTTCCGCTTCAGTGACGAGGCCGAGGTGTGGGCGCCGCTGGAGGCGAACGGCGAGCAGGGCCGCCGCGCGGATTTTCTCCGGGTGGTGGGCCGGTTGGCGGTGGGCACCACGCTCGAGAACGCCCAGAAGGAGCTGAAGGAGGTCGCGGCAAGGCTTTCTCAGCAGTACCCGGACACCAATGCCCGCTGGACGGTGGAGCTGGTGTCGCTGCGTGAGCAGCTGGTGGGCTCGTCGCGTCCGGCGCTGCTCGTCTTCATGGGCGCGGTGGCGCTGGTGCTGCTCATTGCCTGCGCCAACGTGGCGAACCTGCTGCTGGCGCGGGCGGCGCGGCGGCAGCGGGAGCTGGCGGTACGCGCGGCGCTGGGCGCTGGCCGGGGGCGGCTCATCCGCCAGATGCTGACCGAGAGCGTGCTGATGGCGCTGCTGGGGGGAGCGCTGGGGTTGGTGCTGGCGATGTGGGGCATTGACGTGCTGCGGGCGTCCCGGCTGAGCCTGGTGCCCAACCACGTGGAGCTGGGAATCGACGGGTGGGTGCTGAGCTTCACGCTGGGGCTGTCGCTGCTGACAGGCGTGCTCTTCGGCCTGGCGCCGGCGCTGCGCCTGCCGAGCGCCAACCTGGACAACACGCTGCGGGCGGGTGGACGAGGAATGGCGGGTGGTACGGGCCTGCGGCAGTTGCGCGGGCTGCTGGTACTGGCGGAGGTGGCGGTGGCGCTGGTGCTGCTGGTGGGCGCGGCGCTGCTCCTGCGCAGCTTCGACCAGTTGCAGCGCGTGGAGGCAGGCTTCGAGTCCGAGGGAGTGCTGACGCTCCGGCTGCAGCTGCCGACAGTGAAGTACCCGGAGGATCCCCGGTTGGTGAGCTTCTTCCAGCAGCTCTCCGAGCGGGTGGAGACGATGCCCGGCGTTCGGGCCGCGGGCCTCACCAACACGGTGCCGCTCGCGGCGGGCGCGCCCGTCAACACCTTCTATATCGAGGGC
>DASVVJ010000021.1:0-17884 GCA_036389955.1 Myxococcaceae bacterium
CTGCTCGTCAAACGGGGCCTGCACATGCACGGCGCCATCGTCTTCTTCGCGCTGCTGGGAGGCCTGGCCGCCTTCGGCACGGTGGGCCTGCTCATTGGCCCGCTCATCGTCGCCTTCTTCCTGGCCCTGCTGCGCATCCACGAGCGGGACTACGGCCGGGCCACGCCTCTTCCCTCGGCCCCGCCCACGCCGCCGCTTCCGCCCACGGATCCGACTTTTAAAGCCGGTCAGCAGCCCACGCCTCCCGCTCACTGAGCAGGGGCCAGGGCACGCCTCACCAGGACGCGAAGGCGTCGTCCCACATGTCGTCCAGGTCCTCGACGAGCGGCTTGTCCCGGCGCCCGTTTTGAGGCCGCGTCCCCCACTCGCCCGAGCGCTGGCCGTGCGCGGCCATGGGCACCGAGGCCTCAGGGCCGTTCGGCTCGCGGGGGGTGTCGTGCTCCGTGGCGGTCAGCATGGTTCCCTCTGCCTCCAGTCCGGGAACGGCGTTCACCGGCTGAAAGACGCAAGCGTTATGCCACTCTTGAAGAGCCAGGGAAACCAGGAATACCCGTTCAGCCTCACAAGGCCGGATTTCCTCCTTTTTACGGGGGGATAGAGCGGCGATTGCCGCACAGCCACGGTTCTCGAGAGGGCCTGCAGGGCATGCGTAGGCGTGCACGTTTGCGCTCCTGACAGAGGAAAACCGTAGCAAGCAGGTCCGACAGTTCTGTCCCACTCGCCGCGTTGCCCCGGAGGGCGGGCGCACCCAAGCCCAGAGGGGCGCTGCTCGTCCAGAGCCCTCCCGGGGTGGCCTATCCGTCAGGTAACAGAAGCCCGTGGCCGCCCGGCCACGACTGTTCAGCAGTGGTGAGGCCCCCTGCCCTCGGGGGCACCCCCTTCCAGGCGCTCAGCGGGAGGGAGCGGCCGGCTTGCCCGGAGCCTTCACCACGAGCTTCTTGAAGAGCTCCTTGAGGGCCTCGGGCTTGTTGCTGGCCAGCACCGCGGCGGCGCGGGTGGCCTCGGCGGGAGGGAGCTTGCCGAGCAGACTGCGCTCCAGGTGCTGGGCGATGAAGCCCTGGGTGGTGTCCACCTGCAGATCCGTCAGCTGCCCGTTGGCGTCCACCACGGGCACCAGGCGCGGCGTGGTGAGGAAAAGCACCGCCGGCACATCCGCGGCCTTCACGCGGGCGGCCACCTCGTCGCGCAGCTTGGGGTCGAACTTGATGCCCTTCTGCGTCACCAGCTCGCGGATGCCCGCGTAGTCTCCGGTGGCCTTGATGACCATCAGCTTGGAGAGCAGCTCGCCCACCGCCTCGCGCATCTTCGCGTAATCCGCCACCACCCAGTAGGTGCGCCCGCCTTCCGACACCTGCTTCACCACGCCCTTGTCGATGAAGAAGTTCACCGTCATGTGGTGGCCGCGCTGGTGGTCCTCCTCGAACTCCTCGCCCTTCTCCACGCGCGCCAGGTTGGTGAGCCCCTCGACGAGGAAGTCCCGGTACATCTGCTGGGCGATCTGCTCATGGTCGGGCGACAGCTCGGCGAGCGCCGGATCATACGCGTGCCACAGGGCCACCAGGTCCGCGCGGGCCTCCTCCAGGGTGTTGTCGTACTCCTTGAGAAACTTCGAGGGGGCCTGGTTCTTCAGCTTCTTCTTGTCCACCTGGCCGGAGGCATGGCCGAGCACCTCGTGGAAGGCCACCAGCCACTTGCGCGCGGTGGCCGAGTGCTTCTCGGCCTGGGCGCGCTCCTCGGGGGTGCGGGAGAACTCCAGGGCCAGCGGCAGCCGCCGCAGCGCCGAGGCGGCCTCCATGACGTTGGCCACCAGCACGCTCTTGCTGCCGTATTTCTCGCGGATGTGCTGCTCGTTGGGCAGGTTGATGCCGGCGGGCGGCTGCGGGTAGCTGGCGACGAGGCTGATGGCCTTGGCCACCGGGAGGGCGACCTTCTTGCGCTTGTAGGCAGCGGGCCAGGGCGTGCGCTCCTCGAAGTACTGCGCCCGCTTGCCGATCAGCTCCATGATGCGGTTCTCGGAAGCGTCGCGGTAGTTGATGAGGGCCTCCCACTGGCCCTTCTGCCCGCGCGGATCCACGTACGTCTCGATGAAACCGATGGTGGCGTCCACCGGCGGGTCCGCCTTCAGCCAGGCGATGTTGTAGGCGTCCCAGTCCTTGGGGTTGCCCGTCTGGAAGTAGCGGATGAGCTTGGCGAGCACCGGCTTCTGCAGCTTGCTGGCGGACGTCATCGCCTCCTGCAGGTGGGCGTTCACGCGCGTGAGTTCCTCGGCGTAGAGCCCGGGGGGGATCTTCTTGTCCCCGGCGCGGAAGACCTGCTCCACCAGCTTGCCGTTGACCTTCACCACGCGCGAGTTGAGGGGGAACTTCTCCTTGAAGGCCTCCACCTCGGCCAGGGTGACGCCGGGCCCATAGGCGGTGTTGGCCGAGGCGGTGATGAGGTCCTGGCCCTGCGGGGGCGACTTCGAGGTGAGGGAGGGCTCGAAGGAGGCATCGAAGATGGTGGGCTGCAGGGACTTGAGCCACTCGCTGAGGGCGCGCTCGTCCGGAACGCCGAACGGGGCGCCGGCCCGGAAGGCGCGCACGGCGGCGGCCCCCAACTCACCGGCGGTGAAGGTGGGGACGAACTTCTGGCCTGTCACCTGATCGTGGTTGCCGCTGTGGCCGTAGAAGCGCTCCAGATAGGAGGTGAGCCGCTGGTCGAAGAGGCCCGGACCGCCAGGGCCCTCGAGGCCGAAGAGGTAGACGCCCTCGAGCAGCCGCTTGAGTTCCACCACGCGCCATCCGAGCTGGTCGTAGGCAATCTCCTCTCCCGCGTGGGCGGCGAGGGTGAGGTGCCAGGCGACCCGCTTGTCCTCGGCGGAGAGCTGGGTGACACCGGGCGCGAAGATCTGCGCAATGGCGGTGTTGCCCGAGCGGGCCTTGAGGAACGAGTTGGCCGGGGCGGAGGCCCCTGTAGAGGAGGGTGTCGCCTGCGGTGAGGCGGCAAGCACGGCGGCCAGGAGAAGGGCGTTCATGCAGGTCCAGGTAAAGGTGAAGGGCCTTTGGCAGTTAGCACCCGTCCCCGTCCTGTTCCAGTTTGGGAACGCCCCCGCCCTTCTTTTCTTCAGTGGCTGGTCACGAGCAGAGGCGTGGCCAGGGGGCGCTCCTCGACGTCGAGCGAGGAGCCGTCCTCCCATGCCAGCATGAGGAAGTCCGCCATCCCATCCAGGGCGATGATGGGGTGGTGCCAGAGGCCCGCGCGGTAGTTCACTCCCTGTCCGGGGCCGCAGAGGAAGGCGCGCAGCTGAGCGAGGTCCGGCTCACCGCGTGCGTCATCCGGGCACACCACCACGAGGAAACGCTGGCACTGGAGCGCCACGAACATCTGCGTGGAGCAGGGGTGGCGCTCCAGCAGGCGCACCTCGAAGGGCAGCGCCTTCGGCACCGAGTGAAAGAGGGCGAGGTTGGGCTGAGCCCCCGGGCGGCTGTTGGCGAGCTGGGCGATGTGGTTGTAGCGGGTGGCCGTGCCTTGGTTGGCGCTGGAGCCACCGGTCAGCTCCAGGCCGATGACATCTCCGAAAGGCGCGAAGCCTTCCCGAGAGAGGGGTTGCGCATGGATGAGGCGGGGCGTGCCAGGGCTCATGCAGCGGTAGTTAGCAGGCACGCCCCGGTTGGCCTAGGCCCTGGGGGTGATTCCCGCCGCAGTGTACGCGAGGCCCACCCATGAGGTAGGGTAGGAACAGCCCTACCGGAGGAATATGGTTCCAGAATACGGCTCGCGGGTCGGCTCCTGGCTCGTTCAGGAGCGCATCGGCAACGGTAGCCATGGCGTGGTGTTCCGCGTCGTGCGCGCCGACGCGCAGGACGGCAAGAGCTACGCGCTGAAGCTGGCGGTGCAGCAGGATGACGCGCGGTTGGAGCGGGAGATCCAACTGCTGTCCCGCATCCGCCACCCCTCGGTGCCGCGGTTGGAGGGCAGCGGTGAGTGGACGAGCCCCAGGGGAGCCACCTACCCCTATCTGGTGATGGAGTGGGTGGAGGGAGAAGACCTGTACAAGTGGGCGGCGGAGCATGAGCTCACGCTGAGCCAGGTTATTGGATACCTGGCACAGGTGGCACGGGCGCTGGAGGCCACGCACCGGCACGGGGTGCACCGGGATGTGAAGGGCGGCAACATCCGGGTCAACGCCCAGGGCCGAGCGGTGCTGCTGGACTTTGGCTGCTGCTGGTACCAGGGCGCGAGCCCGCTGACGGATGGAGCCCTGCCACCTGGCACCGAGCGCTACCGCAGTCCTCAGCTGCTGTTCTTCCGCTTCGCCCTGAAGTTGGGGACGGGGGGGTATTACGAATCCCAGCCTGCGGATGATGTGTATGCGCTGGGGGTCACCGCGTACCGGTTGTTGGCCGGAGGCTACCCACCGCGCGCCGAGGACACCGACTCAGAGCCTGTTCAGCTGGTGGCCCCCCGGGGCCTGGCTGACAAATGCCCGGACCTCGGCGCGCTCATCGTGCGCATGCTGTCTGAGGTTCCCCATGCGCGGGGAAGCGCCGGGCAGATCGCCGAGGAGTTGGAGAGGCTGCTGAAGCAGCGCGCCCCTGGACTGCGTGAGCGTTGGGTGCCGAGCTCGGCGCAACCCCCCACCGAGGAGACCTGGCGTCCGGAGGCACCGGGCCCGTCGGAGCCAAGAGAGCTGGGGGCGCAGTTGGCGTCCGTTGGGCTTGCCCTGCTGGTGTGTCTGGCGGGAGTGGTGCTGATGTGGACTGGGGACCGGAGTGAAGAGAGTTCTGAAGAGAGTTCTCTAGAGCAGCCGGATGGAGGCACCGGGGTACTGGGGGAAGAGGCAGCAGCCTCTGTGCAAAAGGCTGAAGTCCCCTCGGCCTCAGGGTGGGTGATCTCTCGCAGTGTGCCCGATCGTCCGTTCCCAGGGCTGAAACGTCCACCCTGCACCGAGCGAGGGTCGGTGCAGCTCAATGGGGGATGCTGGTGGCCCGTTGGCGCGGAGCCAGCCCCCTGCGATGCCAGGTTCTACGAGTATGAAAAGCGCTGCTACTTGCCTGTTCTCACCTCTGAGCGGCCACCAACCTCAGAGGATCCATAGACAGGTGTCCATCTCATGAAGGGGGTAACCTTGCTGCTCTGGCGATTCCTGTGGCGGGTCAACCCCGCGCTGCTCGCGATCATGGTCGCCTGTAGCGGTGCCCCTCAGCACATCCGCATGGAGGGGCGCCAGTCGAAAGCCGTCATCCACATTCCCCGAACCGCAGATGTTCAGCCAGTGCTGCTGGAGCAAGAGGAGTTCCAGCAGGTCATGCGCCAGCTCGCGCGAGAGGTACGGCTCAACGGCTCGCCCCGCGCAACAGCGGAGAGGATGTTCCAGCTCGACCCGCTCAGCGGCAACTATCTCTATCTCATGCGGGAGCGGAAGCTCGTTCCAACAGGCGTGGGTGAATCGCTCGAAGGCACTTTGACAGAGGAGGATCTGGCGACGGCGGAGCGCTACCGGCTCTGGTGCCAGCGCGTGCATCACCTCTACGGCGACTGCCTCGGCGGCGCGTTGGTGGCTGGGCGATACCTGGACGCGCACGGCCGTTACGTATGGGCCCTGGCCTTGAGCAAGAGCCCAGTGCTCGACGAGCTGCGACTGGCACTCGGAGAGATGGTGGAGGTGCGCTCACTCATCAGCACGGCTTTGTGGACGCTGGCCTCCATGCTGCTGGTTATGGCACTCAATCCGGTGGCACCGGCACTGGTCGCAGTGCTGGGCGTCGGCATGATTCTCTATCTGGGCTACGACACCCTCTACAACCTGGTCACCGGTTGGTTCCGGTTGATGGAAGAGGTGAACGTCGCCACCACCTTCGAGCAGATCCGAGAAGCGGGCGAGCGCTTCGGAAAGATTCTCGCGCGTCAGGCGGCAAGGGCGTTCGCCCTGCTACTGATGGCGGCCATTGGCCGCACGGCGCATGAGTTCGCGGCGAAAGTGCCCACGTTGCCCGGCTCGGCGCATGTCGCCATGCAGGCTGAGCACCAGGCAGGGTTTTCGCTGTCTGCCCTGGGAACGGTGGAAGAGATCGCGATCAGCACGATCGTCTTCCAGGAGCTGAATCGTGCAACGTTGACCTGCCGCAGTGTCCTGGAGTGCAGAGCGGCGCTCACCGGCCAACTCCGGAAACTGGCCAAGGCCATCTCCACACCTGGAACGGAACTGAACCAACTCGTCACCCGTCAGCAGCCGCGCTAGAGGAAGCCATGCCCAAGCGTTTCTTCGCGCTCGCCGACGACGTCACTCTCCCGCACCGTTGGAATCTGGCAATGCCCAGGGATGGCCAGGGCCGCAAAGTGGACGACCGGCAGTTCATGTTCGGAGTACCTGTCGACATCAAGGAACGCTTGCGCATTCCTCTCGAAAGCGCGGGCACGCCGCTGGACTTCACGGAAGCAGGCGTCAGCATTCCCGTGGTCAATACCCGGGTTGCCTCATTGCTCGCTGAGTTGGCCTCGGATGACGTGCAGCTCATCCCCGTGGACGTGGACGGCCACCCGGACCAGTACCTGATCCTCGTGGCCACTCGCCTCGTCCGTTGTATCGACGAACAGGCGTCCCGCATAGAACGCTGGACGCAGGAGGATGGCGTACCTCACATGGTCGGCCAGTACTCCTCCGTGCGCGACCTACGCATCGACAAGACCGCCGTGGGGAGCGCCAGGGTGTTCCGCCCGGATGGATGGTTCGTCTCGTTGATCATCTCCGAGGAGATCAAGGACGCCCTGGACCGTATGGGCGCCACGGGCACCCGCTTCGAGGAGGTTTAGCCCTACACCCGAGGGCCCGTGACCTGCACGGGCCCCCGGAGTACCGCTTAGAACGCGGTGCCGTTGGCCCGCGTGCCCGCCGAGAAGCCAGCGCCAGACAGGGTGGTGTGCAGCACGAAGCTGCCGGTGCTGCTGCCATCCGGGCTGCGGTTGGCCGACACGCCGTCTGTCCCGCAGAGCGCCGAGCCCAGCGTGGCGGTGTCCATCGCCGTGCCAGCCGAGTTCTTGAGGTACACCGTGTCACCGCTGTTGGACAGGCTCAGCGTGCCCGTCGAGGCCGCCACCGCGTTGGCCATGCCCGCGGGAATGCCCGCCGCTCCACCGAAGAGCACCAGCGAGCGGCCCGCCGCCAGGCTCGTGCCGCTGGCGAAGGTGTGCCGCAGCCCCGAGGCATCCGACACCGTCCAGCCCGACAGGTCCACCGCCGCGGTGCCCGAGTTCACCAACTCCACGAACTCGGTGTTCACGTCCGAGCCCGCTTCATTCACCAGCACCTCGTTGATGAACACCGCGCCCGTGCCCGTGGGCGCCGTGGTGATGGTGAAGGCCCCGTTGCTGGTGTCGCTGATGGCCGAGTTGGCCGCATCGCTCACCCGCACGCTCGCGGCTGTCGTGGCGCTGTTGGGCACCGTCCACGAGTAGCTGCCCGTGGAGGCCGCCGTGCTCGAGGTGATGACGCTCCAGGTGGAGCCATTCAGCGTGTACTCCAGCTTCACGTTCGTCACGCCCGTGGCCGTCCAGCGGATGCTCTGCGCGCTGCCGCCCGCGAAGCTCTCGCCGCCGTTGGGCGCGCTCACCGTGACACTGGCGCTCGTCGTGTCCCCGGGAATGAGGAAGTCCTTGATCACCGCCATGTGCTGCATGCTCGCCGCGCCGCTGTCAGCCGCCAGCGCCGGGGAGATCTCCGAGATGGGCGAGTACACGCGCGTGTCCGCCACCAGGCCCGCGGCGAAGCTGCTGCCGCCAATGACCGTGGCCGTCTGGTAGGCCCGCAGGTCGCTGTCCACCAGCACGTGGTCATACGGGCTGGCACGGCTGGCGTTGGTGTTGGTGTTGCCATTGCGGTCCGCCGGGTACGGCGCGGCCACCGACACCACCTGAGAGAAGGTGGAGAAGGCCGCCTCGCTGCGGCTGCTCGTGTTGAAGTCGCCGCCGATGACCAGGTAGTCCGTCGCCGGGACGTTGGCCTTGATGAAGTTGACCAGGTTGACGGCCTCCGTGTTGCGCACGGAGCTGCTCGAGGTGAGCAGGTGCACGCTCACCACCCAGAGGTCCTTCGGCCCCGGCACGTCGATGCGCGCCCAGGCGAAGTCCCGGTTGGTCACCTGGGTATCGTCCCACTCGCCCGCGGCGATGATCGGCCAGCGGCTGATGACACCGTTGGGGATCTGCGCGCCCGCCTCCCGGTAGTAAGAGAAGCTGGTGCCAAACGCGGTGTTGACGAAGTTGCGGATGGCCGTCGTCGAGTTGTCTCCGTAGTTGAACTCCTGAATCATCACCACGTCCGGCTTCGTGCCCTGGAAGATGCGGATGCCGTGGCCCGGGTCATAGCTCTGCAGGCTGCCGCTGGTGGTGTTCGCCGCCATCAGCCGTACCCGGACGCTGGTCAGCGCGTCCTCGTGGGTGGCCAGCGTGTCCTCGCCTCCCGCGTCCAGCTCGGAGCCTCCGCAAGCCGCGAGCGTCAGGGAGAGCACGGCCGCCAACAGACGGCGGTCGAAGAGCGAGAACCTCGAGCGGGTTTCAGTCATGCGCATGATGTGGAGTCCTGCTCCGGCGCCGGAGCACTAGGGGGATTGGAAATTATCGTCGCACAGCGCCAACCCGTTGCGTGCCCCCTGGGTGAAATGCACTGCCGCTCACAATGCGGTCATCACGGACACCGCGACGAAAGTGTATCGCAGGCCCTTTCCCAGGCTGGTGAACACCAGGAAGGGCACCGCGCGCACCCCGGCGAAGCCCGCCGCGAGCACGAAGGCATCTCCCACCACCGGAAGCCACGAGAGCAGAAGCATGGGGGGCCCCCACCTCCGCAGCCGCTGCTGCGCCCGCTCCAGCCGGGGGCCTTCGCGGTTCACCCGGCGTGAGGCCCACCGGCCCAGGCGCCCTCCCCCTCCCCGCGCCACCCACAACCCCAGCAGGTAGAGCGAGAGCGCCCCCAGCACGTTCCCCACGGTGGCCACGGTGACGGCTGCCATGGGCGGCACACCCCCGTGAATCACGGCCGCCAGCAGGGCCTCGGACGGTATCGGCACCACCGAGCCCGCCATCATCGAGACGACGAAGAGCCCGGGCAGGCCCCAGGCAGCAAGCGTGGAGGGATCGAACAAGCGTGCTCCCGTGTACCACACCGCCCGCGCGCATTATCTGCGCCCCGGGCCCGCCGCCGCCGCCGCTCACGCAGCCGTTGCACCTCCGGGAACGTCCTTCCGGACACCCTCTCCATGGCATGGCCATTGCTCCATGAGGGAGTGCCCCGCTTCACCTCACTTCCCGGGCTTTTTCTCCTCGACGATGACCTCTCCCGTCCCCCCCGCTACCCAGAATCCTGACCTGCGCCTGGTGCCCATCGAAATCGCTCCCGAGACGTTCTGGGTGGGCAAGCGCGAACCGGGCAGCATCTTCCACGCCAACCCCTACCTGCGGCGCTTCCGGGGTGTGGATGCCAAGACGCAGAAGCAGAGCGAGTTCAACCTGCTCATCGATCCCGGCTCGAGCAGCGACTTCTCCACCATCCACACCAAGGTGACGTCACTCATCGGCGGGATGGATCGCCTGTCCGCGCTTTTCATCAACCACCAGGATCCGGACGTGGGCTCCTCGGCGGCCATCATCTCCGCGCGCTACGCGCCGCGGGCCGGCATCGTCTGCTCGGAGGACACCTGGCGGCTCATCGTCCACTTCAACCTGCCGCGTAACCGCTTCATCGCCACCGAGAAGTTCGCCCAGGGCCTCAACGTGCCCACCGGACACAAGCTCATCCCCGTGCCCTCGCCCTTCTGCCACTTCCGCGGCGCGGTGATGCTCTACGATCCGCAGACGCGGGTGCTGTTCTCCGGAGACCTGTTCGGCGGCCTGACGGACGCGAATGCCCAGGGCCTGTGGGCCAACGAGGGCGACTGGACGGGCATCCGCGCCTTCCATCAGATCTACATGCCGGTGAACGCGGCGCTGCAGCGCACGGTGGCCACCATCCGCAAGCTGACGCCCGCGGTGGAGATGATCGCGCCCCAGCACGGGCGCGTGGTGCGCGGGGCGCTCGTCCAACAGTTCCTCGAGCGCATGGAGCGGCTGCAGGTGGGCCTGGACATCATGGACGAGGCCCAGGACCGCACTCACCTGCAGGCGTGGAACTCGGTGGTGGACCGGGTGCTGACGCTGGCGCGGGGCTACCTGGGCAACTCCGTGGAGGTGAAGCTCGGCTCCAGCCCGGAGTTGCCGGACACGGCCTCCTTCGACGGAAAGAGCCTGAAGGTGAACAAGATGGGCAAGTGGACCCTGGAGCACGTAGTGGATCTGCTGTGCCAGGGCGAGCCGCCGGAGATCTCCGGCCCCATCCTGGTCGAGGCCACCAGCGCCGCCGCCGAGTACAACCTGCCCACGCCGCACCTGGACATCGAGGGCAACATGGCGCCCGCCCAGGTGTCGCTGCTCAACAACTGACGCGCGGCCGCACCCTCGAAGCCGAGACAACGGCGCTGGCCGTGGAGGAGCCTGTGCAGGGCAAGGACGACAAGCCTGAGGCAGTCACGTACCTGGGCGGGGCAGATCCCTCGCCCCTGCTGATCCCCGCACGTACACCCTCCGGGACGCTGATCCAGGGCTCGGTGACGCCGGTGACGGCCACCGCTCCCACGACGGTGCGCGGGCTGGTGCCGGGGCAGATGATCTCCGAGCGCTACCGCATCGAGCGGTGGCTGGGAGCGGGAGGAAGCGCCACGGTTTACGCCGCCACGGACCTGTCCTCCGGCAAGCAGGTGGCGCTCAAGCTGCTGACGGCGCCGAGCCATGATGAGTCGCTGGTGGCGCGCTTCCGGCTGGAGATCGAACACGCGCGGGTGCTCGAGCACCCCAACATCCTGCACATGCTGGACGTGGGGAAGGATGGAGAGCGCCACTTCCTCATCGTGGAGCTGCTCCAGGGCATGGATCTGCGGCACCTGCTGTCATCGCGGCGCCCCTCGCTGACCGAGTCGCTGCGCTGGCTCACCCACGCGGCGTGCGCGCTGGAACATGCGCATGAGCGCGGCGTGCTGCACCGGGACGTGAAGGCGGGCAACCTCTTCATCACCCACACCGGTGTGCTCAAGCTGATGGACTTCGGGCTCGCCAAGAGCGCGCACGTGGCAGGCATCACGGCGCAGGGCGCGGTGTTCGGCACGCCCGAGTACATGGCGCCCGAGCAGGTGATGGGAACGGAGGTGTCCCCGGCCACGGACCTGTACTCGCTGGGGGTGGTGGCCTACGAACTGCTCACGGGGCAACTGCCCTTCCGCCACACTCAGTCCGTACCGTTGATGCTGCTGCACGTGCAGCAGCAGCCGGTGCCTCCGAGGACCCTCCACCCTCAGTTGCCCGAGGCCTTCGAACGCATCGTCCTCAAGCTGCTCGCCAAGCAGCCCGAGGCGCGCTACCCGAGCGCCACGGCGCTACGGGTGGCGCTGCGGGAACTGTGGCCGCTGGTGCTGCCTGGCGCGCCCATGGCCCGGCCCGCGGTCAAGGGGCCGCGGATTCAGCACGTGTGAGCGTCACCTTCGTGGGTTGCCCCTCGGGCAAGCGGGACAGCCGCATGCGCTGCAAGGGGGTGTCACACAGCTCGATGTGGCGGCCACCGGGGTGGAGAAAGTAGAGCGCCCGGCTCGCCTGGAAGCCCGGGGGGACCATGGCCTCCTGGGAGGGAACCACCTGGCGGCCCACTCGCCAGTGGCGCACCACCGGCCGCTCGCGCAGGTGGTGGTGCACCTGAACCTCCAGGGTGTCCACGCCTTCGACGTTCCACTCGAGCAGGAGCTTCCCGCCATGCACTCTGCGCTCACTGAGGAGCGGATACTCGCGCGTGCCCAGGTAGGCCGTTGCGTCCACCTTGGCCCCGTTGAGGGAGTCGAGGAACTCGAGTTCCAGGCTCCAGGTGCCCTTGGGGAGGCGGAAGGTGTACTGCATGCGCCCGAAGCGCTTCTCGGTGGCGCCCAGGTACGTGTTCGGCGAGTCCATTTCGGTGAGCAACGCGCGCTCACCGGCACGGAACTGCTCGAGCTCAAAGGGAGCCGCGAGGGCAGGGGCCGCATCGGGCAGTTCCACCCGCTTCCAGCCGGCCGTCTGATCCGAGGGGACATAGCAGGGCCCAGGGGGCGTGCCCGAAAGGAGCAGCGCGCTGGCCAGAGGGAGTATCGGTCCCATCTCAGACGCTCCGGGCCGAGGCGCGGGTGGAGAGGTAGGCACCGCCCAGCATCAGGAGGCCGGCGCCGGCCAGGCCCGCCACGCGCAGCGTGCCGCTGAGGTGCGTGGTGTCGTAAGCGAGGGCCTTGGTCACGGCGATGGCGACGAAGGCAAAGCCGGCATCGCGGATGACGGCCTCTGCACGCGTGCGGCCATGAATGACCAGGGCCACGCCCGCGATGAGCCAGCCCAGGGTGAGTACCAGGCGGCGGCCGACGTCATCTTCAGCAAAGCCCAGGGTGAGGAAATGGAAATAGAAGGCCCAGGAGGTGGCGATGGCGGCGGCAGTGAGGCCGTACCAGATGAGGATGGACTGAACGCGGTCCGGCACAGCGCCTGGACGCCTGGAGCGCCAAACTGTGAGCGCGGCGGCGGCGAGCGTCACCCCGAGGCCGATGAGCAGAAGCCCTGACTTGGTGGCCGCATACCAGGCGCCTCCCAGGACGCCCGCGGCGAGCACAGCGATGGGTCCAGCCCGAGGCACGCCGGCGAAAGCCAGGCCCACAGCGCCCACGGCCGCCACGGCGAGCAGTGCTTCGGAAGGAACCTGCAGATCCCTCCACAGAAACACCGCCGCGAGCGCCAGCAGGCCGACGCCCGCGATGGCCAGGACACGCACATCCCACTTCGTTCCATTCATCCGGTTTCTCCTCCGTATGACGGCGAGGGATTGCAGCGTCCGGGCCAAGGCATGACGCACGGCGACATGGCCACTTACAAAGCCGGTTGTGCAGGAACTGTGCAGCGCGGAGCACACGAGGCAGCGGGCCCGTGCACACATCCGTCCCCTCTCCCTTCGGGAGAGGGCTAGGGTGAGGGTTGCCGTGCAACCAGGGGGCGCACCGCATGCCGCAGATGGACAGCTTCGTGCAGTACAACCTGGAGTTATTGGAGCCACTGGGCCCCGTGCAGGCGAGGGGGATGTTCGGCGGGTGGGGTCTGTACTACGGCGGGATGATGTTCGGGCTCATCGCCGAAGGGCGGCTGTACCTGAAGGTGGACGACACCACCCGCCCGGCCTTCGAAGCCGCGGGCTGTGAGCCCTTCGTCTACGACAGCGGCAAGGGCAAGCCGCCGGTAACGATGTCCTATTGGACGCCGCCCACGGATGCGGCAGACGACTCGCACGCCCTGCTGCCCTGGGCCCGCCGCGCGGTGGAGGCAGCCCAGCGCGCCCAGGCGAAGAAGGCCGCGGCGAAGAAGAAGCCCACCGCGAAGAAGGCCTCCGCTGCGAAGAAGCCTCCGTCAGTGAAGAAGACCGCAGCGCCACGCAAGCGCGCGAGCACGAGATAATGAGCGGGGCCTTCCACGCACCAGGGGGCGTCCCGCGCTTACTGTCCGCTGCGGTCTTGCTGTGGGTGCTGGGCTGCTCCAAGTCCCCCACCGGGTCACCTGCTCACGCACCCGATGCGTCATCAAGTGGAGCACAGGGTGATGGAGGCTTGGTCCTGAGAGGCCTCGGCCCACGAAAAGACCTGGAACTCCTGCCCTTCAAGGACGCACGTTTGCTCGAACTGCTCGGAGAGCGAGACGAGAGCAACCGGTACGCCTCCACAGTGCTCATCGAGGGCGAGGCCCCGCTTCTCCCAGAGGGGTGCAGCGGCGTTCTCATCCATCCTCGACTCGTTCTCACGGCAGCACACTGCGCTTGTGACTGGCGGGGCTCCATCGCTGTGGACAGGCCTGCTTGTGCCAAGCGTGCTCGCGTGACAGCAGTTCTTCATGCACCCTCTCCAGAGTCCCACGAGCCGACGATTCTCTGGCAGGAGCAGGAGGGGAGCATCCGGATCCATCCTGATTTCGAGATCCGCCCAGGTTCCAAGACAGAGGCCCTCACAAGTCATGCGGACCTTGCGGTGATTCTCCTGGAGAAGCCGATCACTCTCGATATTCCCAAGGTACATCTCACCACCACAGAGGCTCAGGCAGGAGAATCACTGGTAACCGCAGGCTTCGGAAATGAACCGGAACTCGCTCGGGTTCACGGAGCCCGCTACTTCAGGCCAGGCAAGATCACGCAGGTTCTTGCATCCCAAGCTGGGCAAGTCCTCTACGAGCCTGCTGGGGCCTACCTCAACACGAGCTACCGGGGAGGGCCCTGCTTTATCCAACGAGGAAAGCGTCAGTGGCTTGCTGGCATCGTTGGACTCGGTACGGCTCAGGAGATGTCCTTCACGAGCACCTACTTCCACCGGGACTGGGTGCAAGCTGAGCTCAAGAGCTTGTAAGCCTTGGCTCAGGCTGTCTTGATAGCCGCGGCGCCCTGCAGCCCCAGCTCGGCCACGGACACCTCGCGCATCCGGAACTTCTGCACCTTGCCCGTCACCGTGAGCGGGAACTCCTCCACGAACTTCCAGTAGCGGGGAATCTTGAACGTCGAAATCTTCCCCGTGCAGAAGGCTACCAGGTCCGCCTCGGCGAGCGTCACCCCCGGCTTGGCCTTCACCCAGGCCATCACCTCCTCGCCGTACCGCTCGCTCGGAACTCCGATGACCTGCGCCTCGCTCACCCCCGGGTGCGTGTGCAGGAACTCTTCGATCTCCCGCGGGTAGATGTTCTCTCCTCCCCGGATGATCATGTCCTTGATGCGGCCGACGATCTTCACGTACCCCTCGGCGTCCATCGTGGCCAGGTCCCCGGTGTGCATCCACCCCGCCCTGTCGATCGCTGTCTGTGTGGCCTCGGCGTTGTTCCAGTACCCCAGCATCACGCTGTAGCCACGCGTGCACAGCTCGCCCGGTGTCCCCCGGGGCACCACCGCCCCCGTCTCCGCGTCGACGATCTTCACCTCCACATGCGGGTGCACCCTCCCCACAGTGCCCACCCGCCGATCCAGCGGATCATCCAACGAGCTCTGCGTGGACACCGGCGAGGTCTCCGTCATCCCGTAGCAGATCGTCACCTCGCGCATGTTCATCCGCGACTGCACGTTCTTCATCACCTCCACCGGGCACGGGGAGCCCGCCATGATCCCCGTGCGCAACGTGGCCAGGTTGAACTCCCCGAAGCGCGGATGATCCAGCTCCGCGATGAACATGGTCGGCACCCCGTAAAGCGACGTGCACCGCTCGGACTGCACCGCCTCCAGCACCGCCAGCGGCTCGAACGCCTCCGCCGGAATCACCATGCACGAGCCATGACTGGTACACGCCAGGTTCCCCATCACCATCCCGAAGCAGTGGTAGAAGGGCACCGGGATGCACACCCGATCCTCCGGCCCGTAACCCAGCACCTCCGCCACGAAGAACCCGTTGTTCAGCACGTTGTGGTGCGACAGCGTGGCGCCTTTGGGAAAGCCCGTGGTGCCCGACGTGTACTGGATGTTGATCGGATCATCGAACTGCAGCGACGCCTCGCGCTCGGCCAGCGCCCCCTCGCTCACCTGCGCCCCGCCCGCCTGCAGCCGCTCCCAGTCGTCCTCCATCACCAGTGCCTGCCGCAGCTCCGGACAGCGGGGCCGCACCTCCTCCACCATCCGCCGGTAGTCCACCTGCCGGAAGCCTCGCGACAGCACCAGCACGCTCGTGCCGGACTGGCGCAGTGCGTACTCCAGCTCCGCCGTCTTGTACGCCGGGTTGAGGTTCACCAGGATCGCCCCGATGCGCGCCGCGGCGTACTGCACCGCCACCCACTCGTACCGGTTGGGAGACCAGATGCCCACCCGGTCTCCCTTCTGCACGCCCAACGCCATCAGCCCGCGCGCCACCTGCGTGGTGAGTTCCCACAACTGCCGGTACGTGGCCCGGAAGCCCTGCCAGCGCACCACCAGCGCCTCCCGCTCACCGTAGCGCTCGACGGTGCGGCGAAGGTTCTCTCCCAGGGTTTCCCCCAGGAGTGGAGTGCTGCTGGTGCCATGGACATACGAGAGCGCGGAGACCATGGCCAATCCTGAGCACAGCCGCTTGCGAGACGCAGGGTGAAAATGGCTAAGGTGTAAGCACCATGCCAATCCAAGCCTTCGCCGCACTGAACAAGGGTCAGCCGCTCGAGTCCTTCTCCTATGAGCCCCAGCCTCTGGCGCCGCATGATGTGGAGGTGAAGATCTCCCACTGCGGCATCTGCCACAGCGATCTGCACCTGGTGAACAACGACTGGGGCATCACCAGTTACCCCATGGTCCCCGGCCACGAGATCATCGGCACCATCAGCCAGGTGGGCTCGGCCGTCACCCAGTTCAAGCAGGGCCAGCGCGTGGGCATCGGCTGGCAGGCGGACTCCTGCGGTGAGTGCGAGTGGTGCGCCAAGGGCGAGGAGAACCTCTGCGCCCGCGCCGCCCCCACCTGCGTGGGCCGCCACGGTGGCTTCGCCAGCCACATCCGCGTCCACGCCCGCTTCGCCATCCCCATTCCGGACGCGCTCTCCTCGGAGAACGCCGCGCCGCTGCTGTGCGCCGGCATCACCGTGTTCTCGCCCCTGAGGACCTATGGCCTCGGCCCCAACAGCCGCGTCGGCGTCATCGGCATTGGCGGCCTGGGGCACCTGGGGCTCCAGTTCGCCAAGGCCTTCGGCTGCGAGGTGACGGCCTTCTCCTCCACCGCCGACAAGGAGGCTGAGGCGCGCAAGCTCGGCGCCCACCACTTCGTCGCCACGCGCACCCTGGGCGCGGTTCAGAAGCTGGGCAACTCGTTCGACTTCATCCTCAGCACCGTCACCGCGGACCTGCCGTGGCTCGACTACGTGAACGCCCTGCGGCCCTACGGCAAGCTGTGCTTCGTGGGCGTGCCTCCCAGCACGCTCAACCTCCCCGTCTTCCCGCTGCTCGCCAACAAGGGCGTCGTGGCCAGCAACACCGGCAGCACCGCCGGCCTGCGGGACATGCTGCAGGTCGCCGCCCGCCACGGCATCCAGGCGCAGACCGAGCGCTTCCCCCTCGCCAAGGTCAATGACGCCATGGGCCGCGTGGCTCGCAACGAGGTGCGCTACCGCGCCGTGCTCGAGGTCTGAGCCCTCGGGGGCCCCAGGGGAGAGCGCGGAGGAGACTCATCCGTTATAGTGGAAAAACCTCCGCTCGTCTCCCCCAGCTGGGGTAAGGTCGCGCCCCCGATGAGTACCCCCAAAGAGAAGCTGCTCGCGCTCCTGCTGGAGAGCCGTCAGCGCCAATGCTTCCCGTCCGAGGTCCGCACCGCGGCGCCCGAGTTCGTGCAGCTGGTGCTGGGCCTGCTCTTCCCCCACTTCTCCGAGCGGGTGGAGTGTCACGCGGCCGCGGTCCACCGGGACGTGATGGCGGTGGAGTCTCACCTGGTGCGGCTCACCACGCTGCTCAACCCCATCTACCCGGGGGTGGATACCACCATCCCCGAGCGGTTCATGGCGGAGCTGCCGGAGATCTACAACTACCTGCAGCAGGACGCCGAGGCCATCTACCGGGCGGATCCCGCCGCGCGCAGCGTGGACGAGGTGCTGCTCACCTACCCGGGCTTCTACGCCATCGCCATCTTCCGCGTGGCCCATGCGCTGCACCGGCTGGGCATGCCGCTGCTGCCCCGGCTGCTCACCGAGTTCGCTCACCAGCGCACCGGCGTGGACATTCACCCCGGCGCCACCATTGGCCGGCGCTTCGTCATCGATCACGGCACCGGCGTGGTGATCGGCGAGACGACGGTCATCGGTGACGGGGTGAAGATCTACCAGGGCGTGACGCTGGGCGCCCTGGTGGTGG
>DASVVJ010000022.1:0-4887 GCA_036389955.1 Myxococcaceae bacterium
GAGCGGTGAAGGGAGCCCGAGGGGTGAGCGCGATTGAGAAGCCCCAGGGCCAGGCCACTGCAGGTGCGAGGCGAGCCCCGGAGAGAGGGCCACCCCAGGCAGTGTGGTGTTGAGGCGCTCAAGACAAGCCACAGGCCCAGCGCAGGCTCTTGCCGCGCCCTGAAGGGAGGGGGGCCTGGGCAGCAGTGTGCCCGATGAGGGTGCTCGGTCCCCTACACGGGCCTGGCACACAGCTCGGGCGGCTCCCGTCCGCGGCCCTCCTCGGCCCCTCCGCTCCAGACCTCACCTTCAACCGTCCTCCCATTTTTCTGATGCTCTGAAGGAGTTCCAGGTGGATATGGACCCTATGAAGGGCATGGCCAAGAGGCCTTGCGAGCCGGTCGTGCCGACTGGGGAAGTCCCCGGGGGGCACTCCGCGAGCGCGGGGAACTCAAACCCGTTAGCCTGCGACAAGTTGGCCGAGGCGGAGCTTGGTCGCCTCCTCAACAGAGATTCTATGCGAGATACGCTACTTACCGAGGGCGAGGCAGGTCAGAGCGCCCCTTTGATCCCCCTGCTCCAGAGCGTTCTTCACGACTACGCAGGCGGCGTGGGAATCGCGAAGGAGTTCCTCCAGAACGCGGATGACGCAGGCGCGAGTTGGGTCCGGTTCGCGCTGGACCTCCGTATCCATCCATGCGAGCGGCTGCCCGATCTGCGCATGCGGCCGCTGCTCGGCCCTGCCCTGCTCATCACCAGCGACCAGACCTTCTCCGATATTGATCTCCAAAGGATCCAGACCATCAGTCAGGGTACCAAGCGCGACCATGCTGGCAAGACCGGCCGCTTCGGAGTGGGCTTCAACTCCTGCTACCACGTTACGGACTATCCGTGCTTCGCCACTCGCGACCGGATCGTCTGCTTCGATCCTCACAAGGACGCCGTCGCCTCAAGAGAAGGGCAGCCAGGGCGTTGGTGGTCACTTGAGAAGCTTTGGATGGAGCATCCCGACTGGCCGCGAGCCTTCGATCTGCCGGAGGGCGCTACCAGTCTGACGCACACGACCTTTCGCCTCCCGCTTCGGGCGCAGGCACAGGCCAGTTCCAACCGGCTCAGCAAGCGACCCTTCTTGGTACAGGAGGCATTGGCGCTGTTCGATGAACTGCAGCGCTGGGGTGGGGCACTGCTGTTGTTTCTCCGTAAGGTGTTCCACCTGCAGGTGGACATCCTTCACCAAGATCGGATCGAGCAACGGCTGCGCGTGACCACTTCAGCACCTGAAGTGGTTGGGGCAGCGAGGTCTCGTCTGCTTGAGAAAGGTGACATCGAGCTATCTTCTTGGCTCAAGCTCTGGCGCGCTGGCCAGGCGAGGTCGCATGAGGAGGTCTACGAGCACCACTTCCACGTTGAGACTCCGGCCCTCCGGCGCGATGACCGATTCCTGGTAGCGGGGGCGCTCGGCTCGGAGGGCCAAGCGCTGCTTGACGCGGCCGAAGCCATGGCCGCATGTCGTGAGCGGGCACTCCCCTGGGTCGGTGCAGCGCTCCAACTCACGCCCAGCGGCGAGGAGCCACTACAGCCTGCAGTTGAGGAGCGGCTTTTCTGCACCCTTCCTCTCGCGCAGCAGGCGGATCTCCCATTCTTCTTGAATGGCGCTTTTGACCTCAACTCTTCCCGCACCAGGCTCACGTACAATGAGCCGCACGGCGACCAGGAGGTCCGCTCCCGGTGGAACAAGGCGTTGCTCACCGAGGCAGCACCCCGCGTGGTTGTTTTGCTGCTGCGAGCCCTGCACGCATCCCTGGGTGAGAGGGATCCAACAGCGTTCTATTCTCTGTGGCCTGGCCCTCAGGAGATGGGCCCGACGCAGGATCTGCTCCGAGCCGTGTACCTTCGTCTCTCCCAAGAGAGGTTTCTACGCGTCCGCGAAGGCGGTCGGGTAGGATGGGTCACGGCCAGCCAGGCGCGCGCACAGGCGAATTGGAGTCCAACCTTACGCCGTGCGCTACTCGCAGACGGGCTCTCCCTCCTGGACCCTCAACCTCCACGGAATGTTCTGGAGGGTCTTGCAGCTGTTGGTGCCTCTCCGAGGCCATGGACTGCGGAGGAGATGCGCACTTGGCTGCGTGTCCCTAGGGACCCGGCTTGTCCACTAGAACACGCGCCACGGGCGGCCCTCCGAGAGCGCGCCCTTGTGGTGGAACTGTTCCGCCACTACGGCGCGGACGAGAGGGTTGATCGGGCAGGGCTCCCGCTTGTCCTAATGGCGGATGGAACGCTACGAGCATTTCACCGGGGGACTATGCTGTTCCTCGCGTCCCACGAGGTGCAGCAACTCTTTCCCGACGCACGGCACCAGCTCGTAGACACCGCGTTCGTGGATGAAACTGGCTTGAAGCCAGACACCAAGGCAGGTTTGAAAGAGGCCGATATTTCAGTGGTTATTGGAAGTTTATCTGCTCGATTGCAGCCATCGGTTGGCCAGACGTGGAGGGAATGGACTCCCACATCCCCATCACCTCCATCTGCAGCGTGGCTCCTGCAGGTACTGCGATACATCAGTATGTTTGACCTTAGGCACTTGCGAGATCAGCTTCGAGCGATGTGCCTTCTCCCGGACCAGCACTCCCGTCTTCACCGCGCGGACGCCAAAGCGCCGCCGCTCTTCGTTCCCGACTGGATACCGGAGCGGCTCACGCAGGCGTTCCTACAGCTCAACGTGCCGGTCCTGACGGCCTCCGCAGATTTCATTGCCCTTCTGGGCATGACCTCAAGGAAGATGGCTACTGATGGCACAGACCTGCTCCCGCCTATGCGGGGAGATGCGGTCGCGCGTGCTCTCTCTCCCGAGGGCGTGGCTGCCGCAGGCCGGGAAGCTCGGGAGACGCTGCTCAACTGGCTCTCGGACGAGCATGGCCGACAACCCCTGAGCAACCTCGCTCTGGATAGACTCAGACCGCTCAGGCTATGGGTGGACGAGGACGGCGTGCTGGCGGCGGCTAACGAACGACCCCTTTGCCTCCCGACGCAATACGAGCCGCCGCCACACCTGCCCCGATACCGCCTTCTTCACTGCGGCCCCGAAGGAAGATGGAGGCTCCTACTGGGCGCGCTGGGCATTCCTGCCTTGAGCCGCTCCACGGTTGTGGAGGCGGTCATCGATGAACTGGAGCGCACCTCCGACAACGTCAGGGCCTTGGAGTGGCTTCGCTGGCTTCGCGACGAGGCAGACAGAGACACCCTCAAGGAGCAGGAGGGCGAAAAGTGGGCCGACGCAATCTGGTCCAACCTCCGCAGCCGCTCGATTATTCCCAGCACTGCGGGCCGTCGCCTTGCCATGAAGGAACTCTACCACCCCGATGCAACGGAGGTAGTAGAACTGCTGGGACCACTCGCTCACCACCCCACGTCGGCACTCCTGGGTGACGACAAACAAGAGCGCACCCGTTGGTTGGAATGGTTGAGGCTGGATCGCCAGATCAGAGTGGGGGACCTGCTAGAGCGAATCCAGCAGCTTGTCGAGCAGGCCCGTGTCGCAGGCGCTGCGTCGGTAGATGCCGCACTGCTTCGAGTGCTCCAGCACCTTAACGATGAGGAGCGATGGAAGCGGCTTCAAGTAGTGCAAGTACACGGCAAGGGCCCCGCGCTGGCACAAAAGCTTGCGGCGCTTGCATGGTTGCCGGCGGTTTCCGGCGATTCGAAAGCAGTCCGAGCCGCAGGCTTCGTGGCACCAGCGAATCGGCTTTACCAGCCCAGCCAAATGTTTCCGGTCTCACTCCAGCATCAGGTGGCTAGTCAGGCACCTCTCCTGGCGATCCGGCCGCACGCGAAGCTGTGCGAGGATCTCAAACTCCCAACAGAGGTTCCCCTAGGCCTGGTAATGGCTCACCTCCGATATGTCCGAGACCTCTGGGGACAGCCCGGCCATGGAGGGCTGGAGCCAAGGGCTGTCCATGCCATGTCCAAGGAGTTTCTCGTTCGCATCGGGCAGCCCTTTCAAGCTGAGGCAGCCGTTCAAAGCCAGGGTCTGATTGATGAGCTGGCTGGCGAGCCGTGCGTCTGGCATGCGGGAACGCAGCGCTTCTGGATGCCCGAGCACGTGTTTCTCCAGCGTGTCCGTGGATTAGAGCCACTGCGGGTCCACGTTGATGCCACGGACACAGAGGCGGCAGGGCTCAAGCGTCTGGGCGTGCGAGAATTGCCGGCGCCAGAGGATTACGTCAGCTTCCTTCACGAACTGGCTGAGCTTTACGAAGGCCAGGCTCTTCCCGAGGACGTAAAGCGCAGCGTCCTTTGGGCATGGGTGCGCCTCGCGGAGGAAGGAAGTGAGGTCGCGCTGCAGGGGCACCCGCCAGTGCTGATCCGTGGGGGCGCGCTCGTGGAGCCCCATCGGGTGCTCGAAGACGACGCGCCGTGGTGGTCAGCACGGCTCAAGGATGCTGCAATACCCCTGCTCGCGCTCGACCTTCCGGTTGGTGTCGCACGGAGCGCCGGAGTGCGCCGCGCCTCCGAGGAGATAGTCGAGGTCCTCCTACAGGCCTCACATCCGCATACTGAGGTCGCTGCCTTGGCCGAGGAACTTGAGCAGCGCCGGGGTAGGCCCGAGTTGAAGCGAGGTCTGCTCAGGCTGTTAGCGCATACGCACGATTTGGCCCCTCACATTCAAGGCCTGGAACAGACGGTCGATGAAGCGCTCGCGCTTCATATCGTCGCCTCGTCTACCTTGCGAACCGCCCTGCGATGCCCTTCTCTAGGCCATGAGGAGACCTTCGGTGAAGGTGATGCAGACAGCTTGCTTGAGGGGAGTCGGCTGCTGCTGGCACTCAGGGACTGGGAGGCAGCAGCGCATGAGCTTGCCAGTGTCATAAACCGGCGCCTACCCCAGGAACTCAGACTCCAGGATCTGAG
>DASVVJ010000023.1:0-12507 GCA_036389955.1 Myxococcaceae bacterium
ACAGGCCCAGTCCGGTTCCACCATAGGCCCGCGTGGGCGAGCTATCCACCTGTTGGAAGTCCTCGAAGATCTTCTCCTGGTGCTCCGGCGCGATGCCGATGCCGGTGTCCTTCACGGACACCGACACCATGGAGGTGGCCAGCTCGTATTGGGCGATCACCTGCACCGAGCCCTCGTGGGTGAACTTCAGCGAATTGGACAGGAGGTTCAGGACGATCTGCTTCACCTTCTGCCGGTCGCTGTGCAGCTGCGGCAGCTCGGGCGCCAGCGAGGCGCTCACCGCCAGCTTGCTACGGGCGACGAGCGGATCCAGCTCCGCCATGACCTCCTGGACGAGCTCGGGCAGCTCGAAGTCCGACAGGTTGAGCGGCATGCGCCCCGACTCGATGCGGGTGATGTCGAGGATCTCGTTGATGACCTGGAGCAGGTGCCGGCCGTTGGAGTCGATGCGCTGCAGGTTGCGCTTCTGCTGGGGCGTCATCTCTCCGGACACGCCCTGCAGCAGCATGTTGGTGTAGCCGAGGATGGCGTTGAGCGGCGTGCGGAACTCGTGCGACATGTTGGCCAGGAACTGAGACTTGGCGGCGCTGGCCTGCTCGAGCTGCAGGGCCTGGCGGCGCAGCTTCTCGTTCTGCTCGGCCAGCTCGGCGGTGGCCGCGTGCACCTTGGCCTCCAGCTCGCTCGAGGCCTCCTGGAGCTGCGCCAGCAGCCGGGCCTTCTCGCGCGCCTCGGTGCGGTCCTGCAGCAGGGTGACGATGGACGTGGTCTCTCCCTGGTCCGATAGCACCTTGCTGGCCACGGCCTCCATGGGCAGGGACTCGCCCGTGGCGGGGTTCACCAGGTGCAGCTCGGCGCGCCAGCGCCGGGCGCCCCCATGCGACAACAGGTGCGAAAGGAACGAGGAGAAGTGCGCATTGTTGGTGCGCGAGCGGCGCAGCAGGGCCTCGCCGCTGTCGGGCGGCACGGCGAAGAGCCGCTCGGCGGGGTCGTTCATCAGCACCGTGCCGCCGGCCGGGTCGGTGAGAATGATGGGCTCGGCGACCGAGTCGAGGATCAGATCCAGGCGCAGGCGCTCCGAGCGGGCCTCCTGCTCGGAGGCGCGTAGCCGGCGGTAGCTCTCGCCCAGCGCCTGGGTGGCGCGGCCCAGGTCCGTCACGTTGCGCAGCACGCACACCACGCCGGGCGGGCCGTCGGCCTCGCGCGCCGAGGTGACCACCAGCTCGAAGAGCAGGTCCGTGCCCTCCACCGGGTCCACCAGGGACAAGTCCCTGCGGCGCAGCAGCGAGGCCCCGCCGGTGGCGGAGCTGGCCAGGGAGGTGAGGAACAGCTGCTGGTTGAGCTCCACCGCGCGGCGATGGCCCTCGCTGGCGCCCGGCTCGGTGAGGAGCAGCTGGCGGGCGCGGGCGTTGGCGATGAGCAGCTGGCCCTCGGTGTTGGTGAAGAGAATGGGGTCCGTCACCGCGTCCAGCAGCCGGGAGAGCAAGGCGCGCTCGTGGCTGGCGGGCAGCGAGCCCAGCTCGGTACGCGCGGGAGTCTCCGGCGTGGAAGATGGTGGCAAGGGGGCGGCGGACGGCAAGGCTCTACGCTCCGGTCCCACTCTTTCCAGCGGGGACAGGGGGGCGCTCCAGGTGGGTCTCCACGGCTTCGACGGTGACGCGGATCGGCCCCGAGGGGGGCCGCAGCCCCAATAGCGCCGAGCGAGGCCAGCCCTCCACCCGGATGCCTTGATCCAGCACTCGGTCCAGGATGTCGACGATGCTCGTGTTTCCAGGGTTTCGTGCGACCGGCATCCTGCACTCCTGGCGGTGAGAGGCCCGAACCCTCTCTTCATAGCGCGACGGCGCGTTCCGACCTCAGGGTTTCCACCGGAACTGCACGAATTACGAACACCTGGCAAGGGGCTCTGTTGCCTCGCGTACACCGTTGTGGGGCGGCGGTAGGAGGGCGAGCAGGCGTCCAGGCCTCGTCCATGGCTTACCCACCCCGTAGGGCGTCCATAGCCTTTGTCCATGAAGGATGAGCGGCTCCACAAGTCTCTCTGGACGACAACGGCGCCGGGGCGAAGCTTCCCGGCCCTGGCGGGGGACCTGACGGTGGACGTGGTGGTGGTGGGCGGTGGAATCGCGGGCCTGACGACGGCCTGGCTCCTGAAACGGGCGGGCAAGCGGGTCGCGGTCCTGGAGATGAACCGGCTGCTCACCGGGCAGACCGGGCAGACGACGGCGCACCTCACCGAATTGCTCGACACGCCGTACTACACGCTCCTCTCGGACTTCGGGGAGAAGGGGGCGCGGATGGCGGCCTCCTCCAGCCGGGCGTCCATCGAGCAGATCGCCGCGTTCATCGACGAGCTGGGCGTGGACTGCGGTTTTCAGCGAGTGCCGATGTTTCGCTACGCGGAGACCGAGGACGAGCTGAGGGACCTGAACCGGGAAATCGAAGCGGCGAACCAGGTGGGGCTCAAGGCCCGCTTCACGCGGGATGTGCCGCTGCCCTACCCGGTGAAGGGCGCGCTGCGGCTGGAGGATCAGGGCTTCTTCCACCCGCGCCGCTACCTGTTGGCGATGGCCGAGCGCATCGACGGCGGGGGCAGCTTCATCTTCGAGGACACGCGGGTGGTGGACGTGCAGGACGGCGCTCCCTGCCGCGTCGTCACCGAGCGCGGCACCGTCACCGCCATGGACGTGGTGGAGGCGACGACGACGCCGCTCAACCGCGTGTTCATGCATACGAAGCTCTACCCGTACCGCACCTATTCGGTGGCGGCGCCGCTGGAGCGGCCGCTCGAGGCGGGCCTCTATTACGACAGCCAGGACCCGTACCACTACATCCGGCCGCAGCGCATCGACGGGGTGGACTACCTCATCGTCGGCGGCGAGGACCACAAGGTGGGCCACGAGGAGGACACGGACAAGCACTTCCAGGCGCTCGAGGCATACACGCTGCGCCACTTTCCCGTCTCGACGATTACCCACCGCTGGTCCGGCCAGGTCATCGAGCCGGCGGACGGGCTGGCGTACATTGGCCGCAACAGCGCCTCGAGGCACACCTGGGTGGCCACCGGCTTCTCGGGCACGGGCATGACGTGGGGCACGCTGTCCGCGATGATCCTCTCGGATCTGATCCTCGGGCGGCAGAACCCGTACGCGGCGCTCTATGACGCCACGCGCGTGAAGGTGACGGCGGGTGCCAAGGACTTCATCCAGGAGAACGCGGACGTGGCCTTCCGCTTCGTGGCGGACCGGCTGTCCCGGCCTGGTGCGCGCGGGCTGTCCGACGTGGCTCCCGGCGAGGGAAAGATTCTGGAGGTGGACGGGCAGAAGGTGGCCGTCTACCGCGAGGACGGCGGCGCCTGTCACGCCGTTTCACCTGTGTGCACGCATCTGGGCTGTCACGTGCACTGGAACAACGCGGAGCGCTCCTGGGACTGTCCGTGCCATGGCGCCCGCTACAGCCCGACCGGCAAGGTGCTCAACGGGCCTGCCGTGAAGGATCTGGCCTCCAAGCCGCTTCCGGCCGAGGCCTCGAATTCACCCACCAACCACGGAGACAAGCCATGAACGCGATCGATCTGCTCATCGAACACCACGAAGAGGTGGACAAGCTTTTCAAGCGCTTCGAGAAGCTGGGCGACAGCGCCGACAAGGAACGCCGCGAGCTCTTCATCATGATCGCGGACCGGCTGTCCGCGCACGCCACCATCGAGGAGCTGTACTTCTATCCCGCGGTGAAGGCGGCCCGCACGGAGGACAAGCTCCTGGAGGCGGTGGAAGAGCACCTGGCCGTCAAGCGCATCATCGCGGACCTGCTCGAGCTGGAGCCAGCCGATCAGACCTTCGACGCGAAGATGAAGGTGCTTCAGGAGAACATCGAGCACCACGTGGAAGAGGAAGAGACCGAGCTCTTCCCGACGGTGAAGAAGCTGCTGTCGGAGGACCAGCTGTTCGCGCTCGGCGTGCAGATGATGTCGGAGTACCAGGAGCTGATGGAGTCCGAGCCCCGTAACGAGGTGCCGATGCAGACGGACACCGCGGCGCCGATCTAAACGGTACGTGCGGAGGGCGCGCGTGGGTGGCAGCATGGCCTGGCCATGCCCGCCACTTCACGCGCCGCCAGCCGTGTTCTGCTGCTCCCCGAGGCCTTCACTCCGCAGGCACGCCGCGCGCTGACGCGGGCCGATCCCACGCTGGCGGCGATGATGCGGCGGGTGGGGCCTTTCCGGCTCCAGCTGCGCCCGCTGCACAGCCCGTTCGCGGCGCTGGCGGAGTCCATCGTCTACCAACAGCTCCACGGCAAGGCCGCCGCCTCCATCTTCGCCCGGCTCTGCGAGCGGGTGGGGAAGGGCGCGCGCTTCACCCCCGAGGCCCTGCTGGCTACGCCCGAGTCCGCGCTGCGCGAGGCGGGGCTGTCGGGCGCCAAGGCCGCGGCGGTGAAGGACCTGGCGCTGAAGACGCAGGAGGGCGCGGTGCCCACCCTGGCCCAGGTGCGGCGGCTGAGCGATGAGCAGCTCATCGAACGCTTCTCCCAGGTGCGCGGCATCGGGCAGTGGACGGTGGAGATGCTGCTCATCTTCCGGCTGGGGCGCCCGGACGTGCTGCCGGTGGATGACTACGCCATCCGCAAGGGCTTCGGACGGCTGCTGGGGCTGAAGGAGTCACCGCGCCCGCGGGAAGTGCTCGAGTACGGGGAGCGGTGGCGGCCCTGGCGCACGGTGGCAAGCTGGTACCTGTGGCGCTCGCTGGAGCTGCCCGAGCCTCAGGTGGCGCCCAGCGGCGAGGTGTCCAGCGAGCCCCAGTCCCGCCAGGCCCGGAGCAGCAAGGCGCGCACCTCGTCGGCCGTCACCGGCCGGAAGTCCTCATAGAAGGGGTGCAGCGCCTCCACGCCGTCGGGCTGGTGGGGGCAGACGATGTCATCGAAGTCGGAGGCGAGCAGGAACAGGCCCTCGCGTGAGCCCACCGGCGCCGCGGCGATCAGCTCCCTGGCCCCGGCGCGGCGCAGCAGCCCGGCTGCCTCGCGAAACAGCTGGCCCGTCACCACGCCCTCGTTCACCAGGATCACCCGGCGCGCCGAGATGAAGGGCGGCAGCGCGGGAGGCCGCAGCGAGTGCACCCGCTGACGCAGCCGGCGCCAGCTCTGGGCGGTCGCGTGACGCAAGCCTTCGTCCGTGATGCCCATCGCGTTGATCACCGGCTCGTGGAGGTGCTGCACGGGGGGCCACCCCAGCAAGCCCACGGTGGCATCGCGCTCGGGCACGATGATGGGCTCGTACAGGAAGAGATCCAGCGGCGTGGAGAGAGAGCAGGCCACCTCGAACGCAATGGGGATGCCGCCGTTGGGAATGGCCAGGACCGTGACGTCCGGTTGCCCTGCGTAGTGCGAGAGCGAGCGGGCGAGCACCTCGCCAGCGTGGGTGCGGTGCGAGAAGGATGGGACCATTCAGGCGGAACGTGCGTTGCGTGCTAGCTGGCTGCAAGTCGGAGCCCCTTGCCTGGATGCCCTGGCACCTGTTGGGGGAGGGCCGGGATGCGATTGCTCCGAGTGCCAGGCGTCCTCACTCCTTGAGCAAAGGAGACTTCGCCTATGCGCGCATTGACCTATCAGGGCCCGTACCGGGTCCGGGTGGACAACAAGCCTGACCCCATGATCGAGCACCCGCAGGACGTCATCTTGAAGGTGACGAAGGCGGCGATCTGCGGCTCGGACCTGCACCTGCTGCACGGCCTGGTGGCGGACACCCGGGTGGGGTGCACCTTCGGTCACGAATTCACCGGCGTGGTGGAGGACACCGGCCGCGAGGTGAAGCACCTGCGCAAGGGTGAGCGAGTGGTGGTGCCCTTCAACATCTCGTGCGGCGGTTGCTACTACTGCCAGCGGGGACTGACGGCGCTGTGTGAGAACTCGAACCCGGCCAGCGACGTGGCTTCCGGCGTCTATGGCTACTCGCACACCACGGGCGGCTTCGAGGGAGGCCAGGCCCAGTACGTGCGCGTGCCCTACGCGGATGTGGGGCCGATGAAGATCCCCGAGGACATGGATGACGAGTCCGTGCTGTTCCTGAGCGACATCTTCCCCACGGGTTACCAGGGGGCGGAGATGGCGCAGATCCGGGGCGGGGACACGGTGGTGGTGTTCGGCGCGGGCCCGGTGGGGCTGTTCGCCATGAAGTCAGCGTGGCTGATGGGCGCCGGGCGGGTGATCGCGGTGGACCATGTGCCCTACCGGCTGGAGTTCGCCGAGCGGTACGCCAAGGTAGAGACGGTGAACTTCAAGGAGGTGGGGGACGTGGTGATGCACCTGCGGGAGCTGTGCGGCGGGCGGGGGCCCGACTCGTGCATCGACGCGGTGGGCATGGAGGCGGACGGTTCGCTGATGCACAAGGTGCTGGGCCTGGGGCTGAAGATGGAGGCGGGCTCGCCCACAGCGCTCAACTGGTGCATCAACACGGTGCGCAAGGGCGGCACGGTGTCGGTCATCGGGGTGTACGGCCCGCCGTGGAACATGATCCCGATCGGCGTGGCAATGAACAAGGGCCTGACGCTGCGGATGAACCAATGCAACGTGCGCCGGTACATGCCGCACCTGCTGGAGCACATCCGCGAGGGGCGGGTGGATGCCAAGGGCATCATCACCCACCGCTTCTCGCTGGAGGACGCGCCGCACGCCTACCACCTGTTCGCGCAGAAGCGGGACGGTTGCGTCAAGTGCGTGCTGGATCCCCACGCTGAACCCCACGCCAAGGCCTGACGAGGAAAGGAGACGGTCATGCACGATCCGACGACGATCAAAGGGTGGGGGGCAGATCTGGATCCGCGGAACAGGCCGGGGGTTCCGATGGAGGAACTGCCGCATCCGCGGGCCGGGGCGCAGATGCCCATTGAGCCCCAGGAGGCAGACGAGCCGGTGATTCACGCGCACGGCGGCTTGCCGAAGATGCCGCCGGTGTTCGGCACGGCGGCGCCGCCCAAGGGGCTGAGCGGGGTGCTGCGCAAGGTGGCGTACGGGTACCCGGATCACTGGGTGCGGCACTGGATGGTGCTGCTGCTGGCGGACCGGGTGGACGTGTGGGAGCACCGCTTGCGGAGGGGGCTTCCAGTTACCGCTGGGATTGTGGCGGTCCTCGCCCTCGGAAGCCTGACGCTGAAGGCCCTGAAGCGTTAGGCGGCCTGTGAATCGGCGCGGGACATTATGTCCCGCGCCGGCTCAGGGCGGAGAACTCCGCGACTGCATCGAAGAATCTGTGGATGGCCGCGAGATGATTGCCTCCGCCGTCTTCAAGGTACTTCTTCGCCCACCCGCCTCCCGCGGGGAACTCCTGCTTCACGTCCCGCAGCCACTCAACGAACTCCATGTAGGGCTGATCGCTGCGATGCTGGCAGTATGCAGTGAAGTGGAGTCCATCGATGAAGCCGGCCAGGGAATGAACGTCGGCCCGGCCGAAAAACATCTCGGGCATGACACCCTGGCGAAGCTGCTGGCGCACGAAGAGCAGCAGATCCAGCGTGGAAGGCGCTTGGGTCTTCCATGCTTCGGGTGGACGAATCGAGCTCATGGTGCGGTCACCGTCTTGAGGATGATCTCTCCCAGGTAGTGGATCTGCTGCACGTACTCTGCTTCATGCATTCCGGCGGGGCCCGTGAACGCGTCATAGATCTTGGCGCCATGGCGAACCGCGATGTGCGAGTTGTTATCGGACATCAAGATCCGGCTCTGCCAGGAAAGGTAGTTGCCTCCGGTACTGGAGATTCGGACGTACTGGGATTGCCCGCCAAAGAAGCTGAATCCCTCGTAGATGTCCCTGGCAACGCGCCCACAGGAACCGGCTACACGGTTCGCTGTGCTGAAGGCTGATTGGAATGACTGCAGGGCTTTGGGGATCTGCTGCGTTCCATGGTGGGCTTGCCACAAGGCGATAGCCCCGGCGACATCGCCGCGCGCCAGGGCCGCCAGCATCTTCAGCTTGAGCGAGTCTGGGAGTACCCCTGCCACGTCGGTGGTTCGCAGAGGAACAGGGGCTGCCTGCGTCAGAACGACGTTTGGGGCCGCCCTGGGTACAGGCTGTGCCTCCGCTCGTGAGGCGAGTGTCAGGGCGTAAAGCTGAACGGCGACGACGAGCCAGCGCGGAGTCATCGGGCCAGGCTTCATGGAGTAGGCACCTCCTGCTGCCGCCGCAGGGGCAACAGCAGCACCAGGAAGGCCACGGAGAGCACTGCGCCCAGGAGGAATACCTGGGCGTAGCTCCAGCCCGCGTCATCCCGGAGCACCCCCGCCACGGGCCCGATGGGCAGCTTGCCCAGCAGCTCCACGGCGGCCAGCAGGGTGAAGTGCGCCGCGCCAATGCGCCGGTCCACCCGCGACATCATGAAGGCGAACATCGCCGTGGTGAGCGCGCCCCCGAAGAACTCCTCCGCCAGGGTGACGCCGATGAAGCTCTCCTTCGTCGGGCCCCAGAGCGCCAGCAGCCACCTTCCAAAGAGGGGAAACACCCGCAGCGTCGCGGTGAGCCCCACCGCCGTCAGCAGCGGCATGCGCGTGGCCACCAGCCCGCCCACCGCCGAGCCGATGAGCGAGGCCACCGTGCCCCAGGTGCCCGACCATTGGCCAATCTGCGGCAGGGTGAAGCCCGAATCGACCAGGAAGAGCTTGTAGAGCACGTCCGATAAGGACTCGCCGAGCTTGTAGGTGCCGATGAAGAGCAGCACCCAGCCCGTGCCAGGCAACAGCAGGATCGTCTTGATGCGGCCGAACAGCTCGCCCCACTCCATCCGGACCACCGCGCTGACCTGCGTCCGCTTGGGCTCGCGCGCGATCAGGGTCACGGCAATCGCGCCCACCGCGATGGCCGCCATGGCGAGGAAGAGCCCCTGGAAGCCGATGGACCCGCTGGCCCAGACGAGCAGGCCGCCTCCCGTGAGCGCGCCCAGCTTGTACCCCATCACCTGCACCGCGTTGCCCCAGCCCAGATCCTGAGGCTGCAGCAGGTCCACCGCCAGCCCGTCCACCGCGATGTCCTGCGTGGCCGCGAAGAGGTTCATCAGGAAAATGAGCAGGAACAGCGGAGGCAGCCAGGACAGCCCCACCGCGAACGAGGAGGCCAGGCACGTCAGGGCGATGCCCGCCTGCATGGGGATGATCCAGGACTTGCGGGCTCCGAAGCGCACCGAGCCATACCGCTCCACCAGCGGAGCCCACAGGGGCTTGAGCAGCCACGGCAGCCCGAGCACGACCCCCAGAAAGGTGATGGCCTTCACGGACATGCCCTGCGAGCGCGCATAGGCGCCCAGGGCTCCGGTCTGGAGCCCGAAGGGCATGCCCTGGACGAAGTAGAGCGTGCCGAGCAGCCCCAGCTTCGAGGCGGAAAGCTTCACGCAGAGCTCGAGGGCATGAATGGCATCGCGGGTCCTATTATCGTGAAGACCATGGAGAGGCCATCACTGCAGAATCTGGAGACGCCCGCTGCGCTCGTCGATGTGGAACGTGTAGCGGCCAACTTGGGGCGCGTAGGGGATTACGCACGCCAGCATGGCCTCCGCTGGAGGCCCCACACGAAGACACACAAGGTGCCAGAACTCGCGGCGCTCCAACTTCAGGCGGGAGCCTCGGGCCTCACGGTGGCGACGCCGCACGAGGCCACGGTGATGGCCTCGGTCTCGGACGATGTCTTTCTGGCGTATCCGCCCGTGGGCGCTGCCCGGCTCGGCCGGCTGATGCGGCTGCCCTCTCATGTCCGGCTCACGGTGGCCCTGGACTCGCGTGAGGCCCTGAAGGAACTGAGCGCCGCCGCCCGGCAGGCGGGACGGACCGTCGGTGTGCTGGTGGAGCTGGACCTGGGCATGCGGCGGGTGGGCGTGCAGAGCCCCGCGGAGGCCCTCGCGCTGGCCCAGGAGATCGCTGCCACGGAGGCTGTCGAATATCGCGGCATCACCTTTTACCCGGGGCACGTTCGGGCGCTGCTCGGCGATCAGGACTCCGCGCTGAACGCGCTGTCCTCCCAGCTCGAGGAGTTCATCGGCACGCTGAGCCGGGCGAGCCTACGGCCCCAGGTCGTCAGCGGTGGCTCCACTCCGACACTCTGGCGCTCGCACGAGGTGCGCGGGCTGACGGAGATCCGCCCGGGCATCAACATCTTCAACGATCGCAACAGCGCGGCGGTGGGCGCCTGTGGCCCGGAGGAGTGGGCCTACTCGGTGCTGGCCACGGTGGTGAGCACGGCGGTGCCGGACCAGGCGGTCATCGACGCGGGAGCCAAGGCCCTGGCGAAGGAAGAGGGCGTGGATCCGGAAGGCGGCTATGGCGTGCTGCTGGAGTGGCCGGACGTGGTGGTACGTGGCCTCTCCGAGGAGCACGGCCTGCTGGACCTGTCGGGCACCGAGTGGCGCCCCCGCGTGGGAGACCGCGTGCGGGTGGTGCCCAACCATGTGTGCACCTCGGTGAATCTGCATGAGCGGCTGTGGGCCGTGCGCGGTGGAACCGTGGAGCGGGCCTGGAGCGTCACAGGCCGTGGATGGGGTGCACCACCATGAGTATTGGCTCGTTCTCTCTGTTGTTCCTGCTCGCCGCCTCGCCCGCGCGAGCCCTCGAGGTCGAGGTGTTCGTGCCGCTTTGCGATGGGGCGCAGCTTGTCTGTGGCCGGGCCGGGGCAGGGGATCCCCACTCCCTGGAGGCCAACCTCTATTGGGGCGCGGCCTACGGCGCCGAGCGTTTCCTGAAGCGCGCCCCCGGGTTCCAGGTGCGGAGCCGGCAGGACGGCGCCGCTGGCGCCGCGGTGCTCCGTGAGCTCGTCCTCGAACGGGCTGCTGGCGAGGGTGAACGGCCTGTCCGCCTGCGGCTCCGGGCCTACGCAGGGGATCGCATCGATGAGGCCCTGGAGGATTTCCTGCGTGCGGCCGCGGGTGGCAGCTCGGCGGATCTGCTGGTCTGGGCGGGACATGATCGGCTCATGGACCGGCCTCCACCCGAGCTGAAAGTCCCCGAAGGCGCCACGCCCCGGCCGGTCGCGGTGCTGGCTTGCGAGAGTGAGAAATACTTTGGGCCGGTGCTGCAGGCGCTCGGAGTGCGGCCCGTGGCCCTCACCCGGAGCTTCATGGCCCCCGAGGCCTACCTCCTCGAGGCGCTCGCGGCGACAGTCGCCAGGCACGGTCCCACCGCACCGGGCCCCCTGCGCGCCGCGCTGGTGGACGCCTATGCCCGCTATCAGCGCATCACACCCAAGGCTGCCGGGACGGTCTTCTCCCGGCTGGGGCCGCCTCAGGTCGTCGCGCCGCCGCAGCTCGATCCTGCCCCCGCGGTGCAGCCGAAGCAGTGACGGTCGGTGACGATCGCCCGCGCCTCCAGCTTCGCCCGGTCGAAGTCCCGGATGTGGCGCGGGGCCCCTGCCTCCACCGGCAGCTCGAGCATCTGGTTGAAGTCGCAGTCGTAGAGCTGGCCATCCCAGCCCACCGAGAGCGTGTTGCGGCACATCACCCCGCGCGCGGCGGCCGGGTTGAATGCCGTCACCAGCCGCTCCATGTACGCCGCCAGGTTCCCGGACTGCTCCAGCCACTCCAGGAACCGGCTGATGGGCATGTTGGTAATGGTGAACAGCGCGTCGAAGCGGATGCCGTGGTTCTTGAGCAGCTCGCGCTTCCACTCCGCCTCCAGCGAGGCCTGGCCCGAGGGAAGGAACGCCCCCACCGGGTTCGTCACCAGCACCAGCCGCAGGCCGCTCTTCCCGTCTCCGTAACCGAGCGCGTTCAGCTTCTTCAGCGCGCGGATGGACTTCTCGTACACACCCTCGCCGCGCTGCTTGTCCGTGTTCAGCGCCCGGTAGTGCGGCAACGAGCACACCACCTCGACCCGGTGCGTGGCGAAGAACTGGGGCAGGTCCGCGTGCGGCGCCGTCTCCAGGATGGTCAGGTTGCACCGGTCCATCACATGCCGGCCCAGCTTGTGCACCTGCTCCACCAGCCAGCGGAAGTGCGGATTCATCTCCGGGGCGCCGCCCGTGAGGTCCACCGTGGGAATGTCCGTCTGGGCCAGCGCCGCGAGGCACTGCTCCATCGTCTCGCGGCTCATCACCTCGCGCCGGTCCGGCCCCGCGTCCACGTGGCAGTGCCGGCACGTCTGGTTGCACATCTTCCCCAGGTTCATCTGGAAGATTTCGGTGCGCGTGGGCCGCAGCGGGTGAAGCCCCGCCCCCTCCAGCGCCGCATCGAACTCGCGCGGCAGCTTCAGCCGGTGCAGCGCCTCCAACTGAGCGGCAGGGGAGGCGAGCGGCGAGCGGCGAGCCAGCAGGGAAGGGGGCGTGTTGGTGGACATGGGGGAGCCCTACATCCCCAACTTGTCCACGTGGTTGCGCATCTGCACACCGTGAACCAGCGAAGCGCCTCCCCGGATGGCCGCCGCCACGTGCACCGCCTCGGTCATCTGGTCCAGGTCCGAGCCCTTCTCCAGCGCGTCCTTGCTGTAGGCGTCGATGCAGTACGGGCACTGGACGACGTGGGCCACCGCCAGGGCGATGAGCGACTTCTC
>DASVVJ010000024.1:0-5006 GCA_036389955.1 Myxococcaceae bacterium
ATGGGTTAGATCACACGTAGACGTTACCCTTTTCCAGTCGAAACAAAACACTTGACGGCGCATGATCGTCGCCACATGTTTATCGCGGTTCGTGGGCCAATCGGTTCACCCGCCCGCCGCGCCGCAGTGAATCGCACGCCGATTCTGGGCCGCTCTCTCCCGTAGTGCTGACCGCGCAGTTCTCTGAAGGACCACCCATCCAACCAAAGGAGTACCACCATGAACAAGCTCGAGAAGCTGGACAACCAGATGTTCCAGCCGCTCACCGATTCGGAGAGCGACGCCATCCTGGGCGGTGCCTTCACGTTCATCGGTCTGTGTGAGAAGGACGGCAAGGAGTATGATGACTACCGGAGCGGCGACTGCACGTGCTCGGAGCAGGAGACGGTCTCTACGATCTGAGCGGCCTTTTCGTAAGCGGCATTGGAACGGGCGATGGTTTTGACACAGTGATACGGGAGAGCGCCCAGGTCACGTCTGCCATCGTTCCTTCCAGTTAATAAACGCCTACATTCATCAAATGAGCGCCGTGGAGTCCGTTTCCATGGGATGATAGGAGCGCATTCATTTTAGACATGGTCTGCTTCGCACACGCAGGACCATCTTTTCCAGAGAGCAACCTTTTCAGCCGATAGAAGCACTGAGGGTTCATCTGATTCCGCAACATGTTTATCGCAGTTCGAAGGCCGAACTGGTTTCACCAAGCCGGGCGCAACGCAGTGGATTGCACGTCGATTCTGGGCCGCTCTCCCGTAGTGCTGTAAACCGCGCAGTTTCCTGAAGCACAACCTATCCACAACGGAGAACTACCATGAACAAGCTCGAGAAGCTGGACAACCAGATGTTCCAGGCGCTCACCGACTCGGAGAGCGACGCCATCCTGGGCGGCGCCTTCACCTTCATCGGCCTGACCGATCGCAACGGCCAGGAGTACGACGATTACAAGAGCGGCGACGCGGCGGAGCAGCAGGAAGAGGTGCAGATCGCCTGAGCTGGCTGAGCCATCTCTGCAGTACCGCAGCTGAAGGGAAGATGGACCTGACACAGTGATACGGGAGAGCGCCCAGGTCACGTCCGCCGTCTTTCTGTTCAGAAGAAAATCCGACGATATTAGCACTACCGCAGGCGCAAACGACCGCTGCGGGCCCACACGACGAACGCGGCGGGGCTTCATGATCTGGATGCTGAGCCAGGACACCTTTGAGATCAGCACCGAGGAGGTGCAGGACTGGATCGAGGCGCTCGGGCACGAGTGCGTCCGGGTGAACGGCCAGGACCTCAACGGCGACGCGGCGTTCTCGCTGCACTTCGATGGGACCGACTCGGAGGCCGAGCTGGAGCTGGACGGTCGGGTGCTGCGCGCCGGCGACGCGGAAGCGGTCTGGTGGCGTCGCTGGCACCGCTTCGACAACCTCGACGCCGTCACGGAAGTCCCGGACGCCCGTCTTCGCGCCGATCTCCGCGGCTACCTGGTGCAGGAGATCCGCGCGGCGGGCGACGGGCTGTTCGACCTTCTCGAATCGCGTCCGTGGCTCACCCGGCCAGACCAGACCGAGGTGAACAAGCTGGCCATGCTGCGCGCCGCGGCATGCGCCGGGCTGGCGGTTCCGCCCACCCTGGTGACGAACGACCGGGGGCGCCTCCAGGAGTTCAAGGACGTCCACGGGCGCATCATCACCAAGAGCATCTTCAACGGCCGCACCTTCATGCACGAGGGAAGCTCGTGGTCGCTGCTCACCGCCGAAGTGGGTCAGGACGACATCGACCGGGCTCCCGCGCGGTTCTTCCCCTCGCTGGTGCAGGCGCTCACCGAGAAGGAGCTGGAGGTGCGCGTCTTCTACCTGGATGGGGAGTGCTACAGCATGGCGATCTTCTCGCAGCTGGACGCGCAGACGGCGCTCGACTTCCGCCGCTACAACTTCGCCAACCCCAACCGGTTCGTGCCGTACCGTCTTCCCGACGACGTGCGGGACGCGGTGTGCCGCTTCATGGCGTCGGTGCCGCTGGATACGGGCTCGGTGGACCTGATCCGCACCCCGCAGGGGGAGCACGTCTTTCTGGAGGTGAACCCCGTGGGACAGTTCCAGATGGTCTCGGTGCCGTGCAACTACAATCTGGAGAAGAAGATGGCCGAATACCTGATCGCGCGGGCGCACCATGGCTGAGCCCACTCCAGACGCGCGCACCCTGATGGAGCTCTTTCCGCCATCCCTGGCGGAGAAAGGCTCCCTCCCGCTCGCCTTCGCGCTCTCGCACGCGAAGCAGACGCCGGTGGCGAAGATGCGCTGGGACGAGAGCGAGGTGTACCGCGCGCGCATCTTCAACTGTCTCCCCGCGTGGAAGCCGGTCACGCGCTGTTTCGCCGAGGAGGGGGAATGAGCCCGGGCGGCGCTTTCCGTCTCTTCGCCTGCTGCGTCGCCGTGCGCGGCGCGCGCCGAAGCACCATCTGCGACGTGCAGCGGCAGAGGTACCGGCTGATCCCGAACGGGCTGTACGACATCCTCACCGTCCATCGAGACCTCACGCTGGATGGGATCAGGGCCGCGTTCGGTGCGGATGAGGCGGAGACGATCGAGCAGTACTTCGCCTTCCTGGCGGCGAACGACTTCGGCTTCTGGACCGATACGCCGGAGAGCTTCCCGGAGATGGACATGAGCTGGGAAGCCCCGGAGCGCGTCACGAACGCCGTGATCGACGTGGCGGCGCACTCCCCCCACGATTTCGCTTCGCTCTTCCGCCAGCTTGACGCGCTGGGGTGCAAGATGCTCCAGCTCCGCTACTTCGACCCCGTGGCCCCGGACCGGCTGGACGCCGTGCTGGAGCTGGCGCGGCGGGGGCGGCTGCGCACCATCGAGCTGCTGATCCCCTGGTCTCCCGCGTGGACGGACGACCACCTGCGCGGCGTGTGCATCGCGCACGGGCGGGTGGCGTCGGTGACCGTGCACGGCGCCCCCGCCAACCGGAAGGTGGAGACGCCGAGCGACGTGCGCATCGCGATGAGGGCGCAGACGGTGGACTCGGCGGACCACTGCGGTGAGGTGCACCCGGCGTACTTCACCACCAACGTGCGCCTCTTCACCGAGGCGCAGCTCCACAACACCTGCCTGAACCGCAAGCTGTCGGTGGACCAGGACGGCGAGATCCGCAACTGCCCCGCGCTTCCCCGCTCGTTCGGCAACGCAGCGGACACGCCGCTGCACCGGGCGCTGGAGGCGGAGGGCTTCCAGGACCTGTGGCGGGTGAACAAGGACCAGGTGGAGGTGTGCAGGGACTGCGAGTTCCGCTACGTCTGCACCGACTGCCGCGCCTTCGTGGCCGACTCCGCGCACCCCCACCCGAAGCCGGCGAAGTGCGCGTACGACCCCTACACCGCCGAGTGGAGGCGCGCGGAGCCCTCACCCATCGTGGCGCGCCCCGCCCTCCCCGTGCTCGCAGGCGTCTGATGCCGGCGACTCTGCTGGACCGCGGGCGCGGCAAGGCGGCGTTCAACGTCCTGCGCCAGATGGACCAGATGGATTGTGGTCCCACCTGCCTGCGCATGGTCGCCCGCCACTACGGCCGCTCCTACTCGCTCGAGACGTTGCGGGAGCGGTGCGCCCTCACGCGGCAGGGCGTGTCGCTGCTGGGGGTGGCCTATGCGGCGGAGAGCATCGGGATCCGCACGCTGCGCGTCAAGACGGCGTGGGAGCAGCTCGCGCGCGAGGCGCCCCTTCCCGTGATCGCGCACTGGAACCAGAACCACTTCGTGGTGGTGCACCGCGTCACGGAACGGCACGTATACGTGGCGGACCCGGCACGCGGGCGCCTCAAAATGTCGGTGGACGAGTGGATGCGCGGGTGGGCTTCCACCGAAGAAGGCGGACGCAAGCTGGGCGTGCTCCTCCTGATGGAGCCGTCACCCGCGTTCTACGACGCGGAGGGCGAGGCGGCGAGCGGGCGGTCACACCTGCGCTTCCTGGCCGGCTACGTGCGCGGCTACGGGAGCCTATTTCGGCAGGTAGGCCTCTCCATGCTGGTGGCGAGCCTGCTTCAACTGGTGTTCCCCTTCCTCACCCAGGCGGTGGTGGACCACGGGATCGGCAATCGCGACGCAGGGTTCGTGCAGCTGGTGCTGATGGCCCAGCTTGCGCTTTTCGCCGGCCGCGCGTCGGTGGAGTTCATTCGGAACCGTATCCTTTTCCACATGGGGAACCGGGTGTACCTGGCGCTCAGCTCGGACTTCCTCGTCAAGCTGCTGCGGCTCCCCGTCTCCTTCTTCAACACGCGGCTCGTGGGTGACATCCTCCAGCGGGTGTCCGACCACCAGCGCATCCAGCAGTTCGTCACCAGCACCTCGCTCAGCGTCCTCTTCTCCGCCTTCACCCTTCTGGTGTTCGGGGTGGTCCTGGCAGTCTACAGCGTCACGATCCTGGCGGTGTTTCTCGGGTTCAGCATCGTGTACCTCGGTTACGTGCTCCTCTTCCTGAAGCCGCGCCGCTCGCTGGATCACAAGCGCTTCTTCGAGATCTCGCACAGCCAGAGTGCCCTGGTGGAGCTGGTGTCTGGCATGCCAGAGGTGAAGCTGGCCAACGCCGAGCAGCAGAACCGCTGGAAGTGGGAGCGCATCCAGGCGCGCCTTTTCCAGCTCAACCTGCGCGGCCTCACCATCGAGCAGGTGCAGGACGGGGGTGCCAGCTTCATCAACGAGTTCAAGAACATCACCATCACCTTCCTCGCGGTGAAGCTGGTGATCGACGGCCAGTTGACGCTGGGAATGCTGATGTCCGTGCAGTACATCCTGGGGCAGCTGAACCAGCCACTGAGCCAACTGGTGAACTTCGTCCAGTCTGGCCAGGATGCGCGCATCAGCCTGGAACGGCTGGCGGAGATTCACGCGCACCCGGACGAGGAGGAGACGCTCGACCGCATCGGCGTACTGCCGGCCGAGCACTCGATCCAGCTGCGCAACGGGAGCTTCACCTACGGCGGACCGCTGGCCGAGCGGGTCCTGACCGACGTGTCGCTGG
>DASVVJ010000025.1:0-9406 GCA_036389955.1 Myxococcaceae bacterium
GCTCTTGCACCTGAGGAGAAGAAGACCACGGTGCCAGTGCTCTTCCTTTTGCTCTCGCAACATGCAGGCTACCGCAACGAGAAGCATTCCACACAAAAAGGAATTCGCGCTATCGCGCGTGAGCTATTCACCGATCTGAACAAGAACGCGAAGACCGTCGACACTGCTCGACAGCTAGTGCTGGATGACTGGGATCTGACAGCTCGGTGTGTGCGCGAATTAATCACTGACGAAGCGGCTCGGGACTCGAAGAATGTCCTGCCACTGACACTAATTCGTTGGCAAGACGCAATAAACCGTTTCGACACGAGTTTCTACCTCAACTCGCTCGTACATCTTCAGATGCTTGTCGAGGACGTGCTCAATCTGCCGCCCCTGAAAGCGATGGACGGACCGGCGGTGCGTGACTACATCAAGCGCGTTGGCGCGGTGCTCGGCAATGATGGGGCGCTTGTAGATCCGGAGACGAAACGCACTCTATTGGACGTTTATGAGAAGGATTATTGCGACCCAGAAGGTGACCCGCAGACGCCGTTCATGCGTCTTCCCTCAACGTATCTTGAACATGCGATCCAAGGTTTCCGCAAGCACCATCGTAGTTGGATTATCCGCTTGCTGACGGAGTTTGCACCATACAAGCAGTTACTCGGCTACGCGCGCGAGCACAACCTCATCGAAGGCGAATTCGGCAAGTGGCACGCCCAAACGAAGAAGCACCGCGAGTTGCTCAAAAGTGAGTTCAACGCGAAGGACGCGAACTGGTACACGCGCGAGATCCTTAGCCACATGGAGCGTATCGAACAACTGAAGGGGAACAAGGACGATGCGGACTGGTCCTTCAAAGCCATCTTCCAAAAAGCCCTCGTGCGCCTTGCACGAAGCGTGGTTTTCGAGGGGGCAGGCGATGCCGCTCGCCTCGGCACTCTTGATACTCTTCTAGCGGTGTTCGACTCCCTACATGCGAGAGGAGTGCTGCGGGTTCGTGCACCTCTAAAGGGCCACTCCTTTGGGCTCTGGGCCTTCATCGGTACTAATCCAGGCAACCAGAAGATTAAGGTCACAGCGAGTGTCGAGGACAACATCTTTTCGCTACTTCGCCTGTGGTACTACGCGAACCGCAAGGTTGCACTTGACCTCGCGACGCCGGACACCAGCGCACTTTCAACGGTAACGCCGCCAGCCGACGCCCGGAAACTCCTCGCGTTCTTCGAAATGAAAAAGAACATTCCGCAGTGGCCCGGAGCCGATGACTGCATAGACAAGCTGCGCAAAGTGCTAGCGAGCCCTGTTCTCTTTAAGGCCGAGAACCTGCAGGATGGGGTGGAGAGCGAGGTAGATCAAGCTAAACTCAAGGCTGACCGTGATGAGATCGTAATGCGGCGACTCGCGGCAGTGCTTGAAGCAGGACTTGTGGTTGCACCTTCCGCGCAGACGCCGACGGATGCCGATGCTGCTGTAGCTTAACAAAGTAACGAATGGCGCGCATTAAACCAGAGGGAGAGTTCTCCCTCTGAAAGGACTTTCTTTACTAGTCCATGATGAGCGGTCAGCTCCTCTGGAGCGAGTTGCTCGAAGAATCGATAGACTGGGCAACTTTCACTGCATCTATCGAGCAAATTCTTTTGGCACTTCTGCGCTTTGAAGATTGGCATGGGCTACATCAGACGCAGTGCAGCTTCCGCCATAGCGGTCCAGGGCACGTTCTCAGTCAAATGACTCCACGAGATTCGTACAGAACTCCTGAGTTCGTCTTCAGGAATTTGCATGGCCTCAAGAACGTAGCTGAGAGTGTATGAATGAGAGGTGCATGCTGCTCCATTGGATACCGCTGCCAAGCCTTTCCAAGCCACCATGACTGCCTCGGAATCGACACCTGGGAAAGAGATATTCAAGACATGCGGCAGCGCCTGACTTGAGTCCCCGTGTCTTTTTATCCCCAAGGGAAGAAATGCGCCTAACGCTTCTTTATGAAGCTGCATAACTCTCTGTTGGCGATCAGCATATCTTTTTACGGCTAGCTCTGCGGCTGCTCCCAACGCAGCTACAAGCGGTACAGGAAGAGTCCCTGGTCGAATCCCCCGCTCCTGACCGCCACCCACCATTAACGGGGTTAACAGCACCCGTTCACTTCCCCTACGACGAACAATGAGCGCGCCTACTCCTTTCGGAGCGAACAACTTGTGCCCACTAACACTGATTAAGTCGACACGTGAGTTGCGAAGAGCAACCAACTCTTTACCAAACCCTTGAGCTGCATCTACATGCAGATACGCAGGGTGCTCGGCTAGTTCCCGGCAGATCGCGTCTATCGGTTGCTGCACGCCCGTTTCATTGTTCACATGCATTACAGATACCAACAAAGTGTCGGGGCGAAGGGCACCTCGGATTGCCGCGGGCTCTACCCAGCCACCCCTCGTCGGAGACACGAGGGTAACTTCGAACCCCTTGTTCTTGAGAAGTGCCAAGGGCTCAAGCACGGCCTTGTGCTCGATGGCCGTGCTTACGAGATGGCGCCGCCCTGTCATTTCTCCGTGAGGAGCAAGCCCGAGAATCGCAAGGTTGTTGGCCTCGGTTGCACCACTGGTGAAGACCACCTCGTCCCGCTTGGCCCCGACAACAGCAGCTACCTGCTCGCGGGCTTTCTGGACCGCCTGAAGAGCCCGCGCCCCGTACTCATGCGTCCGGCTCCCGGCGTTGCCGTACTCTTCCTCGAGATACCGGAGCAGCACCGCCTTCACTTCGGGGTCCAGGGGGGTTGTCGCGTTGCAATCTAGGTACGCAGTCACTTCTACCTCTGCCGACAAAAGATTCTGGTCCGTCATTCCGTACTAGGAGATGGTCCTGTTTGCTTCTAAATTGACAAACAGGCGTCATCCCGATAGCCAGTGCCTACCCTATGAGTCGGGCTTCATCTTCGTCACCTCCTACATCCCGCGCCGGGCGAGCACCAACGCCTCCAACGGCCACTTTCGGGTACGTCTTCCCTGCGATCCGCGGTATCCAGGCACGCCGGGAATACTACGTCTCGATGTGCCCCCTGCGGCTGATCCCCCGCATCTTCCTTTTCAACGAGGAGGAGCTGGTGCCGGAACTGCGCGCCCAGCGGGTCCTCAACAAGGTCCGAGTCCCGGAAATCTCCCGGTACATGATCGACAACCGGGATACCTACACGTTCTCCGCCCTGACCGCATCCATTGACGGGGACGTCCGCTTCGTGCCCTACGGCGACACAGGCGAGGCCCACAAAATGGGGAGCCTCCACGTCCCTATGGACGCCCGCTTCGTCATCAACGACGGGCAGCACCGCCGGGCCGCCATTGAGACCGCGATCAGGGAGAACCCGGACCTGGCCGACGAGTCCATCGCGGTCGTCTTCTTCCTGGACAGTGGCTTGGGGCGCTGCCAGCAGATGTTCGCCGACCTCAACCGACATGCGATTCGCCCCTCCACTTCACTTGGAGTCTTGTACGACCACAGGGACGACGAGGCGAAGATCGTCAAGGACACCCTCCTGAAGCTTCCCCTCTTCCGGGACCTCACGGAGTTGGAGCGCAGCACCCTGTCCGCTCGCTCCCGGAAGCTCTTCACCCTCAGCGCCATCTACTCGGCCACGAAGGCCCTCCTCCTCCACATGGAGGACCGCAGCCTCGACAAGCGCCGGGCCCTGGCAGCCGCCTTCTGGGAAGAGACGGCCAGTCAGTTCCCCGAATGGGGCGAGGTGTGGCAGAGAAAGTTGAGTGCCGCCGAGATCCGCCGAGACCTGCTCCACACCCATGGCGTCGTCCTGCAAGCGCTGGGACGAGCCGGCAACGCGCTCTTGCAGGCACACCCCGAGGAATGGCGCCGGACCCTTCAGAAACTCGCTCGCCTCGACTGGTCACGCTCCAACACGAAGCTGTGGGAGGGGCGTGCGCTGGTAGGAGGCAAGGTCTCCAAGAACACGACCAACGTGACCCTCACCGCCAACCTCATCAAGCGACACCTGGGCCTCCGCCTGACTCCCGACGAGCAGCGCATCGAGGACGCCCACCTCCGAGGAGACAATGCAGCGCACTGAGACGAAGCGGCCCTCCGCCTTCGATGACGTCGGCATCAAAAAGACGGTCGCCGGCTTATTGGAGGAGATTCAGGCCCTCTACCTGGGCGATAGCGTCCCCTGGGTCGTGGGCTACAGCGGAGGCAAGGACTCCACGGCGACGCTTCAGCTCGTGTGGATGGCACTTGCCGAACTCCCTGCTGAACAGCGGACGAAGACGGTTCACGTCATCAGCACCGATACCCTGGTGGAGAACCCCGTTGTCGCCGCATGGGTGACCCAGTCTCTCGACACCATGCGCGAGAGCGCTAGCCGCGCGGGCATGCCCATTAGGCCCAACCGGCTCACTCCCGCGGTCTCGGACACTTTCTGGGTCAACCTCATCGGCAAGGGATATCCCGCTCCACGCCCCAAGTTCCGCTGGTGCACCGAGCGGCTGAAGATCCGTCCCTCCAACGCCTTCATCAGCAAGGTGGTCCGCCAGAATGGCGAGGTCATCCTCGTGCTAGGCACGCGGAAGGCGGAAAGCGCGGCCCGTGCTAAATCCATGGAGAGGCACGAGCGCCGACGCGTGCGCGAGCGTCTCAGTCCCAACGCCAGCCTGCCCAACTCCCTCATCTACAGCCCCATCGAGGACTGGAGCAACGACGACGTCTGGATGTTCCTGATGCAGTACCCCAACCCCTGGGGTTACAGGAACAAGGACCTGCTCACCATGTACCAGGGTGCCTCCGCTGACGGGGAGTGCCCTCTCGTGGTGGACAGCTCGACTCCCAGCTGCGGTGACAGCCGCTTCGGATGCTGGGTCTGCACGCTCGTGGACAAGGACAAGTCCATGCAGGCGATGATCCAGAACGACGAGGAGAAGGAGTGGATGCTGCCCCTCCTCGAGCTGCGCAACGAGCTGGACCTGACGGACGACAGGCCGTTGCGAGACTTCCGTCGTATGAACGGTGCACTCACACTGCACAACAACCAGCTCGTACATGGCCCTTACAAGCAAGAGGCCCGTGAGCGCTGGCTGCGTCGTGTCCTCGAAGCTCAGCGGCTCGTCCGCCGTAATGGCCCCGAGCACGTCCGGAAGATCGAGTTGATCACCCTGGAGGAGCTGCAGGAGATCCGCAGGATCTGGGTGGTGGAGAAGCACGAGATAGAGGACAGCCTGCCTCGCATTTACGCCGAGGCCACAGAAGAGCCCTACCCCGGCCGGACCTTCGAGGACGGGCTGACCTTCAGCCCAGAGGATATCGCCTTGCTTCGCGAGATCTGTGGCGAAGACAGCACTCGCTTCGAGCTGGCCCGCGAGCTGCTGGATATCGAGCGTCGCCACAGGTCAATGGCCAAGCGTTCAGGCCTCTTTGATGCGTTGGAGGACTCCATCAAGAAGCGCTTCTTCACAAGCGCCGAGGACGCGGCCAGCTATGCCTTGTCTCGCCAAGCAGAGCGCGAGCAGATCCAGGCGCTGCGCGAGCCACAGCCCACACCCGAGCATCCCAAAAGGGCAGAGTCCCAAGGCCCTAAGAAAACCAAGTCCGAGCAACTACCGCTGATCCCCGATGACGCAACTGAATCATCGGCCGATGCTCCAGATCGAGCTGTCTGATGATTCTCGAAGAACTCATCCTCCACAACTTCGGCATTTACCGGGAACGCCAGGTCATCGACCTCGCTCCTCGCTCTCCCAACAGGCCTATCATCCTCTTCGGAGGCTTGAATGGCAGCGGGAAGACCACGCTATTGGACGCCATCAAGCTCGTCCTCTACGGCCGGCTCGCGGATTGTTCTAATCGCCGCGAACTCTCCTATGACGAGTTTCTCCGGCGGTCCATCCATCGAGCCGCGGCTCCGGAAGAGGGCGCCACCATTGAGCTCCGGTTCCTCCACAGGACTCAAGGCGAGGACCACGTCTATCGCGTCATCCGCTCCTGGCGTGCCACCCCGCGCACAGTGCGCGAGTCAGTTGAAGTGCTGGTAGACGGAAAGAAGGATCCCGTTCTCACCGAGCACTGGGCGGATCAGGTCGAGAGCTTCATTCCTGCACGGCTCTCAAAGTTCTTCTTCTTCGACGGGGAGAAGATCGAGACGCTCGCGGATTTTGAGCGCGCGGCAGAGGTTCTGAGAACGGCCCTCCAATCCCTCCTGGGCTTGGATCTCGTTGATCAGCTTCAGACCGATCTCAAAGTCGTCGTGCGCCGGAGCAGAGAGAAGCAACTTCCGGAGGCCGCGCAGGCGGAGCTTGAGGCGGCAAAAACGGAATTGGATGAGATCGACGCCCGCTGCGCCAAAGCCGCTCAGGAACGGGCCTCGAAGAACAATGCCGTCGTGCTCCAGCGCAAGCATGTCGATTCGCTGGAAGAGAAATTCCGCGAATCAGGTGGAGAACTCTTCCTCAAACGTGCGCAGCTCGAAGCAGAGAAGCGAACCCTGGACTCGAAGCTCGAGCATGCCCGCGAACGCCTGCGTGAACTGGCCCATGGCGCTGCACCGCTGCTCCTGGTGAGGGGGCTTCTCGATGAAATCTCGGCCCAAGCGGCTTCTCCCGCCACACGACTGAAGGAGCAACTGCTCTCAGTGCTCGACGAGCGAGACGCGCAGCTGCTGGCCGAGGCCCGCCGCGCCGGTGCAGTTGCGGACGTACTTGTGCAGCTCGAATCCTTCTTGCGGCAGGACCGAGAACAGCGCCGCCCCTCTCACGCACCCTCCCCCTCTTTGAAACTGACCGACGAGTCCCACCTGGTGCTGGAAGGGCTGCGTGGCTCCGTACTGGCCGAAGCCCAGGCTACGGCGGACCTCCTCCTGAATGAGGCGGCTTCACTCAATCAAGCGCTGCAACAAGTCGAGAGGCAACTTGCACTGGTGCCAGATGAGGAAGATGTAAAAGGGCTGTCACGCAAACTCGACAAGAGCCGCCAGCAGTTAGCCGATGCTGTCTCCGTCCTGCAGTCCGCAGAGGAAGCGCTCCAAACCCTGAACCAGGAGCGCACACGTAAGCACGAAGCTTACGCAAAGCGGATGGAGCGAGAACTCGATCAGCGCCTCGAACAGCAAGAAGTCTCCCGCATCATCGAACATGCCCAGGGAGTCGGGGTCACCATGGCCCAGTTCCGAACCCGGGTTGTCGAGCGGCATATCCGCCGCATCGAACAGCTCATCCTGGAGGGGTTCACGCACCTTCTTCGCAAGGAGTCGTTGGTCTCACAGCTCACCATCGACCCTTCCACTTACAACCTGACCCTGTTTGGAAGCGACGGGAAGCCCTTGTCTCCAGAGCGGCTCTCCGCCGGAGAGCGGCAGTTGCTGGCCATCTCGACTCTCTGGGGACTGGCTCGAGCCGCGGGGCGCCCGTTGCCCCTCGTCATTGACACTCCCCTGGGACGGCTCGACTCCACCCACCGCAAGAACCTGGTCGAGCGTTACTTCCCCGTGGCCAGTCATCAGGTCCTACTTCTCTCAACGGATGAAGAGATCGACGAGGGCGGTCTGGAAAAGCTCCGTTCCTCAGTCGGTCATACTTACCGCATGGTCTTTGACAAGCGGGAAGGTGGTTCTCGGATCGAAAAAGGCTATTTCTGGTAGGGGGCAACGTGTTTATCGAGAACATCCGGCTTTCACAGCAGGGTAAAGAGCACCTCATCAAGCTCAAGCGCGTCACCAAGCTCAAGCACTGGAACGAGCTGTGTCGCTGGGCGCTCTGCACCTCCCTGGCAGAGCCCACATCTCCGCCCGCTGTCCGTATCCCGCTGGACAGCTCCGTGGAGATGAGCTGGAAGGTGTTCGGTGGCGAGTACGCGGATATCTACGAAGCGCTGATGCGCGCCCGCTGTCTGAGGGACGGCTTAGAGCCCACGGATGAGCTGCTTGCCGAGCAGTTCCGCCTGCATCTCCACCGGGGCATCGGTTACCTGTTCGCGGACAAAGGGATCCAGGAGATCGAGGATCTCTTCCGGCGTGTTCCCGGGCTGAAACCGTGAGCGAGTCCCTCTCGGGAATCGCTCGCCATAAGACCGCGCTCAAGCGAACGGAGCTCTCCCGTCCCATGCGCCTCGCGCTCGGGGACAAGCTGCTCTCGCCGAGCACCTCCGTTCTCGATTACGGCTGCGGACACGGAGGGGATATTCAGCGCCTCCGAGAGCAAGGCATCCCGTGTGAGGGCTGGGATCCTGTCCACCGTCCCGAAGGCCCTCGTACGCCGGCGGAGATCGTCAATCTCGGGTACGTGGTCAACGTCATCGAAGACTCGGAGGAACGAGCCGAGGTGCTGAGGGCAGCCTGGGCGCTCGCTCGCAAAGTGCTCGTCGTGGCAGGGAGGCTCGAGTTCGAAACCCGTCAGGCCCCTGGAGTCTCTCTGCAGGACGGCTTCGTGACGCGGCTGGGCACCTTCCAGAAGCTCTACCATCAAGACGAGCTGCGCCGGTGGATTGACTCCGTTCTGGAAGTCCCCAGCGTCCCAGCAGGCCCTGGCATCTTCTATGTCTTCCGTGATGAATCTGCCCGGCAGGCCTACCTTGCCTCGCGTCATCACCGCCTTGGCTCCGCTCCGAGGGTTCGCCGTTACGACGCTCTCTTCGAGCAGCATAAGGGCCTGCTCCAGCCGCTCCTGGACTTCCTCGGCGCCCATGGCCGCCTGCCCCAACCCGAGGAGTGGGTGGGCCCTCCAGCCCTCTTCGAGGTCTTTGGCTCCATCCCACGGGCGTTTCGTGTCGTCCGCGCGGTGATGGACGAGTCGCAGTGGGATGAGGTGCAGCAGCGGAGGACCGAGGACCTCCTCGTCTACCTGGCCCTCTCACGCTTTGATCGCAGACCCAGGGTTGCGGATTTACCTACTTCGCTCCGGCTCGACATGAAGGCCTTCTTCACTTCCTACCAGGCGGCGTGCGAGTTGGCAGATGCATTGCTGTTCTCGGCCGGGAACCTGCCCAGCATCAACCGGCTCTGCCAGGAGTCCAAAGTGGGCAAGCTCACGCCGTCCGCGCTCTACATTCACGAGAGCGCACTGCCCCATCTTGCGCCTGTGCTTCGTATCTACGAAGGATGCGCGCGCGCCTTCATCGGCGCTGTTGAAGGAGCCAACCTCATCAAGCTGCACCGGGAGAGCCCGCGAGTCTCCTATCTCTCGTATCCGGACTTTGAAACGGATCCACACCCGGAGCTTCGCACCTCGCTGCTCGTGGAGTTGCAAACGTTCCGCATCGACCTGCGCCACTACGAGCAGTCGTCCAATCCCCCTATCCTTCACCGTAAGGAAGAGTTCGTCCCGGCTGATCACCCACTGCGAGCCAAGTTTGCCCGGCTCACAGCCCAGGAAGAACGGCACGGGCTCTATGCTTCACCGGAGCGCATAGGCACTCGCAATGGCTGGGCACAGGTACT
>DASVVJ010000026.1:0-2763 GCA_036389955.1 Myxococcaceae bacterium
GCGCATCAATGAGCTGGGCCTGGGTCTCGACAACCCCTGATCCAAAATGGCGCGTTCCGACATGTCGACAGGGGCTTCCGACATGTCGACGCCGGCCGTTCGACATGTCGAACCCGGAGGATCCCTTTGGGTCGGCTACCCAATAGACCGCAATCCCGGTAAAAGTACGCCGACCTTGCGAGTTTCTCCGTTGGTATTCCCATTGCTATGGGAAGTGCTCGGAACGGAGAGGCGCAGGGGGAGACCTCGACCCGATGAGGGTCGAAGCTCATAAACGGGGGGCGTCTCAACCACCACTTCAGCAGCACACATCCAGGGGGATGATCCATGAGCGACACCAACACGACGACGACCACCACCACCACCACCACCACCGGTACCCAGGGCGGCACGACGACCAACGGGAAGGATCCCGAAGTGCCCGTGAGCCCCAACTAACCACCCCGCCATGGGCCGGGGGCTACGGCCTCCAGCTCGACTTCAGGTGAGGGTTCTTTTGCAGTGCCCGGGAGAGGTCCTCGTTGGCCTGAACCCGCCACGAATGCTGCGCATCCTCGCGAGTCTCGGCGCTCGCGTGAGTCAACCGCAACTTCGCTCGTAACAGCAGCGCTCGTGGCCATTCAGGACAGCTCGAGAGAACCTCTTCCACCAAGGCGAGGCCGCGCTCCACCGGGGGGGTCGGGGCGCGGCCCGCATCCTTTTTCCAACCCGCGGAACTGTGCAGCAGCGCCGCCAGGTCCAGCCGGGCCTCGAAGGACTCGGGCTCCAGCGCGAGCGCCTTCTCGAAGGCCTGCGACGCCTGAGTGAAGTCCTCCTCGGCCGCCTGGCCCTGCCGCGCCTTCCACTGTGCCAACGTCGCATGCGTCCTGCCCAGCAGCCGCCAGGCCTGCGCGTGCTGAGCGTTGTGCGTCAGCGCCTCGCGCAGCGCTTTCTGCGCGCGCTGCAGGTGAGGACGCGGATCGCCGCTCCGCTCCAGCGCGAAGTCCGCCAACAGCACGAAGAGTTCGGCTTGATCCGCCAGCAGGAAGGCATCGCCTTGCGTGCGCTGCAGGGCCTGCTCGAAGGCGCGCTCGGCCGCGTGTGAGCTGGGGCCCGAGTTGGCGCCGTTCGCCTGCTGGTAGGCGGCGCGCCACAGGTGAGTGGCCGCCAGGTTGTTGTAGCCGTAGACCAGCTGCGGCGTGATGCTGATCACCTCTTCGAAGTGCGCCTGCGCCTGGTCGAGCAGGGGGAAGGGGTCGCCGCCCTGCTCCCAGGTCTGCTGCGCCTGGGCCAGCACCGCCTTGCCCAGCTCGTTGCGGATGTGGGGGTGCTTGGGCTTGATGGCGAGCCCGTTGTTCAGAATGCCCACCGCGGTGCTCAGCAGGGGCGAGGCGTTGCCCTCGCACCAGCGCAGCCGCGCCTGCTGCGTGTGGAGCCGGCCGCCATAGAGGTAGGGCACGAAGTGCTGGGGGTTGATCTCCAGGGCCTTCTGCAGCGCCTGCCAGGCGTGCTTCAGGTCCTGCTCGCGCTGGGCGCGGCGCTCGGGCACGGTGGCCGCGGACGGCAGCTTGCTGCGGTGCAGGTAGATGCGGCCCATGTTGATCCACGCATCGGGGTTGCGGGGGCTCAGCTGGGTGGCCGCGTGCAGCGAGTCCAGCGCGCGCTGGCGGTGGTCGGCGGAGCTGGCGCCAATCTCATCCTCGTACTCGGCCCAGGTGGAGAGGATGAGCGCCAGCATGACGTGGAACTCATAGTCGCGCTGGGCCCAGGCGATGCTCTGCAGCGAGTGCTCGGCCTGGAGGAACTGCTCACGCGGATCCTGGCTCTGGTTCTGCCGGTGGCGTCCCCACCAGAAGAGGATGGAGCCCCGCTCCAGCAGCACCTCGCGCGGGTTCTGGCCCAGCTCGAGCGCCTTGCGCACCGCGGCCAGGGCCGCCTCGAGGGCGGGCAGCGGATCCTCACCGCGGCCCATCTGGTACTCGGCGAGCCGGCGGTGCAGGCGCGACTGCAGCAGCAGCGAGGCCACGTCATCGGGCGAGGCCTTGAGGGCGCGCGACACCGCGTCCTTGCCCCGGTTGAAGGGCGGCAGCACCTCGCTCTGGCTGTAGAGCCCCAGCGTCAGCGCGAGGTATTCGAGCTTGCCCAGCGAGTAATAGGTGACGGGCACGCTCTCGCCGATGGCGGCGGCGGCCTGATAGGTGTTCCGGCCCGCCTCGAGGTCCGCCAGCGCGCCCGGCAGGTCCCCCTGGTTCCACCGGCGGGCGGCGCGGGTGCGCAGAATGTCCGCGCGCAGCTGCGGGGCCTCGTAGAACCAGGGCAGACGGTTGCCCAGCGCGTCCAGCCGGGCCAGGGCCTCGTCGAAGCGGTCCTCGTAGAAGGCGATCAGCGCCTCGACATACTCGGTGGAGGGCACGTCCGCGCCCTCGCTCTTGCGCAGCCAGTCCAGGGCGGGGTCGCGGTAGCGGCGCCGCAGCTCCTGCCTCCGGGCCTCACGCAGCTCGGAGGTGGTGTCGCGCTGGCTCTCGGCCTCCAGGAGCTGGTCTTGGTACAGGTGGCCCAGCACCAGCGCCAGCGAGTAGGCCACGCGCGGATCATGAAAGCCGCTCTGCCACGCGGCCTCCAGGTGCTCGCGGGCCTTGGCCTCGTCGCCCAGCGCCAGGTAGCCACGGGCCAGCGCGTAGTTGCCGGGGCCCTCGGCCAGTGAACCACCGGCCTGGCGGATCTCCTCTTCCAGCCGGGCCATCTGCGCGCGGATGACCTTCTTGTCGTCGCGAATGTCATGCA
>DASVVJ010000027.1:0-9618 GCA_036389955.1 Myxococcaceae bacterium
CGAGTCCGGCTCGTCGCCCAGCAGTTCCGCCAGGTCCAGCGGCTCGCCGGGGGTGAAGACCACGTCATCCAGGCGTGCCGTGACCTTGAGGATGGTGTCCTCTCCGCCGCCCTCTTCGTTGTCGCCGTTCTTCTTGATGAAGCGCACGGCGACCTCTTCCTCGGTGGAGCGGACATCGACGGACTGATACTCGATGGAGAGCAGCAGCGAGGTGAGGCTGCCCTCCAGGCGCTGGTCGTCGCCGCACCCGGTGAGGGCTCCCAGGAGGAAAAGGACGCAGAGAACCCCTCTCCCTTCGGGAGAGGGACGGGGTGAGGGTTCTGGGAGCCGTGGCACCCTCACCCTAGCCCTCTCCCGAAGGGAGAGGGGACTGTGCACAGTCCGGCTCACTTGCACGCCTTCCAGCCCGCGTCCACGTCCGGGCCATTCAGCGCCGCCACATCCTTGAGCACGGACAGCTCGCGCTTGGCCCCTTCGGTGTCTCCGAAGCGGCAGCGCAGCGCCGCCAGGTTCAACCGCGCCTTGTTGTACGTGGGGTCCGCCTCCAGCGCCTTGGCGTAGGCGGCGGCGGCGCTCATCGCGTCACCCTGGTTGAGCAGCGCCCAGCCCAGCGCCGAGTGCGACGGCGCCCGCGTGTCCTGCAGCTCCGTCACCCGGCCGAACGTCAGCTGCGCCAGGCCGAACTGCTTCGCCTCCAGGTACGCCATGCCCAGGGCCTCCAGCGACTCGGCGGTGAGCGTGGCCTCCACCTTCTTGCGCAGCTCCTCCACCGAAGCAGTACGCGCCGGAGCGGAGGGAGCAGGCACCGGCAGCGCCGCCGTCTCGCTGCGCGTGCGGCAGCCCACCACCGCGGTGCTGAACACCTCGAGCTGCTCGGCGCGAGACAGGCAGGCCTTGAAGGCCTCCTCGGACCGGGCCTTCAGCGGCGCCACCTGCTCCTTCACCGCCGCCTGGAAGGCCTTGGCCTCCGCCGCGGACATGCCCGCGGGAGCCGCCGTGCCGTCCACCACCTCGGCCAGGTGGGAGTACGCCAGGCCCAGCTTCCACAGCGAGGCCACCGCCCACTCGGGGTAACCCAGCGAGGCCGCCTGCGTGTAGATGCCCTCGAGCCCCTGCAGCTCCGAGACCTTCTCCTCCACCTTGTCCGCGGCCAGGCCCTTGTAGTTGCGGTAGAGAATCTCGCCCAGGAACCACAGGCCCTTGGCGGCCTCTTCCGTCTGCCCGTTGGGGCCCTGCACCGCCGTGGTGAGCGTGGCGATGAGCTTCTCGGGAGCCTCGTTGGGCGCCGTGGTGGCCTGCACCTCGGCGATGACGGCGGCCGCGGCGGTGCTCAGCTTGTCCAGCGCCAGCGCGGACTCGGCGGCACGCTTGGCGCCCGCGTAGTCCTTGAGCTTCAGCTTCGCGTCGGCCAGCAGCACCAGCACCTCGGCCTTGCGCGCGCCGGCCGTCTCCGAGGCCAGCTCCAACGTGCGCGCCGCCTCCTTGTAGTCGCCCATGGCCAGGCGCAGCCGCGCCGCGGACAGGTACCCGTCCAGGCCCGTCACGTCCCCGGCGAGCTTCTGGCCCACCTGCTCGTACCAGCTGGCCGCCTCGCCGAACGAGGCCGCCTCCGCCGCGTGCCGGCCCAACGTGAGCAGCACGTCCGAGAGGTATTGGCTCTTGGGGTAGTCGGTGACGAGCTTGGTTCCCAGCTCGCGCTGGCGCGTCATGTCCCGCTTCTCGCGCGCGGCGGTGAAGGCGCCGTACAGGGCCTTCTCGCCAATCTCCGAGTTCTTGTTCTCGTCGGCCACCTTGAGCAGGCCGACAATCACGTCGCCCGTCTCCTGGGCGCTCTTGAGGGCCAGCTCGTCCAGCGCCTCGGCCTTGCTCTGCGTGAGAATCTTCCGCACGTCGTCGTGGAACTTGGCGGGCAGCGCGGCGGCGAGGAACTTCCGGCCCGTCTCCTCCAGGCCCTTGAAGTCATTGAGCTGGCGCAGGCTGTCCAGCGCCAGGTTGCCGGCCACCGCCGAGTCCTTGTGGTTGGGGTGCGCCAGCGCGAACGCGGTGAACAGCTCGGCGCCCTTGGCGTAGTCCCCGTCCTCGTAGAAGGCGCGGGCGATGTTGAACTTCACCTCCAGCGTGTGGGGGCTGTTGGGGAAGCGGGTGACGTAGTTGGCGCCCAGGACTTTCAAGGCCTGGCGCGCATCCGCTACCTCGAACGCGTTGCGCTTGAGCGCCTCCTCGGGCTTCACCGTGGAGAAGTGCGACAGCAGCGCGCCGTACACCGCCTCCTCGATGGCCTTCTCGTCGCGCTGCTTGGCCTTCTCCTCGTAGCGGGCCAGCTCCTCGAACTGCCGGGCCGCGTCGGGGAAGCTGCCGGCCTCGAAGAGCGCGTCCGCGCGGTTCTTCATGATGGGCCGCACGTGCTGCTCGGGACGGAACAGGCTCAGGTACTCGCGGTAGGCCGTGGCCGCCGTGATGTACATCTGCTTGTCGTCCTTCTTCTGCGCCGCCAGGTGCAGCTGGGTGGACAGGTCGCGAGACATCTCCTCCAGCTCGGCCAGGTACTTCTTGCGCTCCTCCTCGGCCAGCTCGGGGTCCGTCTTGTTCTGCACCGCCGCGCGCACCAGGAAGCGGATGTCCTGCGGCTCGGGCATCACCTTGCCCTTGGAGGCCTTGATGGCGTCGTACAGCTTCTGCCCGCGCTCCATGTCCAGCTCAGGGTCGAACTGGATCTCCATCAGCTTGCGCAGCGCGGGGATGGCCCACTCGTACTGCTGCTTGATGAAGTAGCGGTTGCCCAGCTTGTCCAGCGCCAGGGCGAACGTGGCGCGGCTCTCGGATAGCTTCTCGAAGTAGTTGAGCGCGCCCTTGGCCGGCTTCACCTCGGTGTAGCTGTAGACCAGGTCCAGCAGCGCCTCGCGCTTGACGTTGAGCGCCTTCTTGGCGTCCACGCCTGGCAGGGGCTCGCTGGCCGCCGCCGCCTCGAAGAAGGTGACGGCGTCGGCGTGCTTGGACTGGTTCACCCGGATCCAGCCCATCTTGTAGCGGGCCAGGTCATGCACCGGCGAGGGCGGCTGCGCGAGGATGGCCTGGTAGTGCTTCTCGGCCTCCACCAGGTCCGCCTTGTCGAAGTAGTAGTCGCCGAGGATCTGCTCGGCCTCTAGCCGCAGCGGGCTGCTGGGGTACTTGCGCGTCAGGTCCCCCAACGTCTTGAGCATCTCGTCGAAGGCGCCCAATTCGCGCTGCTCGTGCGCCAGGTAGAACGTCACCTTGTCCCCGTCGTGGAAGTCCGGGTACTCGCGCAGCAGGCGGAAGTACATCTGCACCGCCTTGTTCTTCAGCAGCCGCGTCTCCGGCGACACGATGGCGCCGCTGGCTCCCTCGGGCCGCTGCTCGGCCTGCAGGTAGTACACGTAGCGGCTCTTCTCCACGTACAGCTCGGCCAGGCGGAACTGGAGGTCCGGCAGGTACGGCGCGTTGCGGCTCTTGGCGATGAGCCGCTCCGTTTCGCCGATGGCCCGGTCCACCTTGAAGATGTCGCGCTTGAGCTTGGTGATGAGCTCCTCGCGCTCCTTGGCCTTGGAGACGATGGGGTTGAAGTCCCGGCCGGCGGGGCCCTGCGCGCCGGGAGCGGCCGCGAGCAGCGCCGCGGCGAGCACGCCTGCGAAGGAGCCGCTCATGGCGAGTCCTCCAGGCAGCGGCTGCTGATGTTGACCCGGTACGACTTCAGCTCGTCGTTCCAGTACTCCCCATCAAACGGGAAGCCCACCTGGTCCGGCCGGAGCAGCGTCTCCTGGGCCGGCTCCACCAGCTTGGAGCCCTTCTTCACGCGTTCGTACAGCTTGAGGCCCACTTCGTACTCCATCAGGCGCACCTGCTCAGCGGCGCGCAGCAGGGTGTCGGCTTCCTGGCGCACGGCCTCGGCCAGCCGCGTCTGGTACACGCGCTCGGCCTCGCCCAGCGACAGGGCATAGAGCTTGGTGAGGTGGCCGGTGAGCCGCTCGCCGAAGCTGCCGGAGAAGCGGCCCAGCCGCTCGGACTCCAGCTCCAGCAGCTCCTTGAAGCCCGCGGCCCGCTTGGTGCTGCCACGGGCAGCGGCGGCCCGGCGCAGGCGCAGGTCCTGCGTCAGGTCCTCGCGCGCGGCGATGGCCTCCAGCGAGTCCGCGAAGCGGCGGGTGAGTTCCTTGGCCGCGCGCTTGGCCGGCAGGTAGTGGCACAGGTCCCGGTAGATGAGGGCGCGCAGCAGGTACTTGTCCGGCAGGAACTCGTCGCGGAAGGACGGCGCATCCAGCGTGGTGAGGATGCCCAGCGAGGCGCGCAGCTCGCCCAGCTTGTAGCGCGTCCACGCCTCTTCCAGGTACAGGGTGGCGCGGCCCGGATCCAGCTCGGGCAGCTTTACGCGCGAGTACCCGTCCAGCGCGCCCGGGTAGTCCTGGCGCTCGTAGCGCAGGCGGGCCACCGCGAGCGCGGCCTCGTTGCGCGCCTCGCGCGCCAGCTTGGTGTCCTCGGACAGGGCGAGGAAGTCCTTGATGAGCTCCTCGCTGGGCTCCTTCACCGTGCGCAGGCGGGTGACGAGCAGCGCGAACTTGGCGCGGCTGGCCTCGGCGCTGCCCTCCTCCAACTTGGCGAAGTGGGTGTTGGCCCAGCGCTCGTTGCCCACGCGCAGGTCCACCAGACCCTGCTGGTAGTGGGCGTAGCGGCCGGCCTCTTCCTCGAGGAAGCCCAGGTCCAGCGCGCCGAACACCTGCTCGTCGATCATCACCTCGTCGTGAGGCTTGTCCGTCAGGCGCTTGAGCTGCTCGAGCGCCAGCGGCATCACGTTGGGGTTGGAGCGCTCGCGGGCGATGCGCGCCAGGTACGTGGCGCCCGCGTGGGTGAGCCCCAGGTCGATCAGGCTGCGCGCCAGGAAGTACTGAGCCCAGGCGTAGTTGTCGTCCGTCCTGGGCGCGGCGGACAGCCAGGTGAACAGCGAGCGCGCGGCATCCCGCGGGTTGCCGCCGAAGTACTCCGAGAGGGCCTCATCGAAGAGCTTCGGATCCACCTTCTCCGGAGCGGCGGGCGCTGCCTCTTCCTCCTCCTTCTGCGCATCCTTCTCGGCAGCAGGAACGGGAGCAGAGGCGTCCGCGGCAGGCGCGGGAGCGGCGGGAGCGGGCGTGGCAGCGGGAGCAGCAGCGGCGGGAGCACCCTTGGCCGCAGGAGCAGGGGCGGGTACGGCACCCTGGGCCCTGGCGGCCACCGGGTGGACGAGGAGCGCGGCGCTGGTGAGCGCGGCGAGCAGATTGCGGGGCATCATTCCGTAGCGCCGAAGTTGAGCGCGGTCGCGAGCTGAAGGGTCGGCACGTTGACGACGCGCGGTCCGGTGAACAGGAAGTTGTTCGTCACATCCAGCCGGAACGAGACGTTCTGGTTGGTGAAGAAGCGCAGGCCCAGGCCCACGTTGGCGGCGGGCCGGAAGCCATCCGCGGTGTTGAGCTTGAAGATGGTGAGGCCGCCCAGCAGCGAGGCCTGGAAGTGCAGCACCTTCTGGTTGAAGAAGGCCATCTTCCCGTAGATGGGGCTGAGCACCACGTCCGAGCCCACCATCCACCGCACCTCGTCCTCGAACGCGGTGGCGGTGGGCACCACGCCGAAGTCGCGCTCGAGCTGGCGGCGCAGGCTCGTCTTCACGTTGTAGTTGTACGAGCCGCGGCCCACCTGCCACGCGAAGAAGTCATTGAAGTGGTAGGTGTAGCCCACCCCGGCGAAGTAGCCCTTGTAGAAGGCGTCTGCCGGCATGACGCCAATGCCCAGCGACAGCTCGTGGTTGAGCCGGTAGAGCCGGTCCTGCACGGCGGACACCGCGCCGGGGTTCTCGAGGGCCTCGGCCTGCGCGAGCGCGAGGCCAGGGAACAGCGTCAGACACAGCAGCAGCAGGGCTTTTCGCACGATGGGACTGTCCGAGCGGAGGCCGCCACGGACGCAGGGGGAAAGCCCCACGTCAGTAGCCGACCGAGTTGAAGATGAACGGATAAGAGATGATGACGACGCCACCCTTGGGAGCCGGGAACGCCCAGCTCTTCAGGCTGTTGAGGATGCAGGCCTCGACGGAGGCGTTGTTGAGGGTGGAGGACTTGGTCTTCGCCGCGGCCACCTTGCCCGAGGCGCCGATGGTCCACTCGAGCACCACCTTGCCGGCCAGGCCCGGGTCCTTCAGCAGGGCTCGCTCGTAGCAGGCGTGCACCTCCTGGAGGTGGCTGTTGATGACCTTGGCCACCGCCTCGCGGTCGATGCTGCCCTGCGGCGCGGAGATGCTGCGCGAGGTGGCCCGCGTCACCGTGCCGCCCACCTTGCCCTTGCCCACGTTGCCCGCGCCCAGCGCGCCGATGCCGCCGCCGCCCTTGCCGCGCAGGAGTTCCGCGCCCAGCGTGGCGCCGCCGCCCTTGCCGCCGCCGCCCAGGCCGAAGGTGCCCAGGCCCGCGTTGGCGATGGGGGCCTTCCCGATGAGGCCCGAGAGCTTGTAGTTGGACGTCTTCACGTTCTTGCTGCCGGGGCCGCTGCCCAGCTTGTCCACCGCCGCCAGCAAGTCATTGGTGGCGGGGCCGGCGGCCGACAGCTTGGCCAGGGCCTTGAGGGCGCGAGACTCGGGAGGCGGAGGCGCCACCTGCTTGGGCGGAGTCCTCTCGACCACCTTCTCCACCGGCTTGGGCGTGGGCTTGTCGGCCACCTTGTCCTTGGGCTTGGCCTTCTCCTTGATGGACGCGAGCTTCTGCTTCGCCTCCTCCTTCTTCTTGGGATCCGGCGCGATCAGGCGCAGGGCGATGGGCGGGAGGTTCTTGGTGGTGAAGTCCGGAGACTCGGGAGAGCGCGGCCGCAGGACGACGAAGGCGCCAAAGCACCCGGAGAGGAGGAACAGGCACGCCAGGGCCAACCAGGGCAGGCCGCTCAGCGGGTTGACGAAGACCTTCTCGGGCACGGGCGCGGCGTAGGCCAGCAGGGACATGTGGCCCTGGCTCAGGCGCGCGGCGGCCCCATCGCTCAGGGTGACGTAGCGGCGGTTGCCATCGGACTCGAGGGCCGAGGCCTGGACTGGCAGGAAGCGGCCATCCTTGCCGGCGCGCTCCACGGTGGAGCCAGGGGGCACGAAGAGGCGGTAGGAGCCGTTGAGGGACTCGGCGAGGGTGAAGCCCTCCTCCGGGAGGCCGAAGCCCCACAGCGGCATGGGGGCGCGCTCGTCCGAGGAGGCCTTCAGCGGCTGCTTACCGGGCTTGAAGCGGCGGGCCTCGCGGCGCACGCCGCCCCAGTACAGCTCCAGGTAGAGCTGGGCCGCGCCCTTGCCGGCAGCCATGCGCGGGGCATGGGTGGGGCGGGCGGACTCGGCCAGCGCCGGGGCGGATGCGGCCCGTGCGCGGACAGGTGCGGCGGCAACGGGGACAGGGGCCGGGGCGCGCTGCGGCTGCGCCTGGGGCTGCGGCATGTCCAGCTCGGGCAGGCTGGGCAGCGCGTCGTTGAGGAAGTCCTCCGCCAGCACCATGGAGGGCGGAGGGCCCACGGGCTGCAGCTCCTGAGTGGCCCGGCGGCGGGTGGAGGGCACCGTGTTGGCGGGCATGGCCGCCGGCGGAGGCTGCATGGGCACCGGTACCGGCACTGGCTGGGGCGCCTGGGCCATGGCGGGGCCGCCCCGCGAGGTGGCGGGGGCCCGGTGCTGCGGCACGGGCACGGCCGTGGGAGGCGGGCCAATGGGAACGATCGCCGCCTGCGCCGCCGTCCGCGCCACGTTGGGCGGCGGATGGGCGATGGGCATGGTGCTGGCGAACTGCTCGGGGCGCGGGGGCTGAGGCGCGTAGGCCTGCGGCGGCGCGGCAACGGGAGCGGCGGGCGGAGGCGCGGGCCGGACGGCAGCGGGCTGAGGCGCGGCGGCCGGGGGCGCGGCGCCGAGCAGGGCGGCCACCTCGGGAGGCGGCCCGGCCTTCTCGGCGGGGCGCTGCGAGAGCACGCGCGTCTTCAGCACGAAGGGGCCGCAGAGCACCTCGTCCACCGAGCGGATTTCACAGGCGGAGATGCGGTGGCCGTTCACATAGACGCCCTGCGTCGAGCCGGCATCCTGAATGGCCGAGCGGCCGTTCTGGAAGTACAGCGTCGCGTGGCGTGGATCGACGGAGGCGTCATCCAGCCTCAGGTCCGCGGAAGGGTCGGACCCGATGGCATAGGTGCCAGGGGTGAGCACCTCCGTGCCGACGAGCAATCCGTCGCGGAGGATGACGACCTGGAGGACGGAGGGCTGGGCGCTCACGTAGACACTCCTGACGAGGGCGTCGCCCTACTGATCGTAGACAGTGGAGAGGGTTTCGGAGCGGAAACTGTCCCGCTCACGGATCATCGATCGCGTCTTCAGTTCCTTGCGATCGTAGAGATAGACGGCGCCGGACTTGTTCGTCTGTCCCTGGATGAGGCGGTCATCGAAGTCGATGCGCGCGGGGCCGCGGCTGGGCGGGGGGGCCGAGGCGCTGGCCGAGCCTGCTTCGCCGGTGACGGGGTCGGGCACCCCAGCAGAGGGGTCCGCCTTGGGCTCGGGCCGGGCCGCGGGTTTGGAAGGTGTAGGCTTCTTGGCCTTGGCCTTGGAGCGGGAGGCGCGGGCGCGCTGCGCCCAGGCTTCTGAGCTCAGCAGCGGCAGAGGGGAGAAACCCAGGAGGCTGGCAACAAGGGTGCCGAGGAGGAAGCGGCGCATCGGACTTTCAGGTTAGTCGAAGTTTGTACCGATGTGTCAACGCACGGACTCTCGGGGTGCCAGGGGTGGATCTGCTGTATGGGGGGTGTGCCCCCCACCTGAGGGATGGGGCCCACACTGCGGACCCTTCGGCCATGGGGAGCAGGCGTAAGAGAGAGGTAGAGTGGGGCCTGGGCCCTCACGGGGCTCTGTGACAGCCATGAAACGCATGCTCGCGGTGCTCACCGCGCTGGCGCTCTGCGCGGCGGCGGTGGGCCTTTTCGTCTTTCGTCCCCAGGCGGGGGCAGCGCCTCATTCCGAGGAGCCGACCCCGTCCGCTGCGAGGCTGCTGTCGGTGGGGCCACGGCTGACGAGCAACCAGACGGCTCAACCGCTGGCGGTGTACGGCGAGCGGCTGGAGCCTGGCATGCGCCTGGCGCTGGGCCCGCCGTTGTCGCGTGAGCTGCCGCTGAAGGTGGTGGACGAGCGGCACGCGTACACGCGGTTGCCCGCGGACGTGACGCTGCCGGTGGACCTGCCCCAGGCGAGCGTGACGGTGAAGCTGGTGGTGCCCCAGGGCCCGGCACCCGAGGGCGAGGGGCGGCTGGATGTGGTGAATGATGCCGCGTTTCCAGACCTGTTCGCGATGGCGCTCGCGCCGGATGGGAGCACGGCGTTCGTGGCGTCTCCGCCCACGGATACGGTGTTCGCGGTGGAGGTGGGCACGGGGAAGGTGACGGCGCTGGCGGTGGGGGACGGCCCGAGCGCGCTCGCTACATATAAGGATGCGGGAGGCAGGCCGTGGCTCGCGGTAGCGCACCGCTTCAGCCCGGAGCTGCGGCTGTTCGCGCTGGATGCGCCGGGGAGTGAGCCCCGGGTGCTTCCGGCGCCGGTGGGAGCCATGGGGCTGGCAGTGGACGCGCGAGGCGAGGTGGCCTTCGTCGCGGAGCAGG
>DASVVJ010000028.1:0-3117 GCA_036389955.1 Myxococcaceae bacterium
GGTGGTTCTGCTGCACCCGGAGGACGTGGCCCGGGTGTGGCGCGAGGAGCAGGAGGCCGTCGCGGCCCAGCGTCAGCTCACCGTGGTGTACCGCATCCGGCCTCGCGGCGGCGAGGAGCGGTGGGTGTGGGAGCGCTCGGCGGGCGTTTACACCGGGGACGGCGGCCTGCGCTGCATCGAGGGCTTCGCCACCGACATCACCGAGCAGAAGCTGGCCGAGTCCGAGCGCGAGCGGCTGATGGGGGAGCTGCGCGAGGCGGTGCGGCTGCGAGACGAGTTCCTCTCGGTGGCCAGCCACGAGCTGAAGACGCCGCTCACGCCGCTGTCCTTGCGCCTTCAGTTCGTGCGCCAGCAGATGGAGGCGCAGCTGGGCCACGAGCGCCTGTTCAAGCACCTGGACGCGGCCGCGGGGCAGGTGCGCCGGCTGGCGTCACTGGTGGACAGCCTGCTGGACACCACGCGCATCACCAGCGGGCGGCTGTGGCTGCGCCGCGAGCAGGACGTGAACCTGGCGGCCATCGTGCGCACCGTGGCGGCCGGCTTCGAGACGCAGGCGGCCCGCGCGGGCTCGCTGCTGGAGATTGACGCCCCGGGCCGGGTGCTGGGCCACTGGGATGTGCTGCGGCTGGAGCAGGTGGTGACCAACCTGCTGTCCAACGCGATCAAGTTCGGCGCGGGCCGGACCATCCGCCTGCAGGTGGAGGAGCAGCAGGGGCTGGCGCGGCTGACGGTGCGGGACGAGGGCATCGGCATGGATGCGCGCACGCGCGGGCGCCTCTTCGGGCGCTTCGAGCGCGGCGTGTCGGACCGGCACTACGGGGGACTGGGCCTGGGTCTTTTCATCACCAAGGAAGTGGTGGAGGCCATGGGCGGAAGTGTTCGCGTGGAGAGCGAATCCGGACAGGGAGCCACCTTCACGGTGGAGTTGCCCTGCGCCCCGGTCCAGGATGCCTGAGGAGGCCCTGGCATGAAGACGGACGCCGCGCGGGTAGGGCAGGTGGTGGACCTCACCAACTGCGACAAGGAGCCTATCCACATCCCCGGCGCGATTCAGCCGCATGGCGTGCTGCTCGTGCTGAGAGAGCCGGAGCTCACCCTCACCCATGTGAGCGAGAACGCGCCCGCGCTGCTGGGACTGCCCGCTGAGCAGCTTCTGGGGGCCCGGCTGGGCGAGCTCATCGAGCCGTCGCTGCGCGAGCCCCTGGAGGCCAGCCTGCGCAGTGAGCGGCTGCGGCAGCACAACCCGCTGAAGCTCTCGTGGAGGGTGGACGGGGAGGAGCGCTTCTTCGACGGCATCGCCCACCGTCACCAGGGCAGGCTCATCCTCGAGCTGGAGCCGTCCTCGGAGAAGGACGCGGTGCCCTTCCTGAGCTTCTACCACGTGGTGCGCGAGGCCCTCTCGCGCCTGCGGGACGCGCGCAACCTTCAGGAGCTGTGCGAGACGGTCGTCCAGGAGGTGCGCCGCATCACCGGCTTCGACCGCGTCCTCATCTACCGCTTCGACGCGGAGTGGAACGGCTCGGTGCTCGCCGAGGACCGCGATGCCCAGGCCGATCCGTACCTGGGGTTGCACTTCCCGGCCTCGGACATTCCCAAGCAGGCCCGCGAGCTGTACCGGCTCAACTGGCTGCGCATCATCCCCACCACCGAGTACACCCCCGCGCGCCTGCTGGCGCTGCCCGGGCCTCAGGCCGACGGGCCGCTGGACATGTCCTTCTCGGTGCTGCGCAGCGTGTCCCCCATCCACCTGGAGTACCTGCGCAACATGGGGGCCCAGGCCTCCATGAGCATCTCGCTGATGAAGGAAGGCCAGCTCTGGGGGCTCATCTCCTGCACCCACGTCTCCGGGACCCGCTACGTGCCCTACGAGGCGCGCACCGCGTGCGAGTTCCTCGGCGAGGCGATGTCCAGCCTGCTCGCCGTGAAGGAGGGCAACGAGGACTATGACTTGCGCATCCGGGCCAAGTCCATCCACGCCGGGCTGCTGGAGCGCATGGCGCGGGAAATCGACTTCGTCTCGGGGCTGAGCAGCCACGAGGCGGGCCTGCTCGAGCTTGTCCATGCTCAGGGCGCCGCCATCCACTTTCACGGGAAGACGACGGTGCTGGGCACCGCGCCGGAGGACGCGCAGCTCTCGGGCCTGCTGGCCTGGCTGGGCACGCGCATCGACGAGGACGTGTTCTGCACCGACCGGCTGGCCAACCACTACCCCGAGGCCGAGGAGTTCAAGAACGTGGCCGCCGGGCTGATGGCCATCTCCATGTCCCGGGGCCGCAACAACTACGTGCTGTGGTTCCGCCCCGAGGTGGTGCAGACGGTGAATTGGAGCGGCAACCCCACCAAGCCCGTGGAGGTGGAAGAGGGGCAGATGCGGCTACACCCGCGCAAGTCCTTCGAGCTGTGGAAGGAGACGGTGCGCGGCCGGGCCCTGCCGTGGAAGCCCTACGAGGTGGAGGCGGCCAGCGAGCTGCGCCGGTCCATCATCGATGTGGCGCTGCAGCGCAGTGAGGCGCTGCTCAAGCTCAACACGGAGCTGGAGCGCAGCAACGTGGAGCTGGACGCGTTCGCCTACGCGGCCAGCCATGACCTGAAGGAGCCGCTGCGCGGCATCCACAACTACACCCTGCTGGCACTGCGCGAGGTGGGCCCCACGCTGCCAGAGACGGCGCGCTCCCGGCTGGACACCGTGGTGCGGCTGACCCAGCGCATGGAGAGCCTGATCAACTCGCTCTTGCACTACTCGCAGGTGGGGCGCACGGAGCTGTCCCTGCGGGAGGTGGACCTCAACGAGGTGGTGGCCCAGGTGCTGGAGCTGCTCAAGCCACGGCTGGAGGAGGCGCGCATGGAGGTGCGCATTCCCCGGCCGCTGCCGCCAGCGCGGTGTGACCGGGTGCGCATCGCCGAGGTGTTCACCAACCTCATCACCAACGCGCTCAAGTACAACGACAAGGCGGAGAAGTGGGTGGAGCTGGGCGCCGTGTCCGAGGGGCACGAGCAGCGCGTGGCCTACTACGTGCGCGACAACGGCATCGGCATCAAGCCCGAGTACCACGAGGCCATCTTCCGCATCTTCAAGCGGCTGCATGGCCGGGACCGGTTCGGTGGAGGCACGGGCAC
>DASVVJ010000029.1:0-2105 GCA_036389955.1 Myxococcaceae bacterium
CCCCTGCTCCGTATAGAGCTCGGCCAGGGTGTTGAGCGAGCTAGCGACGAGGGGATGGGTCTTCCCGACGGCTGTCTCGAAGATGGTGCGCGCGCGCTGGTAGAGCGGCTCAGCCTTTTCGTATCTCCGCTGGGAGTAGTAGAGGTTGCCCAGGTTGTGGAGCGCCTGGGCGAGTTCGGGATGCTGCGGACCGAGGGCCGTTTCCATGATGGCGAGCGCGCGCTGGTAGAGCGGCTCGGCCCGGTCGTACAGCCCCTGGGCATAGTAGAGGTTGCCCAGGTTGGTGAGTGAGCCGGCCAGGTCGGGATGGTCCTTGCCCAGCGCTGCTTGCTCGATGGCGATCGTGCGCTGGTAGAGCGGCTCGGCCCGGTCGTACCGCCCCTGGACGAAATAGAGGATGGCGAGATTGTTGAGTGAGGCGGCGACCTCGGGGTGGTGCGGACCGAGGGCTGCCTCCCGGATGGCCAGCGCGCGCTGATAGAGCGGCTCGGCCTTTTCGTACAGCCCCTGCTCCTTATAAATCATGGCGATGTTGTTGAGCACCTTGGCGACGTCGGGATGGTTCTTGCCGGCGGACGCCTCCCGGATGGCGAGCGCGCGTTGGTAGAGCGGCTGGGCCTTTTCGTACAGCCCCTGGGCCTTGTAGATGGTGGCGAGGCTGTTGAGCGAGCCAGACAGGTCGGGATGATTCTTGCCGAGCGCTGTTTCCCGAATGGCCAGGGAGCGTTCGACGAGCGGCATGGCCCGGTCATAGAGCCCCTGGACAATGTAGAGGTTGCCCAGGTTGTGGAGTGAGGCGGCGACGTCGGGATGGTGCTTTCCGAGCGCCGCTTCCCGAATGGACAGCCCACGTTGGATCAGTGACTCGGCTTTCCCGAAGTCTCCGAGCACCCGCTGTAACTTGCCGAGCAGATCCAGGCATTGGGCGACTTCGGGGTGGGTGCCGCCGAGTGCCGCCTCGCGCAGCGCGAGCGCCTGTTCGCCTTGTGCCACCGCCTCGGCGTACCTGGCCGTCTCGTCGAGCACCTTTGCCTCGTCATAAGCCTTCTGCGCCTCCTGTAGCCGCGCCTCCGGCTTCTCCTCTCCCGCCGCCACTGCTGCCGTACAGCACAGCACGGCCACCGTTATCCACCCCTGGACCTGTCGCATGACTCTCCCTGTTCCGGAACGCCGCCACCATAACGCGAGTGACCTCAGGGGTTGGCCTGAGCGCGCAAGAGCCCTCGGCACCTGATAGGTGGGGTTCGCGGGACTTGATAATCGCGCCGGAGGTGAAGCGGGTTCACCCCCAGGCGCGATTTCAGGGTTCCTTACCCGTGGAGCATGCGTGCGGCCAGGTTCTACGGCAGCGAGACGTCGACGATGACTCTCACTCCGAACTGGCACGACGCCGTGTTGCCCGAGCCGTCCCTGGCGGTGCAGGTGACCGGCGTCAGCCCCGGGATGAACAGCGAACCCGGCGGGTGCGAGCACGTCACCTGAGGCGAGCCGCAGCTGTCGCTCGCGCTGGTGGTGAAGTCGACGAGCGCGCTCACCTCGCCCAGCCGGATGCGGGCCTCCACGGCGATGGGGCAGGAGATGGCCGGCGGCGTGGTGTCACCGCGCACCGTCACGTCGAACCCGCAAGAAGCCGTGTTGCCAGAGCCATCCGCCGCGGTGCAGGACACCGTCGTCTTGCCCGTCGGGAACATGGAGCCGGAGGGGTGCGAGCAGGTGACAGGCGCTGCGCCACAGTTGTCGCTGGACGGCGTGTCGTAGTGGACCTTGTCACCACCGGGAGCGCAGCTCTCGACCACCCGGGAAGCGGGGCAGCTCACCGTCGGCTGGGTGTTATCCACCACCGTGACGGTGCCCACGCACTGCGCGTTGGCCATGCCATCCGAAGCGGTCAGCGTCACGGAGTGGTTGCCCAAGCCAAACGGGCCGTTGGGAGCCTGAGAGATGGAGAAGGGCCCAGGCTGCGAGTCGGGATCGTGGCTGCCGTTGTCCACGCTGGCGCTGGCCTGGCACGCGGCGTCCGCGTTGACCGTCACATTGCGGCACATCGCCACAGGAGGCTCGTTGTACGGGGTGCAGCTGAGGTCCACCGTGGCGGAGGTGGAGTT
>DASVVJ010000030.1:0-3630 GCA_036389955.1 Myxococcaceae bacterium
GCGGCGAGCCTTCCGAGCGCCATGCCCACGGCTGCCACGACGAGCTCCTCCTCGTCGTCGAGCAGCGGTGCCACGGCCCGGGCGGCGGTCTCGTGCTCCACCGTGGCGCGGGCCAGCGCCTGGGCACAGGCGAGGCGGGCCCTGAACTCCTGGGAGGACAGGCCCTCCACCAGCGCGCGCACGGTGGACGCGTTCTCCACGGGGACCGCGTCCATCGCGTCGTAGTCCGGGCCCTCTTCCTCGAACTTCCGGATGAGCTGGCGCACTGTCGTATCGGGCGACTGCACAGGCACCTCCACGGAGGTTATGCCGCGGCGGAGGGACGCTGGCTCAGCAGCAACTCGCGCACCCGGGCCCGCAGCCGCTCCGGCTCGAAGGGCTTGTCCAGGCAGGGGCGCGAGGTCGTCTCCAGGAACCGCCGCGCCGCCTCGGTGAACGCGCCTCCCGTGATGAACACCATACACCCGGCCTGCGTGGGCAGCTCGCGCACCAGCGTCTCGTGCAGCTCCATGCCCGTCATGTCCGGCATCATCAAGTCACACAGGATGAGCGAGTAGCGCTCTCCCGAGCGCAGCCGCTCCAGCGCCACCCGCGCGCTGGTGAAGGCCTCCACCTCGTGCTCGGGCTCCAGCATGCGGGTGAGCGCCGCCGTCAGCATCGGCTCGTCGTCGATGATCAGCAGCCGGCCCTTCGCCACCGGAGCGTTGGCCAGGCGCACTCCCGCAGCCCCCTGCGGCATCGCGTCCTCCTCCGCCGCCGGCAGCACCACCTGGAACGTGGTGCCCTGGCCCAGCTCGCTGCGCACGTGGATCATTCCTCCCATCGCCTCCACGTACGAGTGGCAGATGGACAGGCCCAGGCCCGTGCCCACTCCAATGTCCTTGGTGGTGAAGAACGGCTCGAAGATGCGCGGCAGCACCTCGGGCGGAATCCCCGTACCCGTGTCGCTCACCTCCACCACCGCGTGCCCCTGCGCGTCCCTGCGCGTCACCACGCGGATCTCGTTCCGGTCCGCGTGGCCCTCGGCGATCGCCTGCGCCGCGTTGACCAGCAGGTTGAGGAACACCTGGCCCAGCCGCGTCTCGTCTCCCAGCACGTCCGGCGGGTTGCCGTAGTCCTTCACCACCCGCGCCCGGTGCCGCGTTTGCGCCTCCGCGATGGCCAGCGTCAGGTCCAACACCGTGTGCAGATCCACCCGGTGCATCTGCTCGGGTTGCACCCGCGAGAACGTCTTCAGGTCCTGCACGATGCGCCGCACCCGGTCCGCGCCGTGCAACGCATCGTCGAGCGCCTGCGCCACCTCTTTCCAGCGCTTGCTGTCCTCGCTCCGCGCCGCGCTCTGCACCTCCGCCGTCGCGTAGTGCAGGTTGGAGATGATGAAGGACAGGGGGTTGTTGATTTCATGCCCCACGCCCGCCGCCAGCGTGCCCACCGCCGCCATCTTCTCGGCGTGGACGAGCCGCTCGCGCGTGGCCTGCAACTCCTGGAGCCGGACCTGCAGGTCCGCGTTCACCGTGGCCAGTTCCGCCGTGCGCTCGTCCACCCGGGCCTGCAGCTGGCGCTCCCGCTGCCGCAGCCGGTACATGCGCAGCCACACCGCTCCCGCCACCAGCAACACCAGCGTCAGCCCGCCCGCCACCCGGAACGCCAGCGTCTGGTGAAAGCGGGGCTCCAGGTAGAACGCCACCGTGGCCTCGGGCGCCGCCGCGCCGCCGTCCGCGGGCTCCACGCCCACCCGGAACCGGTATGCCCCCGGAGGCAGCCGCGTGTAGTAGGCCACCCGCCGGCTCTCGGCCCGCACCCAGGCCTTGTCCATGCCCTCCAGCTGGTAGCGGAAGCGCAGCCGCTGGGGAGCACGAAGGCTCGGCGCGGTGTAGTGGATCTCCACGTTGCCGTCGCCCGGGGCGATGCGGCTCCACTCCGAGGAAGGCACCAGGCGCCCATCCACCCGGAGCGCCTCGATGACCATCTTCGGAGCCGGGGCCGGGGCTTCCTCGGGCTGCTTCGGATCGTAGACCACGGCGCCACGGATGGTGGGGAACCACAGCCGCCCATCCCGCGCGCGGATTCCCGCCGGGGAGCCCAACCCGTTGCACTCCTCCGAGCGCATCCCGTCATCCTGCCCGTAGACGTGCGAGGTGACGTGCGTGCGTTTTCCCTCGGCGACCGCTTCCAGCTCCGCCTGTGCCACCCGGAAGATGCCCTTGTTGCAGCTCATCCACAGGTGGCCCTTGCCGTCCGGGAGAATCTGGAAGATGCGGTCGTCGAACAGGCCCTCCTGGTGCGAGAAACGGGTAAAGCGCCCGTTGCTCCAGCGGTAGAGCCCCTCGTCCGTGCCGATCCACAGCGTGCCGTTGGGCTCCTCGTGCAGCGCCTGGAGCTCGGTGAACATCGGCTTGCCCTCGAAGGACACCGTCACCGGCCGCCCATGGACGAAGTAGGCCAGCCCTCCGCCCGAGGTACCCACCCAGAAGCCTCCCGCTCGGCGTTTGATCAGCAGGGTGATGTTGTCGCCGGGCAGTCCGTTCTGGCTGGTGAGCACCTCGAAGCGCTCACCGTTCCACCGCGCGAGGCCTCCCTGGGTGCCGGCCCACAGCGTGCCGTCGGGGTCCTCGTACACCGTGCGCACCGGCCCCGCAGGCAGGCCCTGCGCGGTGCCCAGCGAGGTGAACTCACCGTCCTTCCAGCGGCTCACTCCCGTCTGCGCGCTGAACCACAGGCTGCCGTCCTGCCCGGGCGCCATCGAGCGCACGCGGTCATGAATGAGCCCCTCGCGCGTCGTATAGGTAGTCATCTTCCCGCCGCGCCAGCGCGTGACGCCGCTCTCGAGGCTGGCGAACCACAGGCTGCCATCCACCGCCTCGTAGATGGAGGACACCATGTTGTGCGGCAGTCCCTCGGGAGGGCCCAGGGCGGTGAAGGGCGCGTCCTTGAGGCGCTGCAGCCCGCCCTCCGCCGCGCCGATCCACACGTTGCCCTGCGTGTCCTCCAGCAGCGCGGCCACGGTGTTGCTGCGCAGCCCCTGTGACGCATCCAACGTGGAGCGCTGGCCGTGCGCCAGCCGCAAGAGCCCCCGGCCCGTGCTGCCCACCCACAGGGTGCCGGGCCGGTCCACCATCAGCACCTCGATGGGGGCGCCGGGCTGGCTCGCCTCGGGGACCGGACGCATCTGTCCCTCCTCGAGCCGGTACACCAGGCCCTCCTGGGTGCCCGCCCACAGGGTGCCGTCCTTCTCCACCGTGAGCGACATCACCGCCGGCTGAGGGCCCTCGAAGAGGGACGCCGGACTCAACCCCGCGCTGCTCGCGCGGTACAGGCCGCCGATGGTTCCCACCCAGACGGTGCCATCCGGGCCCTCGGCCAGTGACGTCACCCGGTTGCTGGCCAGGCCTTCATGGGTGCTCCAGATCTGGAAGCGCTCGCGGGTGTAGCGCAGCAGCCCATGTCCATTGGTGGCGATCCACAGGGTGCCGTCCCGGGCCGCCAGCAGCGCCTGGACGTCGCGCAGGGGCACCTCGTCCGGAGCGGTGAGGGCAAAGAAGGTGTTCCCGCGCATGCCGGTGACGCCCGCGTCGGTGCCGATCCACAGCGTCCCGTCCGGGCCCGTCGTCAGGCACCGGATGGTGCGGG
>DASVVJ010000031.1:0-10807 GCA_036389955.1 Myxococcaceae bacterium
GCTCCCCCGTGAGCGTGGCGCGGATGCACTTCATGATGGGCCGGTTGCGCAGCGTCAGAAGGTTCAGCCCCAGCAGCAGCCGCTTGGACGAGCCGATGAGCTGGACGAAGTAGTCATTGCACGCAGTGATGACGGGCGTGCGATCGAAGTGGAAGATGCCCAGCGGCGCGTTCTCCACGATGACCCGGTAGTGGCGCTCGGCCACGGCAGGCTCGTGCGAGGCGCCCATATGCCCATAGTGCCAGAGCCGGGTGGCCGCCTCCTGCTCCAGCGGCTCGGTGCTGAAGTCGGGGGCCTCGGGAATGCACCGCAGCGACAGGACGATGCGCTCGCGCTCCCCCTCGCCCGCGCTGCCCGTGGTTACTTCCAGCAGCAGCTCTTCTCCGCCGCGCCGCTGCAGCGGTACCAGCAGAGGGCGGCCCGCCAGGCGGGAGCTGCGGTCGAGCAGGTGGCGCAGCAGGGACTGCTCCCCGATGGTGTGGAGGCGTGGAGGAACCAGAACGGTGACAGGCTGTCCCCGCAGCTCCTCGAGCTTCCAGCCGAGCAGACGCTCGGCGGAGCGGGTGAGGAAAATGACGCGCTCCTGGCTGTCGCAGGCCACCTGCGGGTCCACCAGCGCCTGGAACAGGAGCTGGAACTCGTCACCGTTGAAGTCACTCACCGCCGAACCTCCTCTTTTATTAGAGGTAGGTATGGAAGGGGGGGTTGTGACATGGGGCCCGGGGGGCAACCCGGCGCAATACAGGGCCGCTGGGAGTTCGAGCGGCCAACGAAGCTTTCGCACGCAACGGAAGGTGCACAACAGGCCACCTGAGCGCGTAATCTCCACGCCGTGGTGCACGTGCTCTTCTTCTCCGACCGGCAGGTCCGGGACAAGCTCTTCGCCCTGGTGGACGGGACGCGGGGATTGCTGCTGGTGACGGGCGTGCGCCATGGCAAGGAGATGCGCCCTCCCGAGGAGCGCGAGCCCTTCGACACGCTGGAGGCCAGCTTTGGCCACTCGCTCACCCAGGTACTGGTGGCGGACGAGGGCACCACGGAGGGCATGTGGAGGGATCCGCTCGGGGACCTGGGCGAGAAGCTCTACCCGCGCAGCAAGCAGGACGCCTACGCCGCGGCCAACAGCTACCTGGTGCTGGAGAATGGCCGGCCCCGGGCCGTGCTGCGCAAGCGGGGCGTGCCCCGCGAGGACCTCTGGTACATCCAGGAGGCGCTCAGCCAGTTCACCTCGCGTATTCCCGCGCCGGACCCCGCGCGCAAGCCAGGGCCCAAACGCGAGGCCGCTCCCAAGGCCTCACGCCAGCCGCCGGGGGGACAGACTCCGCCCCGGGGCTCCCAGGCCTATTCCGAGCCGCCTCCGCCGCCCCCGCCGCCCCCTGCCGCGAGGGACCCGTGGAAGCTGCTCGGCATCGCGCCCGGCACACCGAAGGACGAGGCGAAGCGGGCCTTCCGGGCGCTGGTGACGCAGTACCACCCGGACAAGGTGGCCCACATGGCGCCCGAGTTCCGGGAGCTGGCCGAGCGCAAGACGCGGGAGATCCTTGAGGCCTGGGCCGAGGTGGAGAAGACGCTGGGCTGAGCCGCTGTCAGCTCAGCGAGAAGCGGGCAATCAGCGGCATGTGGTCCGACAGCCCGTGGAAGCGGCTGGAGAGGTCTCCGTAGGGCCGCGTCTCCTCCATGTCCAGCCACCGCACGCCCCCGCCGGAGAACATGTGGTCCAGGTGCATGCGCAGGTGCATGAAGCCGGCGGTGGGGAAGCCGCGGATGACGGCCGGGTCAATCTGCCCCACGGCCGCCTGGGCGCAGGTGAGGTGGGCCTCGTCGCACAGGTAGCGGAACACGGGGGAGGCAGGCGGCGAGTTGAAGTCCCCGCAGACGATGAAGGGCTCTCCCTTGGAGTGCTCTTGCAGCAGATCCGTCAGCTTGCGCGCCTCGTGGAGCTGGTTGATGCCGCAGCCCATCTTGTCCCTGCTGGACCAGAACTCCCGGACGAACGGCGTGGGCAGGCTCAGGTGGGTGTTGAAGACGTGGAAGGGCTGCTCGGTGTCCACCCGCAGCAGGCGCATGTGCGCGCAGATGCGGCTCTGCTTGCGCTCCTTGAGCCGCTGCACGTAGTGGTAGGTGATTTGAGCGGGCGCCTCCACGTTGTGCCGGTCCACCCGGAGGGTTTTCCGGTTCACCAGGATGGCCAGACCCGTGGTGTAGAGCGAGAAGTCGCCCAGCTTGTAGTGGTGGGCCCGGAAGTAGAACGCGTCGTAGGGCATCTCCCGGCCCTGGGCGGCGAAGATCTCCTCCATGCGGCCCATGAAGGCCTGCAGCTGCGTCTCCCCCGGGCGGTTGGGCCGGTGCGCAATGGAGCTGCGGAACGAACTCGTCTCCACCTCCTGCATGCAGACGATGTCCGGCAGGGGCTCGAGCGAGGCAAGCGCCAGGGACACCCGGCGCTTGGGCCCAACCGTGCTCGCCAGCCCGCGCAGGGCGTGGCCGAAGTAGCGGACGTTGTAGCTGACGATGCGTAAAGGTGTGTCTGCCATACGCCAGGAGCCGTGAGGGCCAGGAGCCGTAGAGACATTACCAACGGCCACGCCTTCCGGTGAGCCCGAAGCAGGCGGGTGTTTGCTTGCCTGATCTGCAAGGCACCTGATACTGCGCAGCCGCCCGGGGCGCCGAGCGCCCTGGAGTTCCCCGCCCAGAGGCCGGTCGCGGGTGAAATCGGGCGCTCCGGCGTCCCTGAGGAGTACAGGCATGCGTTCCATGAAGTGGGCAGTGGCGGCAGTGATGACGAGTGGTCTTCTGGGCTGTGGGGGCAGCCAGCCTTCCATCTATCGCGTGGCCATCGACCGGCTGACCCCGGCGACCGTGCCGACGGCGTGCTACCGCGCGGGCCAGGCCCCGACGGCCCCGGATAAGACGACCAACATGGTGGACACGGAGCAGTGGGTGTTCTGGGAGGGCGTCGAGGACGTGAGCTACCTGGACATCGGCGACATTGGCTACAACATGGGGCAGGCCCAGGGCATCGACATCTCCGGGGACGCCATCCAGGGCGAGAAGAACGACGACGGCGAGTACATCTTCAAGGCCGAGCGGACGGAGACCGAGTCGGCGACCGAGATCTACACCACGTCGGCGACCTACACGATCGAGAAGCTGGGCGAGACGATCGAGGGCACGCTCGCGCTGCGCTCGGCCTGCGCGGGGACTGACTGCGGTGGCACCCCGACGTGTGACGTGTCGCTGAACTTCGTGGGCCGGAAGATCAACACGGACCAGCTGAGCGTGTACGACACCGAAGGCGGGAACTGAGCCTCGCTGTCTCCGGGGCCCTGACACCTGGCGGTGCGGGGCCCTGTGTTCCCGGGCGGGGTGGGTGTTAAAGGAGGGGTAACGCCATGACGCCCACCTCCCGTTTCAGTGGAACCGCGAAGTACCTGTCGAGTGAAGGACTCCAGGCCGCCGTCAACTGCGCGCTGACGTTGCAGCGCCCGCTGCTGGTGAAAGGAGAGCCCGGCACCGGCAAGACGCTGCTGGCCGAGGCCATCTCCGAGGCGCTGGGGCTGCGGCTCATCCCGTGGCACGTGAAGAGCACCACGCGCGCCCAGGACGGGCTCTACGTCTACGACACCGTGCAGCGCCTGTATGACTCGCGCTTCGGCGACGGGGATGTGAAGGACATCCGCCGCTACATCCGCCTGGGGCCGCTGGGCGAGGCGTTCAGCGCCAAAGAGCGCGTGGTGCTGCTCATCGACGAGGTGGACAAGGCGGACCTCGAGTTCCCCAATGACTTGCTCCACGAGCTGGACCGGATGCGCTTCCGCATCGTGGAGACGAACGAAGAGGTGGTGGCCGCGCACCGCCCGGTGGTCATCATCACCAGCAACAACGAGAAGGAGCTGCCCGACGCGTTCCTGCGCCGGTGCGTGTTCCACTTCATCGACTTTCCGGACACGGACCTGATGCGGCGCATCATCGACGTGCACCACCCGGGGCTGGACACCTCGCTGGCGGAGCAGGCACTGAAGATCTTCTACGAGCTGCGCGGGTTTTCCCGGCTGCGCAAGCGGCCCTCGACGAGCGAGCTGATCGACTGGATCGCCGTGCTCAAGGCCAGTGGGCTGCAGAGCTTCAAGCTGGACGAGAGCCTGCCGTTCCTCGGCGCGCTGCTGAAGAAGGAGCAGGACATGATCGCGGTGGCGGAGGCCTTCGGGCGCGGCCGCCGGACGCGGGCCTGAGGGTGAGGAGCGGCCATGTTCCTGCCTTTCCTCTATGAGCTGCGGCGGCGCGGGGTGCCGGTGGGCGCGCAGGAGGCGCTGGCGCTGGCGGGCGCGCTGAAGGCGGGGCTGCACGACAGCAGCCTGGACGGCTTCTACCACGTGGCGCGCGCGCTGCTGGTGCACTCGGAGACGCACCTGGACGCGTTCGACCAGGCGTTCCTGTCGCACTTCAAGGGCCTGGAGTCCGCGGGGCTGGAGCTGACGCGCGAGCTGATGGACTGGCTGCGCGACGCGCGCGAGCGGAAGGACCTCACCCCCGAGGAGCAGGAGCTACTCAAAGCGCTGGATGCGGAGGCGCTGGAGCGGCTCTTCGAGGAGCGGCTGCGCGAGCAGCGCGAGCGGCACGATGGGGGCAACCGGTGGATCGGCACCGGAGGCACCTCGCCCTTCGGCAACAACGGGGCGCCGCAGCCGGGCTTCCGGGTGGGCGGCACGGGCGGGCGGCAGGGCACGGCGCTCTTCAACGCGGGCGAGCGCAGGTACCAGGGCTACCGGGACGACGTGGTGCTGGACACGCGGCAGCTCGAGGTGGCGCTGCGCAAGCTGCGGGCTTTCGCGCGCGAGGGCGCGGCGGACGAGCTGGACGTGGACGAGACCATCAACGCCACGGCGAAGAACGCGGGCGAGTTGGAGGTGGTGGTGCGGCCTCCGCGCCGGCCCAACACGCGCGTGGTGCTGCTGATGGACTCGGGCGGCTCGATGGACCCGTACGCGGCGCTGGTGAGCCGGCTGTTCAGCGCTGCCAGCCGGGCCACGCACTTCAAGGAGCTGCGTACCTACTACTTCCACAACTGCGTCTACGGGAAGCTGTACGCCACGCCCACGCTCACCGGTGGCATCACCGTGCCGGACCTGATTGCCCAGGTGGGCAAGCACCACAAGCTGGTCGTCGTGGGTGACGCGTACATGGCTCCCTACGAGCTGGGCATCCGCACCGACGCCAACGGCAACTACTCCCAGGAGGGAGTCGAGGGAATCGTCTGGATGATGCAGCTCGCGCAGCACTTCGAGCGCAGCGCGTGGCTCAACCCGGAGCCGCCGCGGCTGTGGCCCAACTCGACCATCGCGGCGATTGCCCGCGTCTTCAACATGTTCCCCCTCACGGTAGAGGGGCTGGGTGAGGCGGTGCAGCACCTCACCCGGGGCCGCACGCCCAAGGGCACCGCGGCCCGCCGCTAGCCGGAACTTCTGGCGTTCCGCCAAGGAGGCTTGTCGACGTGCCCTCCACTCCGCTGGATCCTCGAAGCGAGGCGTTCGCTCACCAGATGCTGGACCGGCACCAGCGCCGGAGGGAGGAGCAGGGCATTCCCACGCTTACCCTGTTGGTGGGGCCACCCGGGCGAGCCATGGGGTTGCTGCGACAGTGGCTGGGCGCGCGCCGCCGGCCGCTCTGTACGGTCGCCGTCGACACCGAGGCCGAGGCTGTCCGGACCTGGAGCGAGTTGCTGGCCCACACCAGGGATCTCCGGGTGGATGCGGCGGAGTTTCTTGGCTCCTTCGCGGGCTTCTCTCCGGGAGAGCTTCGCGCCCGGCTGGACAGGACGACGGTCCATGAGCGTGAGGTTCTCCTTCAAGAGCTTTTTCCACTCGTGCCTGGCGGGGATGCCGCGGCGGTATGCCGGGAGCTTCTCTCCGGCTCAACCCGTCAGGACTCCCGCCTGTCTTTCGGCACCCTGCTGGCCTCGTGTGGTGGAGAGCCTGCTCGTGCGTTCGCCGCGCTACACGCCCTGATTCCACCCGACACGGCGCCAGCGCTCCTGTTGACAGGTTCTGGTCTCGAGTGGCTCACGCGCGCCGCGCGTACCGCGGCTCGACTGTGCGTTGCCGTGCCAGCGCTTCCGCTCGCACTCAACGCGGAGCGCCACTCCGTGGAGCCCTTTCTGGCGGGCACCGAGAGCCGGGCCCAGGCCCTGGTGCGCGAGGGGCGAGTGGAACTGGAGGCACCTTCACCTGAGGAGATGAGGCGGCGGCTGGAGGCGCTGGGGGTGCGGCAGCCTCAGGAACTCTCTGCGTCGTTGTCCCAACTGGCGGAGGATGGAGCCTCGGAGGAATTGCTGACCCGCTTCGCTCAAGCGGCCCGCGACCGTGAGGCGGCTGCCAGCGGGGATGCCGTGGGGGCGGACCGGGCACGCAGCGCGGCCGAGCGCTTTCTGCGGCTTTTGCTCGAGGAGCTTCCAGCGACTCAGGGACTCTTCGAACTCAATGAGCGAGCGGAGTTCCTCATCAACCATCGTCCCGTGGAGGTAGACTTCCTCTCGCGCCGGCTTCGCATCGCCATCGAGATCGACGGGTACTATCACTTCCGGGACATGGAGGCCTACCGGCGCGATCGCCGCAAGGACCTGGCGCTCCAATGCCATGGCTACCTCGTCCTGCGGTTCCTTGCCGAAGATGTGGTGGCGCGGTTCAGGGAAATTCGCGATACGCTCCAGGAGGTTGTCGCTCAAAGGCGCGACCTGGCATGGCGGCCACCGCCGCCTGGGGAGGATGCAGATGGAGGGGCGTGAGGAGTCCCGCGTTGGAGAACTGGCGCTCGTCTGGCTACTGACGCGCGCGGAGGGAAAGGGTGCTCGGAGCGATGTGTCCCGTGCACTCAAGCCCTTCATCGACCACCGCTGGAGCAGTGGTGAGTGGGGCGCACGGCTTGACGAGACGCTGGCCCGGCTCGGTCAGGACGGGCTGGTGACGCAGAACGCGCGCAAGGGCCTGACCCTCACCGCTCAGGGCCACGCCCGTGCGCTCGAAGTGCTGGGCGTGGAGCGCCTGCCCAAGGGCGCCACGTGGAAGCAGCTCAAGGGCACACACCTGGTGGCCCTGGCGCTCGGGCTCACTCCCTCCGCCGCGAACCTGAGTCGGCTGGGCCGCGCCGAGGGCATGCGCGCGGTGCTCGTGCAGAAGCACCTGGGGCTGGAGCCCTCCCAGCCGCAGAGCCTTGCCCAGGTCCGAGACCTGGTGTGCTGGCGGCAGTTGGGGGTGGAGACGGACAAGCCCTTCACCCTGGCCGCGGTGCAGGCGGTGCTGCTGGGCCGGGCGCTGGAGGCCACTCGCGAGGTGACCGCTCCCCAGGCGCTGCAGCAAATCGCCGCCCGGAGTGTGGGCGCCCGCCGCACGGACACGGAGAGCCTGCGCCTGGCGGCCCTGCGTACCTGGACTTTCCCGGCCGGGGAGGGCAGGTCCCAGGCACCGGCACCGGCACCGGCACCGGTGTCTCCCGAGGAGCCCCTGCGTGCCTTCGCCGAGCAGGTGGTGCGGGCCGCCCGCTCCGTGACCACCGGCCGCTTCGGTGATGACCGGGTCTTCATCTCCCACGTCTGGCGTGCCCTGCAGGGGCTGGGGCTGGATGAGCAGGCTTTCAAACGCCGCCTCGTCGAAGCCAACCAGCGCCGGCTGCTGTCCCTGAGCCGTGCCGACATGGTGGAGCTGATGGATCCGGCCGAGCTGTCCGCTTCGGAGGTACGCCACCTGGGCGCCACCTTCCACTTCATTGCCTTGTAGCTGTTGCGTCTCTCCTCGCCTGTCCCCAGCGAGCATTCCCCGATGACGACTGATCTCCGCCTCGACGCGTTCCTCTCGGATTTCGACGTCTTTCACCCGATTCAGCACACCCACGACGTGTGGCGGCAGGATCCGTTCGACGTCGAGACGGTGCACCAGGAGGCACGGGCCGTCTTCGAGCGCCTGCTGGTGCATGCGACGACACCTCCGCGCCCAGACTCGGGGCGCATCTTGTTGCTGCTGGGGGATTCGGGTTGCGGCAAGACGCACCTGCTGCGCGCGTTCCGCTCCAGGGCACATGAGCGGTCGCTGGGGTTCGTGGGCTACCTGCAGATGACGACGGCCTCGTCCAACTATGGGCGCTACATCCTCGTCAACCTCATCGACTCGTTGGATCAGCCGTACCTCGAGTCTGTCGAGCCTCGCTCCGGGCTGGAGAAGCTCTCCGATGCGCTGCTCGCCCGGTGTGGCAGGGTGGCGCCCGTGGCGGCGCTCCTGACGGACCCGGACCAGGATGCCGAAGAGGTGCTCAGGCTGGTGGACATCGCGGCCGATGGACTCAAGGAGCAGCCGCTCTTCCAGCGCGTCGATCTGGACCTGATGCGCGCGCTGCTGTTTCTCCAGCGCAATGAGACGCGCATCAAGAGCCGGGTGCTCAAGTACCTGCGGTGCGAGGACCTGTCCGACAATGATCGCAAGGTGCTCGGAGGCATGGTGCCGCGCGTGCACGATCATCATCCGCAGGAGATGGTGGAGCACCTGGGCCGGCTGGTGGCGGCGCTGGACCACTCGCTCGTGCTGTGCGTGGACCAGATTGAAGGCTTCAATGACTTCGAGGACAAACAGGAGCCCCACTTCCGCCGGGCGATGACCGCGCTCTGCGCGCTGGCGGATCGCGTGCCCTCGGCGGTCATCGTCATCAGCTGCCTGCACAACTTCTGGCAGGGGCTGAGCAACAAGCTGACGCAGTCGCTGCGAGACCGCATCGAGAAGGCCCCGCCCTTCATCAAGTTGGAGGCCCTGCGCACCGCCGACGAAGCCCGGCTCATCGCCGAGCGCCGGTTGGAGCACCTCTATGAGGTGAAGGATGCACCTTTCGATCCGGCGGAGCCCACGTACCCCTTCCCTCATGAGGGCTTCGAGGCGCTCGCGGGCCTCCGGGCCCGGGATGTGCTGGACACGTGCCGGGTGTGGCGCGAGCGGGCCATTCAGGAGGGTGCGCTGCCTGCGCGCTTTCCGCTGGAGGGGGGCGCCCCCGCCGTGCCGGTGGCTGTGGAAGAGCCGAAGACGGTGGCGCTGGACCAGGAGTGGAACGACTTTCGCGCCGCGAACTCTCAGCCGCCGCCCGAGGAAGACGCGGACCTGGCCGAGCTGCTCGCGTGGGCGCTGCGGCATTCGGTGGAGGAACTGGAGACAGGCCACCGCCTCGAGGTCCAGGTGGAGGGCGAGGTCCTTCACGTGGGCTTCTCTCCCGGAGAGCAGCGGCTGCGCGTGGCGTTCTGCAACCGGGGGCCTCAGCGGAGCGCGCTCGCACGGCAGATCGAGCAGGCGCGCAAGGATGCGCGTGGGAAGACGCCCGTCGCCGTGCGCACCAGTTCGTTCCCCACCAGCCCGAAGTCCGAGGCGGCCATCGAGCTGGGCAAGCTGCTGAGCAAGGGTGGGCGCAGCGCCGTGCTGGAGGACAGTGACGCCCGCCTCGTTCTGGCGTTGCGGATCTTCCGGGAGCAGCACGCGGACCACCCGGACTTCGCGGCCTGGTTGCGCGCTGCCCAGCCGCTCACCCAGCTCAAGCCCGTGCGCGACATCCTGGATTTGGATCGCCTGCGCAATCCGCAGGGCGCGGCGCCTCCGCATCCGGAGAAGGTCTCCGCGCAGGGGCAGCTCCCGCTGACGCCGCCTCCGGCTTCCACTCCGGCGCCTCCGGCGGCCAGTTCGCTGCCGCCTGCCCCACCCCGCGCGGCGGCCGCGCCGGTGAGCCCGCCTGCGCCCCGGGTGCGTGCACCCGTGCGCGTCGGCGCGATGGACAGCCTTTCGAAGGAGCCTGTCGTCATGCTGCCCGACGAACTCACCAAGCATGCGGCGTTTCTCGGTGGCTCGGGCAGCGGCAAGACGACGGTGGCGCTGAACGTCGTCGAGCAGCTGTTGCTGCAGGGCATTCCGGTCATCCTCATCGACCGCAAGGGGGACCTCGCGGGCTATGCGGACGAGGGACTCTGGACGCGCAGCCTGGACAGCCAGGAGCGCACCGAGCGTCAGGCCCGGCTTCGTGAGTCCGTGAACGTGGCGCTTTTCACGCCGGGTCACCCCCAGGGGCGGCCCTTGTCCATCTCCATCGTGCCGGAGGGCCTCTCCCAGCTTCCAGACTTCGACCGCCAGCAGGCGACACGCCATGCCGCGGATGCGCTGGCAGGCATGTTGGATTACCGGCAGAGCCCGCGTGATAAGTCCTGCCGTACGTTGCTGAGCCAGGCCATCGATCAGTTCGTCCAGCTCTCACAGGAAGCCGTCACCCTGGACAGGCTCATCCGCTTCATCGGGGACATGGACCCACGGCTCGTGAGCGCCGCGGGCCGGTTGGACACGAAGCTGTTCGTCAAGGTGGCCGACGACCTGGACCGCCTGCGCATCGACGCCAAGCAGCTGCTCGGGGAAGGGGCAGAGAAGCTCGATGTAGACCTGTTGCTCGGCCGGGGCGCCTACGCGCAGCCGGGCAAGACGCGCCTGAGCATCATCAGCACCCGCTTCCTGGGAGAGACGCACAGCGTTCTGTTCTGGGTGTCCCAGCTGCTCATCGAGGTGTCGCGCTGGCTCAACCGCAACCCCTCGAATGCGCTGCAGGCGGTGCTCCTCTTTGACGAGGCGGACATGTATCTGCCCGCCACGCGTCAGCCTGCGACCAAGCAGCCCATGGAGAACCTGCTCAAGCGGGCGCGCTCGGGGGGCCTGGGCATGCTGCTGGTCACGCAGAGTCCTGGAGACTTCGATTACAAGTGCCGGGACACCATCCGCTCCTGGTTCGTCGGGCGAGTGAAGGAGAA
>DASVVJ010000032.1:0-2372 GCA_036389955.1 Myxococcaceae bacterium
GGCGTGCTGAAGGGCTCGCTGCTCGCCCTGGGCCCCATCACCACCCTGTACTGGCTGGCCCCCTCGCTGCCGCTGGCCGCAGCGGGCATCTTCCTGCTGGGCGGCACCTATATGATCTGCATGACGGGCATTCACACCGCGTGTCAGCTCCGCGCTCCCACGGAGCTGCGCGCACGGATGATCAGCCTGTTCGGGATGATGTTCAACGGCGGCTACGCGTCGGGCGTGTGGCTGCAGGGAGCACTCGCGGACCGGCTGGGCGTGCGCTTCATCACCGTGCTCACCAGCCTGCTCTTCCTGGCGCTGGTGCTGAGCCTGTACCTGCTGCGGCCCCGGAGCTTCGATGCCGCGGAGGCGTGAGAACCCCATGAACGTGCTCGAGACAGACAGGCTCCTCCTCCGCAAGCTCTCCGCCGATGACGACGCCGCGTTCATCCTCCAGCTCGTGAACGAGCCCTCGTGGCTGCGCTTCATCGGTGACCGGGGCGTGAGGACCCTCGAGGACGCGCGCGGCTACATTCTGAAGGGCCCGATGGAGATGTATCGCCGCTTCGGCTTCGGGCTCTACCTCGTGGTGAACAAGGCCGACGGCGTGCCCATGGGGCTCTGCGGCCTGCTCAAGCGCGACTCCTTGCCGGACGTGGACATCGGCTTCGCCTTCCTGCCCCGCTTCTGGGGCCAGGGCTACGCCCACGAGGCCGCCGCCGCGGTGCTGGCTCAGGGCCAGAACACCTTCGGCCTGCGGCGCATCCTCGCCATCACCTCGCCGGACAATCACAGCTCCATCAAGCTGCTCGAGAAGCTCGGCTTGAGGTTCCAGCAGCTCACCCGGCTCAGCAGCGACGCGGACGAGGTGAAGCTCTTCGCCCTCGATGTTTGAACGTCTGAGCTGAATCTTTCCTGAATGAGCATCTTCCTGTCCTGGACCCGGTAAGGGCTCCAGCACGGGTGCTCTCATGCCAGGCATTCGCGCGGGTGACTGCCGTTTTTTGTCACAACTTCCCTCGCAGACATGGGTCTGTCTGGCCTCTGCGAGAACACTCTGCGTGCAACTCAAAGACAAACTCAGTCATCGTGGCTGAGAAAAACACATGTTTCAATCAGCTGGGTCGATTTTCACCCCCCTGGAGTCGATGACAACTCATCCCTGAATTTCCCTCGGGTGTGTAGCAGTCGCAGAAGGTCTTTCAGGTATCACCATGAAACATTTGATGACTGGACCCGCATGAATTTGTCGCAAAGCCTGTTGCACCTACTTATCCCTTTTGTGAAAGCATCACGGTGTTTCAAACGCAGTACACAACCCGAGGTACACAATGACGACAGCGACGCCCCTCTCCTTCTCCCTGTCAGTCCCCGTCTCGCCGATGAATGAGAAGCCGCGCTCCGCGGTGCCGTTCATCCTGGACTGCACGCCCTACCGCGCGCAGATCCAGCACGCGCTGGATGCCCGCCCGCACGTGTCGATCAACGACCCGGAGCGCTTCCTGGTCGAGGCGGAGCTGTTCTTCCACTCGCTGCCCGCTCCGCTGCGCCGCGCGGTGCTCGAGCTGAAGAACCGCCTGAGCCGCTACCCCTTCCTGGTGCTGCGTGGCCTGCCGCAGGACCAGAACCTGCCCCCCACCCCGCTGGACTCCCGCCGCCCGCGCGTGGACTACTTCCTCATCGGTGAGTGGTTCTCGGCCGCCATCTCCAAGGCCCTGGGCGAGCCCTTCGGCATGCTCCAGCAGAACGAGGGCGAGCTCATCCAGCACAACTCCCCCGTCAAGCTGCACGAGACGGCTCAGTCCGGCGAGAGCTCCAAGGCCGAGCTGATGTTCCACACCGACGGCTCGTTCCTGCCTCTGACGCCCGACTACAACGTCATCACCTGCCTGCGCCCCGACCAGGCTCGTGAGGCCGTCACCTCCTTCACCAGCCTGGACGACATCCTGGCGGAGCTGCCCTCGCACCTGCGCACCGTGCTGGCCCAGCCCCGCTTCCTGGCCGAGGGCGTCGAGTACGACTACGACGAGGTCAATGACCGCGGCAACCGCCACCACCTCGTGGCCATCCTGCGCGGAGGCACCAAGGAGCAGCCCTTCATCTTCTACGACCAGGACATCCACCGCGCCACCGACGACGAGACGCGCGAGGCGCTGGCGGCTCTGGACGCGCTGCTGGAGTCCAAGGCGAAGAACGTGAAGCTGGAGGCCGGTGACACGGTGCTGTTCGACAACCGCCGCTGCGTGCACAAGCGCTCGCCCTTCGCCGCCCACTACGACGGCAAGGATCGCTGGTGCATGCTGACGTACGTGAGCAGCAGCGCTCTGGAGTGCACCAAGGAGAAGGTCTCCCGCCGGCGCATCCTGGACATCCCCGCCACCATCTAG
>DASVVJ010000033.1:0-3694 GCA_036389955.1 Myxococcaceae bacterium
AGGGCCTGGGCAGGAGCACGCTGCCGTTTCTCCACCTCGACACGCGGGAGGGTGACTGGCCGCGCTACGCCGCCACCCTCCTCGCGTTCTGGCAGGGCGCTACGGGGTGATGCCGCCCGCCCACACCTGACGGGGCTCGAACTGCAGGAAGACCGAGCTGCCGTTGGGCGAACTCACCCGCACATTGCCATCCGCCAGTGCACGGGCGGAGACGGTGGCATCCACCAGCAGATCCGAGTCGGTCGGATCCATGTCCCAGACGCGGACCTGCAGCTGCTCACCCTGCTTCACGAAGAGCTGGGTGGTCGAGGCGGACCACTGGCCCTCATAGAGGTTGTCCAGCTGCGTGCTGCGGTAGACGATGCGCCCGCCCTGGAGGATCTCGACGACCAGCTCCGCGGGGCCCTCGTCCGGCTCCATGCCGAGCGCGTGCGCGGGGATGGAGGCCCGCACGTTCCGCAGCCGGTAGCCCGTGGCGTGGGCCACGGGCATCGAGTAGTCCTGCGCCAGGTTCGTCCCGTCGTGGAGCGGGAACATGTTGGCGAACATGCCGTCGTAGTGGCCGCCCTGCACGGGATCGATCGAGAGCTGGAGCGCCGCGACGGAGTGCCGGCTGAGGTTGGCCTCCCGGCGCCGGACGACCTCGCCCAGGGGGAACTCCACCACGCCCACGTCCTCGAAGCTGTGGCCGTTCCAGTGCACCACGTTCAGGGTGAGCCGGCGCTCATCGTAGGCGTTGGTCGCCACGGTGAACTCCGCGTCGTAGCCCACGTAGAGGCCGTTCTGCGAGGGCGTCGACAGCCGCAGGCCGTCCGGCAGGGTGACGTGGACGGACAGCGTCGGGCGGTTCTCCGGGGGAATGCTCATCGCCGCGTCGATGATGCGGCGGCTGGCGCGGCCCGAGCGGGAGTCCATGTAGTCGCCCGAGAACATGGCGAACAGGCGGGACACGAAGGGGCTCATCCGGCCGACCCAGGGCTGCCCATTGGGCCGCAGGGGACGAGCCAGCACCGAGCGGATCCGCACCACGTAGGGCCGCACCTCGACGAGCTCGAGCTGCTGGGCGGCATAGCCGTCACGGTCCTGGCCGGACGAGGCGGCCTGGCGATACCCCGCCGTGGCGGCGGCGAAGTCGCGCCGGGCCATGGCCGCTTCACCCATGTTCAGGCCGCCCGCGTAACGCGCCAGCGGCTCGGCCCGCCCACCCGGGCGCATCTGCAGCGCGGAGGCATAGAGCTGCTCCGCGGCACCCCAGTCCCGCCGGGCCAGGGCCTGATCACCCTCCTGTGCCAGCCGCTCGTACTCGGCGGCGCGCCAGGCGTCGTACTCGGCCTGCAGCGCATCGAGCTTCCCGCGCTTGGAGGGGTCAACGGTCACGGCGACGGTGAGCGCCTCCACCGCCTGCGGGTAGGCCTTGCGCTGGCGCAGGTCCTCGGCCGCGGCGTCCGCCATGGCAGCCAGGCCGGGCCGGGCCTCATCGATGCCCTGGAGCACGGCGGGATCCTGGGACAGGGCGCGGGCCTTCTCGATGAGCTCGAGCGAGAAGCGGAACTTGCCCTGCTCGGCCTCTTGGCGCGCCTGCGAGAGCCGGGCCAGGGCGAGGTTCTTCGCGGCATCGGCGCGGAACGCGGCGATCTCCGGGTTGGTGCCGTCGAGCTCGAGCGCGAACTCGGCCTCGCCCAGCGCGCAGCCCCAGTCTCCGCCCGCGGCACAGGCCTGGGCCTTTTTGTAGGCGTCCGTGATCGCCTGGCTCTTGGCGTTGTTGAACTTCTCCTTCAGCACGGGAGACTCCGGCTCCTTGGCCAGCGCCGCGCTGTAGGCCTGATAGGCGGTCTTCCAGTCACCCAGGGAGGCGGCCTGATCTCCCGCCTTCTCGTGCGCCACGCACGCGGCGAGCACCCATGCCATGAGCCAGCCCCAAGCCAATCGCTTCGTCATCATTCCTCCCGGAGTTCCGGCCCAGTCTAGCCGACTCTCCGGGGTGACGAAGAAGCCCCCCTCCGGGTCTCAGGACGCCAGCACCTGGGGCCTGGTGGGCCGCACGGGGATGCGCAGGCAGAAGGTGACGCCCTTGGGGTGATTGTCCTCCACCCAGATCCACCCACCGTGTGCCTCCACGGCTCGCCGGCAGAAGACCAGGCCCAGGCCGTTGCTGGCCCGGGCGCGGGCGGCGGACGGGGCGCCCTCGGGGCTGTGGACCTGGAACAGGTGGGAACGGGTGGAGGGAGGAATGCCTGGGCCCTCGTCTCGCACGCGCACCTCCAGCAGCCCCGCCTCGGGCTGGGAGGCCTCCAGCGACACCTTGCCCGAGCCCAGCGCGGTGAACCGGAACGAGTTGTCCAGCAGGTTGTCCAGGGTGCGCCGCAGCAGCCCGCGATCCGCGGTGATGCGCTGCTCGGACACCTGCACCCGGTGGGTGAACTGGCGGTGGCTGTTGCGCGTGCGCTGTGAGAATTCGCGCGTCACCTCGCCCAGCAGCGCGCACACGTCGAACTCGGTGGGCTGGAGCGCCACCGGCGATTCGTCCGTGCTGGCCTCCATCAGGTTACCCACCATGCGCTGCATGCTCTCGGCCGCATCGCGGATCTCCCGGGCCGAGCCGCACACCCGCTCCGGAAGGCTGAGGAGGTACTGAATGTAGGAGGCGTTGGCCTGGATAGCGGACAGGGGCGCGTGAAAGTCGCGCATGACGAGCCGCACCAGCTCGTCCTTCTGGTTCTGCACCCGCGCCAGGGCGTCCCGCTGCGAGCGGCTCTGCGTCTCGAGCCGCTCCAGCTCCCTCACCCGCAGCCGGAGCTGAAGATGGGCCTCCACCTGGCGGCCCAGCCTGCGCAGTATATCGGCCTGCTCGGCCGTGAGCTGGCGCGGCTTGTTGTCGATGAGGCACAGGGTTCCCAGGTTGTGCCCGTCCGCGCTCTTGAGCGGCGTGCCCGCGTAGAAGCGCACGTGGGGGCCTCCGGTGACGAGCGGGTTGTCATGGAAGCGCTGGTCCCCGTGGGCATCTGGCACGACGAAGAGATCGTCCTGGAGGATGGCGTGGGCGCAGAAGGCCACGTCGCGGGGCGTCTCGGTGGCGTCGAGTCCCACCTTGGACTTGAACCACTGCCGCTCCCGGTCCACCAGCGACACCAGGGCGATGGGCACCCCGCAGATGAAGGAGGCCAGCTGCGTCACATCATCGAAATCCTGCTCGGGCAGCGTGTCGAGGATGGCGTGAGCAGAGAGCGACTCCAGGCGCTGCTCCTCGTTCTGGAGGATGGGGGCGGGTTGCATGAAGGGACCTCCGTGGGGGCGAGGGGGTAGAACGGCTTGAGGGTTGGAGGCTTAGCTGGCACCGCTGCCGGTGATGACCACGGGCACCGTCTTGAGGATGAGGCGCAGGTCGGTCAGCAGGGTCCAGTTATCGATGTACTGCATGTCCAGGTACATCCACTCTTCGAAGGAGATCTGGTTGCGGCCGGAGACCTGCCAGATGCAGGTGAGGCCCGGACGCACGGACAGGCGGCGGCGCTGCCAGGCGGCGTACTTCTCGACCTCTTTGGGCACCGGCGGGCGGGGGCCCACCACGCTCATCTCACCGCGCAGCACGTTGAGCAGCTGGGGCAGCTCATCGATGGAGTACTTGCGGATGAAGCGGCCAATGCCGGTGATGCGCGGGTCGTTCTTCATCTTGAAGACGGGGCCGGTCTGCTCG
>DASVVJ010000034.1:0-15061 GCA_036389955.1 Myxococcaceae bacterium
TGTTGTTGGCGATCTTCGTCACCGAGCCCTGGATGTTCGCCGCGCGGTTGGCCACCCACACGTCACCGAAGAGGTCCACCGCGGTGCGGCTGGGGTTGTGGCCCTCGTTGCCACGCAGGCCGTTGGGGTAGCCAATGCCACCGTCGGACCGGGGACGGCCGTCGGTGGGAATGGCCGCGTGGTAGCGCCCCACCTCGCGCATGATGAAGCCGGCATCGACGCCGCCATCGCCGGTGAGCGGGAACGGCCGCGTGTCGTACTTGGACACGGTGTTGCGGTCGTTGTTGGCGATCCACGCGAAGGACAGCTCGGTGCGGCCGCCGCCGAGGATGATGTTGCCCTCGGGGTCGGTCTGCACGTTCTCGCCGCCGCTGCCCGGCAGACCGCCGCCATCGAGCTGGAAGTTGCCGGGGGGGATGACGATCGTCGTGCCCGCATCCGAATCAAAGATCGGCCCGCCGCCACCGTCGGGGCCACCGTTGTTACCGCCACCGTCCGGGCCGCCACTGCCGCCGTCCGTGTTGCCAGGATTGTTGGGGTCCCACGGTGGCTTCACACCATCGGGTTCCGCGCACTGGCACCCGCCGTAGATCAGCGCGGTGAAGGCCAGCAAAAGAAGTGAGCGACGCATAGGTGTGCCTCCAGCGCCCGGAGACCTCCGTGCGCGCGGTCCATCGCGGAACCAGGAAATAGCGAAACCCCGGAGCCGGTCAACTCAAAGGCGGGTCTTACCGCCGAATGTCGTCAGCAGTGCGTCCCACACTTCCTCGACCCCCAGCTTTTCGGTTGATGAGAAAGGAAGAACTGCTTCGAGTGGCAGGGAGAGCTGCTGGGCGAGCGCTACCACGCGGGGTTTGCGCTTGGCCTTGGTCAGCCGGTCGATCTTGGTGGCGACCACCAGGACCCGGCGCCCCTTGGACTGCAGGTAGTCGAGCGTGAGGAGATCCTCCTCAGTGGGTCCTACCTCCGCGTCGACGATGCTCACCACGGCCTCGAGCCGGTGCCTCTTCTCAAGGTAGGTGGTGATCATCTTCTCCCACTGGGCGCGCTCGGACTTGCTGGCCTTGGCAAAGCCGTAACCTGGCAGGTCGCACAGCCGCACCCGGTGGCGCACGCCATCCTTCTCCAGTTCCACGTCGAAGAAGTTGAGCGTGCGGGTGCGCCCCGGGGTGTTGGAGACGCGCACCAGCTTCTTCCGCCCGGTGAGGGCGTTGATCATGGACGACTTGCCTACATTGGAGCGCCCGACGAAGGCCACCTCGGCCGTGTGCCCGGAAGGGTAGCCCTTGGGCTCGACGGCGGTGATGACGAACTGAGCGTCGATGAGTTTGAGCACGCGGTTACTTCTTCGCCTTCTCGGGAGGGGGAGCCTCCGCGCGAGCCCCCTTCTTGGCGCGCTCGGCGGACCAGTGGTCGATGGCCTTGAGCGACTCCACGAAGTTGAAGGGCCGCAGGGAGGGAGAGGAGGCGTCGTGACAGTTCCGGCACATCTTCTCGGAAGGGTCCACCAGGCCTACCAGGCGGGAGAGCTCGGGGTCCTTCATCACATAGGCGGGAGCGTAGTACTGGCCACCGCCATGGCACGTCTCGCAGGTGACGTGGGCCACCTGCTGGGCCTGGTCGGGCGAGTGACAGGACAGACACCGCGCGTCTTTCTTCTGCGTCTCGGAGAGCGAGTCGTTGGCCCGGGCATGCTTGGACTGCTGCCAGGCGGCATAGGCGGCGGGGTGGCAGCCTTTGCAGCTCTCGGGGCCTACAAAGTCAGCGGCTCCGGCCGCGCCGGACGCGAACAGGAGGGGCAGGAGCCAGAATCCGCAGGAGCGCATCAGGAGCGGAAGTAGCAGACGCCCCCAGATGGAGCAAGGCATCTTGAATGTGAGGGGCAAGGCATCGTCCTATATGAGGAACCTTGAGCCTGGCCCGCGGTATCCGTTAGTGAGTCAGGGAATCGACAGACAGGTAGGAGGCCCCATCGTGCTGCGCACCCTTGCCATCACCGCCGTGCTGCTCTTCGCCATCCCCGCTGCCGCCAAGCCCTGGCAGGGCATCGAGCCTGGCGTCTCCAAGCGGGAGGAGATCATCCAGAAGTTCGGCGAGCCCTCGCGCGTCGTCACCAACGACAACAAGGAGATCATCGCCTACTTCAGCAAGGAGGCCATCAAGGGCACCACCCAGGCCCAGTTCAAGGTGGACGCGACCACCAAGATCGTCGAGCGCATCGACGTGTTCCCCGGGCCGGTGATCGACAAGGAGACCATCGAGAACAGCTACGGCCCGGCGTGCCCCTCGGGCGCCCAGCCCGCCAACCCCTGCTACGTGAAGAAGATGACGGACGAGTTCCGCACCTACTACCTGTACCAGAAGCTGGGCCTGGCCATCTTCTTCAACGAGGACGGCAAGACGGTGCACTCGTTCATCTTCACCACGCTGAAGGCGGCGAAGTAGCCTTTGCGTCTCTATGGGCTGACGGGCGGCATCGCGTCCGGCAAGAGCACCGTGAGCCGGATGCTCCGGGAGCTGGGCGCGCACGTGCTGGACGCGGACCTCATCGCCCGCGAGGTGGTGGAGCCCGGCACCCCCGGGCTCGCCGAGGTGGCCTCGCGCTTTCCCGGCGTGTTGGGCCCCGATGGCCGGCTGGACCGGGCCAAGCTGGGCGCCCGCGTCTTCGCTGACCCCGCCGAGCGCGCCGCCCTCAACGCCCTGCTCCACCCCCGCATCGGCGCCGCCTTCCTCGAGAAGACCCAGGCGCTGGCCGCCCAGGGCGTGGAGCTCGTCCTCTATGACGCACCGCTGCTCATCGAGAACGGGCTGCATGCCGGCATGGACGGGGTGCTGCTGGTGTGGGTGCCGCGTGAACTCCAGAAGCAGCGGCTGATGGCCCGGGACGGGCTGGAGGCCCAGGCAGCGGAGGCCCGGCTGGCTGCTCAGCTGCCTTTGGAAGAGAAGCGCCGGCATGCCACCTGGATCGTGGACAACACGGGAGACCTGACCTCCACGAGGGCCCAGGTAGAGGAAGTCTGGCGCGCCATGCTCGCGCGCGGCTGAGTGCCGGGTATGCTCCGCCGCCAATGAGCGAGAAGCGCAAGAAGTCGGAGGGGGCGGGCCCTGGGACGTACTTCCTCACCGGGTACCCGGGGTTCATCGGCAAGCGGCTGGTGGAGCACATCGCCCGCGAGGATCCGCAAGGCCACATCTACGCCCTGGTGCAGCCCAAGATGCTCAAGGAGGCGCAGAAGCACGCCGAGCGCGTGAAGGGCGCCAAGCTGGAGCTGCTCACCGGGGACGTGGTGGACATGCACCTGGGCCTGTCCGGCGAGGAGTACCAGCGGCTGTGCGAGCGGGTGACGGACGTCTACCACCTGGCGGCCATCTCGCACCTGAGCGCGCCCAAGGAGACGGCGTGGCGGGTGAACGTGGACGGCACGCGCAACATGCTGGAGCTGGCGCGCGACTGCGAGAAGCTGCGGCGCTTCAGCTACTTCTCCTCCTGCTACGTGTCGGGCGACCGGGTGGGCGTCATCGCCGAGGACGAGCTGGACCGGGGGCAGAACTTCCGCAACCCCTACGAGGAGACGAAGTTCCAGGCGGAGAAGATCGTCCAGCGCGCCGCCGCCTCGCTGCCCGTCACCATCTTCCGGCCCTGCTCGGTGGTGGGCGACTCGCGCACCGGTGAAATCGATCGCTTCGAGGGCCCCTACTACCTGGGCATCCTGCTCGTCACTTCGCCGCTGGTGGTGCCGCTGCCGCTGCCGGGCAACGGCGTGGCGCCGCTCAACGTGGTGCCGGTGGACTACGTGGTGGGCGCCGTGTGGCACCTGTCGCGCGATCCGCGCGGAGAGGGCCGCACCTTCCACCTGGTGGACCCCAACCCCATGAGCGCCCGCCGCGTGTACGAGCTCATCGCGGAGAAGGCCAACCGCAAGCTGCCCCGCTTCAACCTCTCGGCCCGCGCCGCGGATGTCATGCTGCGCCTGCCGGTGCTCGAGAAGCTCGCCCGGCCCCAGCGCGCCGCGATCAGCTACGTCAACCACCTGGCCATCTACAACTGCCACAACACCCTGGAGCTGCTGGACGGCACCGGCATCCGCTGCCCTCCCCTGGCCTCGTACCTGGACCAGCTCGTCGCCTACGTGCGTGAGCAGTACCGCAAGCGCCGCGAGAACGCCGAGGTGGATGATCCGCTCGATCACGCCGCCGCCGGTGGTGATGACTTCAACCCCTCTCCCCGTCCCTCCCGTCAGCCATGAATCGCTCGTTCCTGTCCCTGCTCACTTTCGCGTTGGCGCTCCACGGCGCCGGGTGTGTCGTCGGCGATGCGCCCAACAAGTCCTGCGACCCCAACCCGTGCAACGAGGCCAACCGCACCACCTGCGTGGTCGAGGCCGGCGAGGCCCGCTGCCTGTGCGACTCGGGCTTCATCTCGCGCCCCAGCGGCGTCTGCGAGCCCGTGGGCGCCAGCAACTGCGCCGAGCACGGGGGCGACTCCTCCGAGCCGGATGACTGCCTGGCCCGCGCGCAGCCTCTCTCCAACGCCACGCGCCAGCAGACGATCGATCCGGTGGGCGACTACGACTTCTTCCAGTTCAACACCGACGCGCGCAACCTGTACTCGTTCACCGTGAAGGGCTCGGGCGCGCTGCTGCCCCGCGTGGACATCTTCGATCAGGGCGGCGCGTGGCTCACTTCCGGCGGCGAGGCTCCGGGCGAGAACCGGTTCTGCTTCAAGGCCCGGGTGGGCTCGCCGCACTTCGCCCGCATCAGCCACTCGCCCAGGGACCCTTCCGTGGCCACCGGCGGCTACTCGCTCACCTTCAGCTCACTGGGTTCGGACGATCACGGCGACTTCGCCGAGGACGCCACCCGCCTCACCGCGGAGTTCTTCGAGACGGCCACGCCCTCCAGCTACACGGGCCGCTTCGAGTGCCCCGGCGACGAGGACTGGTTCACCTTCACCGCTTCGTCGAGCCGTGAGTACCGCCTGTCCTTCGATGGCAGCCGGCTTGTTCCTGCGGTGGCCGTCTACGCGGGCGGCAATCTCAGGCAACCCCTGTTCACCGACCAGAACGCCACCGTCTACTTCTCAGTGCCAGCGGGGGGAACCGCCTTCGTCGCCATCTATTCCCCCCAGAATTCCGAGGGCAATTACGCCTTCAATTTCCTTTACCGGGACAAGTGAGCCCGCTCTGAGGACACCCTGCGTAGGCGGGGATTCCACACAAAGCAAAGCTGCCTGCATTTCAGGGCTTGACGGGGCCTCTCCAAGATGATTTGGGGGGCCCTTTTCATTGCTTCCGTCTCCTGGTTAGCATGCGCGCGCACCAGAGTTGCTGACAGTCAACATGACTGCTTCGAACTTTGTGTCCTGGAGCGCAGCGTCTGCCGGAGCCCATTGACACACGGAACGCAAGGTTCCCTCCGCGCAGCGCCACTGGCCTACTCCCGTGCGAGTGTGGCCGAGCGCTTCTGGCGCAGTCGCCGTGCCCCAGTCGCCGTTGAAGCTCAGTCCCCCGCAGGTCCCAGAAACAAGGAAGACGCATGCGCTTGAAGGAAAAGCTGTTGACCAGTCTGCTGCTGGTACCACTGGCTGGTACCACCGCCGTAGCCAAGGAGCGTGGAAACTACGACGCGTTCCTCAGCCGCCAGGACTCCCGGAGCCTCGTGGCTTCCGAGGCGGCCATCCAGTCGCGTGGCCTGCGCGTCGAGCACGCCGAAGAGCGGCTCGGTGTTCCCACGGTCCTCTGGAATGCCCGGGGTGAAGGGCTGCGCACGGGCGAGTTCGCCGGCAAGGCTCCCGAGCAGGCCGCCCGCGCTCACCTGCAGCAGGTGGCCGATCTGTACCGGCTGAGCCGCGAGGACGTGTCCAACGCCGTCCTTCAGGACATGCACAAGCAGGGCAACGGCCCCGTCGTTGCCCGCTTCGGCCAGAAGGTCAACGGCATCGAGGTCTTCCGCGGCGACATCAATGTGGTGATGACGCGCGACAATGACCTGGTCGCCATCACCGGCAACCTGGCCCCCCGCGAGGCCCTGTCGGCCGCCGGCCGCGCCTCGTTCCCGCTGTCCCCCGCGGATGCCGTGGCCAAGGCGTTCGCCAACCTGACGGACACCGTCATCAGCGGCCGCTCGCTGGTGGCCGCCGGCACCCAGGGTGACTACACCCAGTTCGCCTTCGAGCCGGGCGTGGGCACCGTGCTGCCGCACTCCCTGGGTGCGCCGGCCCGCGCCAAGAAGGTCTTCTTCACCCTGCCCGACGGCATCGTGCCGGCCTACTACCTGGAGCTCAACGTCGGCACCAAGGGCAGCAACGACGCGGACTACTACTCGTTCGTGGTCTCCGCCACCGACGGCGCGGTGCTGTTCCGCAACAACCTGACGGTGGAGGACTCCTTCACCTACAACGTCTGGGCGGACCCCGTCTCGCTCATCCCGTTCGACGGCCCGCAGGGCACCGCGGCGACCCCGCACCCGACGGGCACGCCCAACCGCTTCCAGGCGCCCTTCATCCCCCACAACGTCATCACCCTGCAGAACTACCCGTACAGCCAGAACGATCCCTGGCTGCCCAACGGCGCCACGCAGACCACGGGTAACAACGTGGACGCGTACGCCGACCTGGCCGCGCCGGACGGCTTCCAGCCCAACAGCGCGGACATCCGCCCGAACACCACCTCTCCGGGCGTGTTCGACTACACGTATGACGTGACCAAGGCCCCGGGCAGCTCGCCCAACCAGATCAAGGCGGCCACGGCGCACCTGTTCTACCTGAACAACTTCCTGCACGACTGGTTCTACGACTCGGGCTTCGACGAGGCCTCGGGCAACGCGCAGGTGTCCAACTACGGCCGCGGCGGCCTCGAGGGTGACAGCATCCGCGCCGAGGCTCAGGACTACAGCGGCCGCAACAACGCCAACATGTCCACGCCGGCCGACGGCCAGCGTCCGCGCATGCAGATGTACGTCTTCAACGGCGTGCCCGAGCTGAAGGCCAACGCTCCGGCCGGCGTCGCCGGCAACCTGCCGGCGGGCACCGCCGCCTACGGCCCGCAGGTGTTCACCCTCTCCGGTGACGTGGTGGTCCCCAACCCCGCGGGCACCACGCTGGCCTGCACCGCGTTCCCGGCGGGGACGGACTTCACCGGTAAGATCGTGCTGGTGGATCGCGGCAGCTGCGACTTCAACGTCAAGACCAAGTTCGCGCAGGACGTGGGCGCCATTGGCACGGTCGTCGCCAACAACGCGGCCAACCAGGACCCCCCGAGCCTGGGCGGCGCCAACGCGGCGGTGACCATCCCCACGCTGAGCATCACCAAGGAGACCGGTGACCAGTGGAAGGCCGAGGTGGCCGCCAACAACAGCACCATCTCCATCTCGATGAAGCGGGTGCCGGACCTGGACCGCGACGGCACGCTCGACAACCAGATCGTGGCGCACGAGTGGGGCCACTACCTGAGCAACCGCCTCGTCGCTAACGCCAACGGCCTGACGAACAACCAGGGCCGCGCGATGGGCGAGGGCTGGGCGGACTTCGTCGCCCTGCTGATGACGGTGCAGGAGTCGGACCGCAACCTGCCCGGCAACAACCAGTACCAGGCCGCCTACGCCATGGCGGGCTACACGCAGAGCGGTGGCGCCAACAACGGCTACTACTACGGTATCCGCCGCCTGCCTGCGTCCACCGATACCAGCAAGAACAACTACTCGTACCGGCACTTCGCCAACGCCAACCCGCTGCCCACCAACCACCCGATCAGCACCAACGCCCCCGGTGGCCAGGGTAACTCGCAGGTGCACAACGGCGGCGAGGTGTGGAACACGATGCTGTGGGAGTGCTACGCGTCGCTGCTCAACGCCTACCCGTTCCAGGAGGCGCAGAGCCGCATGAAGCAGTACCTGGTCGCCGGCCTCAAGGCGACCCCCGCCGCCCCCACCCTGCTCGAGGCGCGTGACGCCCTGCTGGCCGCCGCTGCCGCGTCGGATCCGGCGGACTACCAGCGCTTCCTCAACGCCTTCGCCAAGCGCGGCGCGGGCCTGGGTGCCAAGGCCGCTGACCGCGACTCGGTGGACCACATCGGCGTGGTGGAGAGCTTCGCCACCGGCAACAACCTCGAGGTGGTCAGCATCCGCCTGGACGACGGCGCCGTGGGCTGTGACCGCGACGGCGTGCTGGACATGGGCGAGACGGGCACGCTCCACGTGACGGTGCGCAACACCGGCCTGAACGCGCTGCCTGCCTTCAACGCCACCGTGGCCGCCAGCGGCGCCACCGCCACCATGGGCTTCCCCAATGGCAACACGCTGGCCATCCCGGCCCTGCAGCCCAACGCCACCGCCACCCGCACGGTTCGCGTGAACCTGACGGCTGTGTCGGGCACCGCGCCCACCGCGGGGCTCACCGTGACGTTCAACGAGCCCTCGCTGCCGGCCAGCGCCCAGACGGCGACGTATGACCGCCGCGTCCACTACGACGAGGGCAACGGCATGGCCACCACGGAGAGCTTCGAGACCGAGGCCACCGGCTGGATCTCCTCGCCCGTCAACCGCTGGGCGGTGACCAGCAAGGACGGCGCGCGCTACATCCACGTCGACAACCTGGCGGTCATCTCCAACATGGTCTTCGTCTCGCCCTGGATCAAGGTCGGCGCGACGGGTGACTTCATCCTCAGCTACAAGTACCGCCACTCGCTCGAGGGCACCGCCGGCGTCTCCGGCCTGGCCGCGCCCTTCTATGACGGCGTCATCCTGGAAGTCACCACCGACGGCCTCACCTGGGAAGAGGTCTTCTCCAAGTACAGCGTCAACCCGGGCTACGCCCCCACTGCCCTGGCCCTGGGTGACAACCCGCTGGGCGCCGTGAGGGCTTTCACTGGCATGACCGCCACCTTCCCGCTCTGGACCGACGGCACCGCCAACTTCGGTACGAAGCTGGCCGGCCGTGACGTGCGCTTCCGCTTCCGCATCGGTTCGGACACGGGCGCCAGCGCGTACGGCTTCGACCTGGATGACGTGACGGTGGCCAACGCGGTCGGCACGCCGTTCGCCGGCATCGTTCCCGAGACGAGTGATGGCACCACGTGCAACCGCCGCCCGGTGGCCGACATTGGCCAGACGGGGCTGTCGTTCCCCGAGCGCACCACGGTGACCCTCAACGGCAGCGCCAGCGTCGATCCGGACGGCAGCGCGCTGACCTACCAGTGGACGCAGGTGAGCGGCCCCGCGGTGCAGCTGACGGACGCCGACAAGGCGATCGCCACCTTCACCACCGACGTGGCCCGCAACACCGTGTTCGGCTTCCAGCTCGTCGTCCGCGACGGGACGGAGTCCAGCCTGCCGAAGATCACCGAGTTGCTCGTCACCAACGTGAACCGCAAGCCGGTGGCCGCGCCCCAGGCTCCCGCCACCGTGGCCGAGCGCAGCGGTCCGGTCACCCTCAACGGCGCGGGCTCGACGGACGCTGACGGCGAGACGCTCAGCTACCAGTGGACCCAGCGCAGCGGCCCCACCGTGGCCCTGAGCAGCGCCACCGCCGCCTCGCCGACGTTCGACGCTCCCGAGGTGACCGCTGACACCCAGCTGAGCTTCGAGCTCGTCGTCAACGACGGCCTGGAGAACAGCACCGCGCAGACCGTGGCCGTCACCGTCACCAACGTGGATCGCGCTCCCGTGGCCAACGCGGGCGCCGACGCCGAGGTGTTCGCCCGTGACACCGTGACGCTCCAGGGCTCTGGCAGCGATGCGGACGGCGACGCGGTCACCTACAAGTGGACGGTGGTTCAGCAGCCCCAGGGCAGCAACATCACCCTGAGCGACGCCACCGTTGCCGCCCCCACGTTCACCGCGCCGGACGTGCGCAGCAACAACCCGGGCACCGTGGTGCTCCAGCTGGTGGCCACCGCCAACGGCGTGGACAGCGCGCCCGACACGGTCACCATCACGGTGAAGAGGTCCAACCGCCGCCCGGTGGGTCAGGGCCCGGCCAACTTCACCGAGAACGAGGGCACCGCTATCATGCTGGATGCCACTTCCAGCACGGATCCCGACGGTGACACGCTGAGCTACTCCTGGACGCAGACCGGTGGCCCGCTGGTGACGCTGACCGGCAAGGACACCGCCAAGCTCCAGCTCACCACGCCCGAGGTCAACGCCAACACGCTGATGACCTTCGTGCTGGTGGTGAAGGACGCCGAGGGTGCCGAGGCCGACCCGGTTCCGGTGTCCGTCACCGTGCGCCAGGTCAACAAGGCCCCGGCGCTGAGCCCCCGCAAGCAGGTGGGTGCCACCGCCAGCGACAAGAACATCACGCTGGTGGCCGGCGCGGTGGATCCGGACGGCGACGCGCTCACCTACAAGTGGGAGCAGACCAAGGGCACCGCGAACGTGACGCTGTCCTCTACCACCACGGAGACGGTCACCTTCGAGCTGCCCGAGGTGGAGTTCACCACGCAGCTGGTGTTCAAGGTCACCGCCACCGACGCCGCGGGCATGTCGTCCACGGGTGAGGTGGAGGTGCTGGCCATCGGCACGCCGAAGCCCACCGAGAACGACGGTGGCGGCTGCTCCAGCACGGGCAACGCCTCGGGCGGCCTGATGCTGATCGCGGCCCTGGCGGGCGTGCTGCTGTCGCGCCGCCGTGGCGTGATCGGCTAGTCACCACCGTAGGCTGAAGTCAGGGGGGCGGCCTTCGGGCCGCCCCTCTTCTTTTTGGGGGTTTCAGAAGGGCCAGCGGGACTTGCGCAGCATGGCGCTGGCTTCCGCGTTCTTCGGGTCCAGCTTGAGCACTTCCTGCAGGTGGCGCTTGGCGAGGTTGCCCGCCTTGTTCTCCAGCAGCACCTGGGCCAGCAGCAGGCGCTGCGCCACGCCGGTGGGCGCCAGGTCCACGGCGCGCTGGGCGTGCATGCGCACCTCGTTCCAGTCCATGCCGAGCGTCCGGGCAAGACGGGCCGCCCGGAAGGCCGCGTCCGCGTTCTGTGGATCCAGCGTGGAGGCCTTGCGGTACGACTCGAGCGCCTTGGGGAGATCCTGCTGCTTCTCCAGGTCGAGGCCGCGCTGCAGCTCCAGCTTGCCGCGCTGCTCGTCATGCTTCCTGCGGACGTCGGCCAGCATCGCGGCGGCCTCGCGGTTCTTCGGGTCCAGGTTCATCACCTGGTTCAGGTCCGCGTAGGCCTGCTCGAAGTCTCCGCGCTCCATGGCCGCCTTGCCACGCACCAGCAGATCGGTGAGGCGGTGGGTGCGCGCCAGGTACGGGTGGCGGGCCAACCGGGCCTGCCGCTCGGGCCTGCGCTCCTCGTCACTCCGCAGCGGCTCGTCGGGAAGCTCCGGCTCGACGGCAGCGGCCGGAGCGGAGGGGCTCAGCTGAGGGTGAGCCTTGAGGTAGGCCGCGCGGCGCTCGGGGTTGGAGAGCACCTGGTAGGCCTCGGACACGCGGCGGTAGATGCGCTCGATGCGGGCCCGGAAGCTGCCCAGGTTGATGCCCCCGAAGCGGTCCGGGTGGTAGCGCTTGGAGAAGTCCAGGAACGCCTGCTTCATCTCCTCGGCGGACGCGGTACGGCCTACGCCCAGCAGGGTGAAGTGGTCCTGGCCTTCCTGCACCCGCTCCAGCTCGATGATCTCTCTCTGACGCTCGGGATCGAGATCGACCAACTCAGGCATTTCTCCCCCTTATCCCTTCAGGTTCTACCCATGACGCGGGCTCACGCAGGGGTGAGCACGCGCTCCAGAATGCGCAGGCCCTCGTCCAGCTCCTCGCGGGTGACGACGTAGGGCGGCGCGAAGCGGACCGTCTTCTCACCGGCGGCGTTCACCAGCAGGCCCTGCTCGCGGCAGCGGGCAACCACCGGGGCGGCGTCCTGGTTCAGCTCGATGCCCATCAGCAGTCCCCGGCCGCGCACGTCCTTGATGATCGTCGGCAGGCGCGCCTGGAGCTCACGGCCCCGGGCGATGAAGTGCTCGCCCTTCTCGCGGATCTCCTCGAGCAGCTTGGGCTCGCGGATGTGGCGCACCACGACGTTGGCGGCGGTGGCGGCCACCAGGTTGCCTCCGAAGGTGGAGCCGTGCGTGCCCGAGGGCAGGCTCTTGCCAGCTGCCTCGGAGCAGAGCATGGCGCCGATGGGCAGGCCGTTGCCGAGCGACTTGGCCAGGCTGATGGCATCCGGCTGAATGCCCTCGTGCTGGAAGGCGAAGGGCTTGCCGGTGCGGCCCATGCCCGTCTGCACCTCGTCCACCATCAGCAGCATGCCGCGCTCGTCGCATAGCTGGCGCAGTGCCTTGAGGAAGCCCGCGGGCGCGGTGCGCACCCCACCCTCGCCCTGAATGGGCTCCACCAGCACGGCGGCGACACTGGGGCCGGCGGCCTTGCGTACCGCCTCGATGTCTCCATAGGGCACGTGGAGGAAGCCAGCGGGCAGTGGCTCGAAGCCCTTGTGGTACTTGGGCTGCCCGGTGGCGGTGACGGTGGCCAGGGTGCGGCCGTGGAACGAGTTCTCGAAGGTGATGACCTCGAACTTCTCGGGGGTGCCGCAGTCCTTCATCACCTTGCGGGCCAGCTTGAGCAGGGCCTCGTTGGCCTCGGCGCCGGAGTTACAGAAGAAGGCGCGCGGCAGGCCGGAGAGCGCGGTGAGCTGCGCGGCCAGCTCGATCTGAGGCTCCGAGTAGTAGACGTTGGACACGTGCCAGAGCGTGTCGAGCTGGGCCTTGGCGGCGGCGACCACCTCGGGGTGGCAGTGGCCCAGGGCACACGTGGCGATGCCGCCGAGCAGATCCAGGTACTCGCGCCCGTCCGCGTCCCACACGCGGCAGCCCTTGCCGCGCACCAGGACGATGGGCTGCTGCTTGTAGTTCTGCAGCAGGTGGGCCTTGGCCTTCTCCATCCACACCTCGTTCTGGGTGCGGGGAGTGGCGGCGGCGGCCTCGGGCTTGTTGGGGCTGGTGGGCGTGGTGGGCGTCTGCAAGGGGGCTTCCTCTCTGCGATGGAGGCTACAGGATATAGCGGGACAGATCCTCGTCCTGGACAATGGAGCCCAGGCGCTCGCGCACGTAGGCGGCGTCGATGTTCAGCGCCTTGGGGCCCATCTCGCTGGCGGTAAAGGACACCTCGTCGAGCAGCCGCTCGAGCACCGTGTGCAGCCGCCGCGCGCCGATGTTCTGCGTGCGCTCGTTGGCCACCTGGGCAATGCGGGCGATCTCCGCCACGGAGTCCTCGGTGAAGGTCAGCTCCACGCCCTCGGTGGACAGCAGCGCGGTGTACTGGCGGATGAGCGAGTTCTTCGGCTCGCGCAGGATGCGCACGAGGTCCTCTCCGCTCAACGGCTCCAGCTCCACGCGGATGGGGAAGCGGCCCTGCAGCTCGGGGATGAGATCGCTGGGCTTCGAGACGTGGAAGGCGCCCGCGGCGATGAAGAGCATGTGGTCGGTCTTCACCTGGCCGTACTTGGTGGTGATGGTGGAGCCCTCGACGATGGGCAGGATGTCGCGCTGCACGCCCTCACGGGACACGTCCGGGCCCTGGCCCTTGCCGCCCTCCCGGCTGGCGATCTTGTCGATCTCGTCGATGAAGATGATGCCACTGGACTCGGCGCGGGCCAGCGCCTCGCGCGTCACCCGGTCGTTGTCCACCAGCTTGCCGGCCTCCTCCTGCTGAAGCAGCAGCAGCGCCTCGGGCACGCGCAGCTTGCGGCGCTTGGTGCGGTTCATGCCCGGCATGTTCTTGAAGAGGTCCTGCAGGTTGACGCCCACCTCCTCCATGCCGTGGCCGGTGAAGTTGCGCAGGAAGGTGGGGTTGCTGTCGGACGTCTCCACCTCGACGAACTGGTCATCGAGCGTGCCGGCGCGAAGCTGGGCGCGCAGCTTCTCGCGCTCGTGGTCTCCCATCCGAGCCGGAGCCGGCGGCGGCGGCGGCGCGAACCCGAACGGAGGCGACGGGGGCGCCTTGGGTACGCTGCCGGACAGCAGCTCCATGAGCCGGTCCTCGGCCAGCTCGAGGGCTCGAGGCTTGACCTTCTCGGTCTCCTCCTCGCGCACCAGGGCAATGGCGGCCTCCACCAGGTCCCTCACCATGGACTCGACGTCGCGGCCCACGTAGCCGACCTCGGTGAACTTGGAGGCCTCGACCTTGACGAAGGGCGCCTGGGCCAGCTTCGCCAGGCGGCGGGCGATCTCCGTCTTCCCCACGCCGGTGGGGCCGATCATGATGATGTTCTTGGGGTGGATCTCCTCGCGCAGGTCCGCGGTGACGCGCTGGCGGCGCCAGCGGTTGCGCAGGGCGATGGCCACGGCGCGCTTGGCGGCGTTCTGCCCGACGATGTAGCGGTCGAGTTCGCTCACCACTTCGCGGGGCGTGAAGGCGGGCATCTTTCGGTTCTCGGCCACGGTGCGGGGCTCCTAGAGCTCTTCGAAGGTGACGTTCGCGTTGGTGTAGACGCAGATGTCCGCGGCGATGGCCATGGCGTGTGTGGCGATCTCCCGGGCGGACAGCTGAGTGTGGGCCTGGAGGGCGCGGGCGGCGGCGAGCGCATAGTGGCCCCCGCTGCCCACGGCGGCGATGCCGTGATCGGGCTCGATGACGTCACCGGAGCCCGAGAGAATGAAGGTCTTCTCGCGATCAGCGACGACGAGCAGGGCCTCCAGGCGGCGCAGGAAGCGATCGGTGCGCCAGTCCTTCCCCAGCTCGACACAGGCGCGAGCGAGGTTCTTCTGGTGCTCCTTGAGCTTGGCCTCGAAGCGCTCGAAGAGGGTGAAGGCGTCGGCGGTACTGCCAGCGAAACCGGCAATGACGTTGCCTTCGCCGATGCGGCGAACCTTCTTCGCGGTGTTCTTCATGATCGTCTTGTCGAGGCTGACCTGCCCGTCGCCAGCAATGACGACTTTTCCCTCGCGACGCACACAGAGGATGGTGGTGCCGTGGAACATGGTCCTGAGGGTTTAACAAGGCGGCGAGCGGGTTTCCAAGGGAGAGCGACTGGCTGTCCGCCTTCCTACCTTCAGTGGATACGGGGGCTTACACCCAGTGGGCGATTTCCACGTCGAAGCGCTTGGCCTTCAGTTCCAGCAACAGGCGGTACAACCGGGG
>DASVVJ010000035.1:0-3071 GCA_036389955.1 Myxococcaceae bacterium
CAACAGCGTCTCAAGACGCTGACCCGTGAGGGCGACTCTCTCGAAGCAGACCTCGCCAAACGCTCCGCGCCCCTGCGCGCCCTCACCGCCCTGCCACCCCCCGCCGAAATCATCGACCGGGTTGCCGCCTCCCTCCCCAAGGACGGCGCTCTTGTTGAACTCATCTCCTACAGGGACAGCCCCCTTGTCCCCAAACCCGGTACACCCCGCGCGAAGATTCCCAGCCAGCTCCGCTACCTGGCGCTGGTGCTCTTCCCAGATGCCTCCACCCATGCTTTGGACCTCGGCCCCGCGGCCCCCATCGACCTGGCTGCCACGCGCCTGCGCAACGCCCTGGCCAACCGCGATGCCTCCTTCCAAGCCACGGCCCAGGAACTCTACCGGCTCGCTTTCCACCCCCTGCGCCCCCTGCTGGGCACCACCCAGCGCATCTTGCTGTCTCCCGACGGGCAGCTGGGCCTCGTCCCCTTCGCCGCGCTCCACGACGGCCGCCGCTTCCTCGTCGATTCCTTCGACTTCACCTATCTCACTTCCGGGAGGGATCTGCTGCCTCGTCCCAAGGAGATAGTCCTCGCATCCTCCGTCTTCGTACTCGCCGACCCGGACTTCACGGCCTCACCTCGAGCCGCGCCCTCTGCCTCCGGCGACACCCCCATGCCGGCCACCTGGCACTCCTCCTCCCTCGAGCGCTTCTTCTCACCCCTGCGCACGGGCCTCGCCAGCAGCGCATGGACGCCACTGCCGGGCACTCGCCAGGAGGCCGAGGGCATTCAGCGCCTGCTGCCCCAGGCCCAGCTCTTCCTCGGCCCCGAGGCCACCAAGGAGCAACTGCTCCACCTGCCCACCCCTGGCATCCTCCACCTGGCCACTCATGGCTTCTTCCTCGAGGACGCCCCCACTCCCACGGGCGCACGCGCCGTGGGCCACTTCGGTGCACTTGGCGACAACCCCCTGGCCCTTCACCCGCGGGATCCACTGCTGCGCTCAGGCCTTGCCCTCGCGGGCGCACGCGCCCCGGCACCTGACGCCTCCGGGCCTTCCACGCCCCCACCCGACGCCGCGCTTGTCACCGCGCTCGAGATGGCCGGCCTCGACCTCTGGGGTACCCAGCTCGTCGTTCTCTCCGCCTGCGACACCGGGCGAGGCGATGTCCAACTGGGCCAGGGAGTCTCTGGCCTACGCCGCTCCTTAGTGGTGGCCGGCGCCGAAACGGTCGTCATGAGCCTATGGAAGGTCAACGACGACTCCACCCACCTTCTCATGAACAACTACTACCGCAACCTGTTGGCGGGCCAGGGCCGCGCCTCCGCTCTGCGCGAGGCCATGCGCTCGCTGCGTGCTTCCCTGCCGCATCCCTACCACTGGGCCCCGTTCATCGCACTGGGGAGCGACGCGCCCTTGCATGCAATCACTCCCACCGCACGGGAGACCCCAGGAGGATAGCGTCGGGGTCTCCCCGCGCGAAGCTTCACAAGTCCGACATGAGGGCCTCGCTGGAAGCAACAGGGGCACAGCTAACAAAGACTGCGCCTGCGAAGCAATGGCTGACATCGCCCGGGAATCCCACCCTGGTGTCCACTCCGCAGCCCACCGCCTCAGAGGAATAGACTTGCATGAAGATGATTTCGCCCGCCGCGACCCTGCTTTGCCTCTCGCTCTCGCTCTCCGGTCTTGAATCCCAAGCAGCCACCCAATTGCAGATCGTCACGGGAGGCTGGTGCTGGGCGGGCAATATGTACGACGTGCCCCTGTTCAACTCGTCCGTGAACGCGAACAACGGCTACATCACTGGCGTTTCGCTTTACTACGAGGCATAGAACATCTCCGGGGCGCAGAAATCGTCCGGCTGGCTCTCGGGGACCTTCACCTTCGTCAAGAACGAGACCAAGCGGTTAACGCCTCGCTACGTGAGCTTCAATCCCAACTGGGTCCGCTTCTACTACGCCCACTCGGGAGGAAGTGGCTGGACGCCCTGGGCCTACAGCAACTGTGATGCCAACCTGGACAATCGCTATTTTCCGTGGTGAGTGAGCCCAGCTTTCCCTGGAAGGAAGAGCACGCACACCAGCAGATCCCTGGCGTCATCGTACGAGCCCCGATCGTGCGTGCTGCTCCCAGCATGACGGCGAGCAGCCCAGATTGCTTCGCGGCCACGCCACCGCGCGCTTGCCAATGCGGTGTCTCACGGACGACCTTGGAGGTAGGCTCTTCCCATGGCGCTGAACATGAGCCTCCTCTCCCTGCCACCCGGGACCCAGGTCTGCACCTGGCGGGTGCTCGGCTTTCGCGGCCGGGGCGTCTACGGCACTGTGTACGCTGCCGAGCACGTGGATCGCGAGCAGGCCGGGCCCGCGGCCCTCAAGCTGGCCATCTACCCGGCGGACCCGCGCTTCGAGCGTGAAACCGAGCTGCTCGCGCGCATTCGTCACCCGAGCGTGCCTCGGCTGCTCGATGCCGGGCTGTGGCGGGCTCCCTCCGGCAACTTCCATCCGTTCGTCGTCATGGAGTGCGTGGAGGGCGTGCCGCTCTACACCTGGGCCGAGCGGCGCAACCCGTCCTCGCGCCAGGTGCTGGCACTGCTGGCCCAGGCGGCGGGAGCGCTGCAAGCCACGCACGAGGTGAGCAGCGTCCACCGCGACGTGAAGGGCGACAACATGCTGGTGCGTCCTTCGGATGGCCGGCTGTTCCTCACCGACTTCGGCACGGGGTACTTCGCCGGCGCCACGAGGCTGACCCCCATGCCCGTGCTGCCGGGCACTCCCGCCTATCGCAGCCCCGAGATGTGGCAGTACATCCAGCGTGCGGGCCCGGACGCCAACGCCCCGCTGATGGCCCGGCCTCCCGATGACGTGTTCGCGCTGGGCGTCACGGCCTACCGCCTGGTGACCGATACGTATCCTCCCTTCACGGACCCGTGCACACCCGAGGGGCAGCTCTGGCTCACCGGTGGCGTCACCTCTCCGAAGCAGCTCAACCCTCGGGTGGATGCACAGCTCAACGCGCTCATCCTGCGCATGCTGTCGCCAAGGCCCGAGGAGCGTGGCACCGCGGGCGAGCTGGCCGAGGCCCTG
>DASVVJ010000036.1:0-15910 GCA_036389955.1 Myxococcaceae bacterium
GGGCCCGGAGCCGCAATACCAGCCCCTCCACCGCACAAAGCCCGAGAGGCAGCAGTCCGCTCTGGTGCCGGGCCAGCCGGCGCCGGCAGCCACCCCACCGGCTCCCGCGCCAGCGCCTGCCTCCGCACAGGGTGCGCTGGCACCATCGCCGGGCCTGGTCCAGGCGCTCACTGGCAGCAACCCCACGCCGCGCATGGTTCCGGGCACGCGCCTGCCTCAGGATACCGCTGTCAGCCCGAAGGCACCCGGGCCACTCAAGACGGACCGTCCCATCGGATCCAGCCCGAGCCAGAACGCGCAGCTTCGGACGGACATCCAATACCTGGAGGGTATGGGCGCCACGAACATCCGGGTGAACCAACACCAACTCCTGCTGGACAACCGCCAGCGTGTCGGAATCAACCGCCCGGACTTGCAATTTGACTATAAAGGCCGCCGCTACCACGTGGAGTACGACACCCATACGTCGGGCCGTGGCCCTGCACACCAGTCGCGCACCACCTCCAACGACCCGAACGCGGAGATCATCCTTCTGATCGTGCCTTGACGGGCGAGGCTCAACACAATGGCTGAGGACATGAAGGGGCTGCTCCTGGATGACCGCTGGGCACCGGTCACCTCGGAGATGGGATTTCTGGAGGCCCGCGCGGAGTATGCCGCTCGCTCCTTCGCGGCCTGGCAGGCAGGGCTGCTGGACTCGGATGGCGTCACCGTGCAGGTGCACCCGGTCACTGGCTCCCTGGAACAGGTGCTCTCCTCCCTGCTGCCCTTGACCGGTGGGGAGCGGCGGCGGCACCTCTTCATGCCGACGTGCAGTTCCTGGACAGGGTACGTCGACAATGCGCCTGGGGGAACCGATGCCGCGAGCGCCATGGCTTACATGGCCCGGACGCTGGGCTGCCGGGGCATGCGGGTAGTGGCGGTGCCTCACACTTACCGCAAGGGCGAAGGCCGTTATGGTGCTGTGGTGCTCGAGGTGTTCAGCCCGAACCAGACGACGGGTCCCAAATACCTGCGCGCCTTGGACGCTCTCAACGACGGGGGCCGCTGGGTCTTCGAGCAGTCCGGTGAACCCTTCCCCTTCGAGAAGCTGGAGCAGTACCAGGCCCGCCGGGTCCGGGACCGCTTCACCTTCGACATGCTCAAGGAGTACCTGCACCACCTGGGACTGTCGCCCTTCGAGGAGGACTTCTACCTGCCGGAGGGCGCCCCCGCATGGCTGGTGGAGAAAACAGGCCCGGTCGTCCCCACGTACAAGGAGTACACCCTGGCCCAGGCACGCGAGGACCTCTGACCCCGTGGCGGGTTGGCAGTTGAACCCGCTCATGAGCCAGGAGGTATAGCCGCGCGGGCTACTCCGCGGGCATGACCTTCAGCCAGGCCTGAGCCTCCTTGCGGCGCGCGATGCGCTGGGCGCGCCGCTCCTCGGCCTCACGGAAGGCGCCGCGTTCCTCCTCCGTCTCCATCTTGAGCGGCGGCACCACCACCCGGCCTCCGTCCTTGTTCAGCGCCACGAACGTCATCAGCGCGCTGGTCGTCAACGTGCGCTCGCCCGTCAGCGGGTTCTCCGCGTGCACGGTGACGCCTACCTCCATCGAGGTCCGGAAGGCGGCCAGCACCCGGGAGCGCAGCAGGGCAACCCATCCCACACGGATGGGCGCATGGAAGTGCAGATCGTCCATGGAGGCTGTCACCACCACCTGGCGGCAGTGCCGCTGGGCGGCGATGGCCCCGCAGATGTCGATCCACTCCATCACCTTGCCGCCGAAGGCCGCATTCAGGTTGTTGGCATCCGGCGGCAGAATCATCTGCGTCATCACCACTTCGGAATCGCGCGGGCTCTTGGCCGCAAAGTCTTCCACGGAACATCTCCTCAGACTTCAGGAAGGTGGGGATTACCCCTTAGTACGTGAAGGCAGGGAATGGGGTTGCGCCCCGGGCAAACAGTTCCTACTTGAGCCTCCCACCTTACCCCCAGGAGCCTCCGTGGCCTCTCCCGTTCTTGCTACCCCCGTGTCGCAGAGCGCATTTAAGTCCCCGAGCCCCGATGACCTTCTGCGGCAGGTGGAGAACCTGTCGGCGAAGGAGTTGGACGATCTGCCCTTTGGGCTCATCCAGCTGGACCGCACGGGCCGCATCCTGAAGTTCAACCAGACCGAGGCGAAGCTGGCGCGCATCAACCGCGACCGTCAGCTGGGGAAGAACTTCTTCGACGACGTGGCGCCGTGCACCAAGGTGCGCGACTTCTACGGCCGGTTCCTGCAGGGGCTGAACCAGCGCTCGCTCTACGAGACCTTCGGCTTCGTCTTCAAGTTCGACCACGGCTGGCGCAACGTGGCCATCACCCTGTTCTACAGCGACAAGACGGACTCGGTGTGGGTCCTCATCTCGCAGACCTCGGTGACGCCGCCGCCGGCGAGCACGATGCGCTGAGCCCGGCGGCTCAGCCCAGGAAGGTGGAGACGCGATCGAGGAACTCCTCGCGTCCCTTGCCGCGGCGGATGTCGTGGGTGGACACGTCCAGCACCAGACAGTCCACGCCGTACTTCGTCTGCAGCACCTGGGGGAAGCTGACGTAGTAGCCGTTGAGGCCGGTGAGGAACTGGCCCTGAATGCCCTTCTCCTCGGCGCGGCCGCGGGTGCGGATGCGCTCGAGCAGCACGTCCACCGAGGGCACCGAGAAGCAGATGACCTTGTCGGGCGGCGTCACGCTGCGCGCCAGGCGCTGGAAGTACTCGTAGTAGAGGTCCAGCTCCGCGTTCGTCATGTGCCCCAGGCCGTGCAAGTACTTGGCGAAGATCTCCGGGTCCTCGTAGAGGGTGCGGTCCTGCACGCAGCTCTTCTTCACCGAGTGGATGAGCTCATGGTGCTCCACGCGGCGGATGAGGAACTCGAGCTGGAGCGTGAAGCTCCAGCGGCGCATGTCGGCGTAGTAGTCCTTGAGGAAGCGGTTGTCGATGACGGGCTCGTCGAAGAGCTCGAAGCCGAAGGCCTGGCTGATCATCTTCGCCGCCGTCGTCTTGCCCGCGCCGATGTTGCCCGCCAGGGCCACGAAGCGCTTGGCCTTGGGCAGGCGGGCCCGTAGCGCGTTGCGCGAGCGGGGCTTGGAGGCTTCGGCGGGCATGGCGCTCTCTGAGGCGGAAGGGGCTTCGACGGTGGGGCGGGGCATGGGCTCCAGGACCTACGCTGCGGGAGAGGACTCGTCCAGGATCTGCCTCAGCAGGTCTGGACGGTCCGTCATGATACCGCCAACGCCTTCGCTGATCAGGAGCCTCATCTCGGCCGGATCATCCACGGTCCAGACATTCACCCACTTTCCGGCGGCCGCGGTGGCGCGCAGGAAGTCGGAGCTGATCAGCCGCATGCCACCGAAATACACCGGCATGTCGAGCACCGCGTAGCGCGGGTCCACGTACGGCTGCTCGCCGCTCATCAGGGTCATGACGTACGAGGCCAGAGCGTCGCGTGGGTAGAAGTGGCAGGCATCGGGCATCCGAGCCACCAGGCGCTCGGCCACGGTGTCGTGCTCGCTGCCCATGCAGACCAGGTCCAGGGCGTTCTCCTCGCGCAGGACCTTATAAAGGACGTCCTCGGTGCCTTGCTGCTGAGTCTTCATCTCCATGTTGATGCGCAGGCCGGGGAAGGCGCGCAGCACCTCGCGCAGGGTGGGGATGCGCACGCCCTGCCCGCGGAAGGGGAAGGTGTTCCCCCCATCGGTGGTGAAGCGGAAGCCCGCGTCCAGGCGCTGAAGCTCGGCGAAGCTCAGGGCCGCCAGCCGGCCGGAGCCGTCGGTGCACCGGTCCAGGGTCTCATCGTGCGCGACGACGACCTCGCCATCGCGGGTGAGGTGCACGTCCAACTCCAGCATCTGCGTGCGGTAGCGCTCCACGGCCATGCGGAAGGCGGGCAGGGTGTTCTCGGGTGCCAGCAGGGCGCCGCCGCGGTGAGAGATGTGGAGCGTGGGCTTCAGGCCCTGGAGGAAAGGAAGGAGCGGGGACGCCATGGGGGCTCAGTCTACCTACGGGACCAGGACGAGGTTGCCGAACTGTGCCCGGTCCTTCATCAACCGGTGGGCCTGGGCGGCATCGGCCAGCGGCAGCGTGCGGTCCAGCACTGGCTTGAGCTTGCCCTCGTCCACCAGCTGGAGGACGCGGAACAGGTCGCCCTTGCTGCCCATGGTGGAGCCCAGCAGCGAGATGCGCTTGTAGAAGAGCACCCGCAGGTCCAGCTTCACGTCATACCCGGTGGTGGCCCCACAGGTGACGAGCCGTCCGCCATAGGGCAGGCACGCCACGCTCTTCTCGAAGGTGGAGGCGCCCACGTGCTCGAAGACGACGTCCACCATGCGGCGCTGGGTGAGGCGCTTCACCTCGTCCAGGAAGTCCTTCTCCACATAGTTGATGGTGTGATCGGCCCCCAGCCGCCGGGCCCGCTGCAGCTTCGCCTCGGTGGAGGCGGTGGCGATGACGGTGGCGCCCAGCAGCTTGCAGATCTGCACCGCCGCGCTGCCCACCCCCGAGCCCGCCGCGTGCACCAGCACCGTCTCGCCCGGCTTCACCTGCGCCCGGCGCACCAGCATCGTCCACGAGGTGAGGTAGGTGAGCGGCAGGCAGGCGGCCTCGGAGAAGGTGAGCCGGGCCGGTTTGGGCAGCACGTTCTGCCGGGGCACGGACACGAACTCCGCGTAGCCCCCGCGCACGTGCTCACCGATGATCCGGTAGCCGCGGCACAGGTTGTCCTCGCCACCCAGGCACCGCTCGCACGCCCCACAGGACAGACCGGGGTTGATGACCACCTCGGCGCCGGGCGCCAGGTCCGTTACCTCGGGGCCCACGCGCTCCACCACGCCGGCGATGTCGCTGCCCAGGATGTGGGGCAGCTCCAGCTTGAGCCCGGGCCAGCCCTGCCGCGTCCAGAGATCCAGGTGGTTGAGCGCCACGGCTTTGACGCGCACCAGCACGTTTCGCGCACTGACAGCGGGCTCCGGGAACTCCGTGAGTTGAAGGACACCCTCGTCCCCGTGCTGATGGAAGACCACCGCCTTCATGTGCTGCTCCCTTCCTTGCCGGCCCGCGCAACCCCCCGGTATAAGGCCCGAACTTAGGAGAAACGCAATGCACCTGCGCAACAGTCTCGTTGCCGCGATCCTGGCCGCCGCCATGGGCCTTGCGTGCTCCAACCGTGATGAGCCTGGCGAGGATCCTCCAGACAATGGCTGCACGGGGGTCTGCAACCAGGGGGACGGCGGGACGAGACCGGATGCCGGCTCTCGCGTGTGCCCGGCCGCCGATGCCCAGGGCCGTGGCCCCATCGGGCGCCTGCGCGCCACTGGCGCCCGGGGCCAGCCGGTCAAGCTCGAAGGCCTGGTTGTCACCGTGGTGGACAGCGCCGTCCCGGGCGAAGACGGCGACTACCTCGCCTACTTCTGGGCCGTGGACCCCTGCTTCCCCCGGGAGGGCATCTACGTCGACAAGTTCTTCACTGACCCGGTGAAGAACTACCTGCCCCGGCCAGGAGATGTGCTGACCATCGAAGGCTTCTACCGGCAGTACAACGCCAACGCCTCGGACGCCGAGGAGCTGCGCCACGCCTATCGGCCCGTGCTCAAGAGCGACTTCCGGCTCGGCGTCCCGGGCGTCACCGGCCGGCTCACCCTCACCAAAACGGGCACCGCCCCGGTACCGGCGGACCTCACCGTGCCCACCGGTTTTGGAAGTTCCAACGCCGAGTACGGCGGCGCCCGCGTCCACATCCCCGGGCCTCTCACCCTCTCCAACGCCGCCCCGCTGGCGCTCAAGGCGCGCCCGGACAGCCCGGCGCATGGCACCTACCTGGGCTTCGAAGTCTCAGGCGGGGTGCTGGTGAACAACTACAAGACCTTTGGCGAGACGCGCGACGGCGGCAGCCCCCGCTGTGACTGGGGCGCCCAGGCCAGGGATGGCGGCGTCACTTTCCCCAACGGCATTCGCGGCGTGTGGGATACCTACAGCTATGTACCGTGCGCGGGTGGCGGCACCCCTTCGGACGGGGGGAGTTGCCCCCGGGACGCTGGGTACGTGCCCGGCACGGACAAACCGTATACCTATGTGCTCTATCCACAGAACTGTGACACGGACCTGCCGGGAGTTTCCCCCTAGACCTTGTATTAAAGCCCAGCGCAGCGCGCCGTTCCCTGAATTGCGCGTTTGTGGGTAAGCTCCAGGACGACAATCGCCGCACCCTTCGTGATCAGCTTCGGCGGGGAACCCATTTCCACCAACTCACCCCAGACCGCCATCCCCTTTGGCAAGTACCTCCTCATCAAGCGGTTGGCGGTGGGGGGTATGGCGGAGCTGTTTCTTGCGCAGCAGCCACCCAAGGCGGAGCTGGTGGTGCTCAAGCGCATTCTGCCGTACCTCTCGGAGGAGCCCGAGTTCGTCCAGATGTTCCTGGACGAGGCGAAGATCGCCGCGCAGCTGCACCACCCCAACATCGTGCAGGTGTACGAGCTGGGGAAGCTCGACAACACCATCTTCATCGCGATGGAGTTCGTCGAGGGCATCGACCTTCGGCGGGTGATGCAGGAGGAGTCGAAGTTCGGCGCCACGGTGCCCTTCGGCGTGGCGGCGGCCATCTGCGCCCAGGTGGCCTCGGGGCTGGACTACGCGCACAACTCGGTGGCGGTGGACGGGCGTCCACTGGACCTCATCCACCGTGACGTCAGCCCGCAGAACGTGATGATCGCCTACGACGGGCGGGTGAAGCTCGTCGACTTCGGCATCGCCAAGGCGGGCGCCTTCATCGAGGCGCGCAGCAAGCCCGGCGTCATCAAGGGCAAGTTCCTCTACCTCTCGCCGGAGCAGGTGTCGCAGCTGCCGTTGGATCACCGTGCCGACATCTTCGCGCTCGGCACGATGATGTACGAGATCACCACCGGCAGGAGCCCCTTCGCCAAGCCCACCACCGAGGGCATCCTCTACGCCATCCGCTCCGAGGATCCGTCGCCGCCGCACCTGCTCAAGGACGACTACCCGCAGGAGCTCTCGCGCATCATCATGCGCTGCCTGGTGAAGGACCGCAGCCTGCGCTACCAGCGGGCCGCCGAGGTGGCCGAGGACCTCGAGGCCTTCATCCATTCGGGAGTGCTGCGGCAGAGCACGGACATCGCCGACTACATCGCCCGGCTGATGGGCGAGGAGGAGGAGCGCACCGTCCTCCACATTCCGGTGGCCGCCCCCGCCGGGCGCAAGGACGCCACTGCGGCGATGCCCGCGGGGCTCACCGGGCGGCCCGCGCGGCGGCCCAGCGGCGACCGCCACTCCGCGCCTCCGGACTACACGGGTGAGCCGGAGCCGCCCACGCAGATGGCGCGCACGCCTGGAAAGATCACCGTGCGCCCCGAACAGCCGGAGGTGAGCACCCAGTCGCGGGCGTACGTGCCCGACGGAGACGGCGGCGAGCCGGATCCCCAGGAACTCGAGAACGCGCTCAGCAACGTGCCGGAAGAGCCCCACGAGCACGGGGGCGAAGAGGCGTATGACGACGACGACCTGGCCTACAAGACCGGGCCCGGCGCCGTGCCCCAGTTCGAGGAGGAGGAGGAGCAGGAGGAGGCCACCGCCATTGGCGGCTTCCCCACGGGCTTCGTGAGGCCCGAGCCGGGCGAGTCCACCGTGGAGGAGCGAGGCCGGGGCCGGGCCAATCCCACCCCCGCTTCGGCGCCTCCCGTGACGTCGTCCCGCCGCCTCAGTCCTCCACCGGATCGCACCACCGAGCCCCGGGGCCGCCGCCCCGCGGCGCCTCCCTCGCGGCGCCAGCTCGAGGAGGAGGAGGAGGAGGAGCCTTCTCAGTCCATCTCGCTGACGCAGCCGTCGCTGAACAAGCGCATCATCCGCGGCGGTGGGGACGATGAGGGCGGCGAGTCCGTGTCGGTGACGCCGCCCACGACGAACCAGCGGCCTGGCTCTCGCCAGTTCGCCAAGCTGCAGACCCGCGAAGAGGACTCCGCCATCGACACCGAGTCGGGCGTGGGTCAGGAAGAGCACACCGGTCCCTCTCGGGCCTACGAAGAGCAGGACGCGGAGGATGATGAGTCCACCGCCGGCTACGAGAGTGAGCCCGAGGCGCCGGTACCTCAGGGCGGTAACCGGAACATGGTGCTGCTGGCCGCGGTGGGCGTGCTGGTGCTGGTGGTGCTGGGGGCCCTGGCCTTCCTGCTGCTGAGCTCCAGTCCAAGCCAGCCCTCCGATGACGGGGGCTTCGGGCCTCCGCCCGCGCAGCCGCTGACAGATCCGAACGCGCCGCAGGCTCCGTCCGCGGAGGCGCCGCCCGCCGACGCCCCGCCCACCGCGGTCGCCGAGGCCGCACCCGCGGATCAGCCGGGCACCACGCCCGCGCCTTCCGCTGCTGCTCCGCCCGCCAACCCAACAGGTGAGACTCCGGCTGCTCCCGGGGACACCGCGTCGGGTGCAACTCCGTCTCCTACAGGCGCTGTCGCGGCCGCGGGCCAGGGCGAGACCCCAGTGGCGGTTCCACCTCCGCCCGCCGAGCCTCTTCCTCCCGAGCCCGGCAAGCCCGCGGGCGTGCAGGTGAAGTTCAAGACGTCCTCCACCACCGCCATCATCTTGGTGAACGGCAGGAAGGTGGAGGCCAACAAGGTCCTCCAGCTGCCCGCGGGCACCATTCGCGTACGTTTCCAGTGCTCCACCCACAAGCGGGCAAACAAGGGGAGTTTTGTCCAGACGCTCAAGGAGGGAACGGACAAGCCCAAGGAGTTCGCCATCCCCTGTCGCAAAGGTCAGCGATAACGGGTGTTTAGCGCGGTATGCGGCTCCCTCCCCCAAGGCCGGACAAGTGGGCGGGGGTATGTTTGAGTGCCCATAACTCGTTGGAATCCCTAGGTTTTTAGGTTTTTCTGTCACGTTTACACATGTCAGACGGGCTTTTAAAATCCCGCGCTGACCCATGGCGCGCTCTACGAAGCCTAAAAACATAGTCAGGAAGCGGAGTTACCCCGCCGCGAGACTTGCTCGTCAGCAACCTTCGGCTCCCGAGCCGAACCGGCTGCTGAAGGTGTGGCGGCGAGTGCTCGAGCGGCGTCTGCGCACGCGTCTGCGCGCGAAAGTCGCCGTCGAGATCCACGACAACACGCACACGATGATCACCTTTCAGCGCCAACGCGCGCTGTTCCGGCTGCGGCTGCACCACATGTTCATGGCGGCGCCGGACGAGGTGCTCCAGGCCCTGGCGGACTTCGTGCGCCACGGGGACGCGGACGCCAGTGCGCTACTGGACAAGTTCATCGAGCGCAACAAGGCGTATATCCGCCGCATGTCTCCAGAGCAGATGCGCAAGCGCATCCGGCTGGAGCCCGCGGGGCAGCACCACGACTTGAGCCGTATCTTCGACCGGCTCAACGAGCGTTACTTCCAGAGTCGGATCACCGCCGCCATCACCTACGGCCCGGCGCCGCGGGTGAAGGGGCCGCGCAAGAGCATCAAGATGGGCTCGTACGCGGCGGACTCGAAGGTGATCCGCATCCACCCGGCGCTGGATCAGCCGGTGGTGCCCCGGTACTTCGTGGAGTGGATCGTCTTCCACGAGATGCTGCACCACGTGTACAAGGCGCGGCGGGGCGAGGACGGACGGCGGTGCGTGCACCCACCCGCGTTCATCGAGCACGAGCGGCGCTTCCACGACTTCAAGCGCGCTCAGGCCTGGGAGCACGAGAACCTGGACCTGCTGCTGCGCTCCCGCGTCGGAGAATGACGCGGGGCGTTGCCCTTTTGGCTCAGGGGATGATCAGTCCGCCGGGGCTGCGCCGCTCCGCCGGGGAGGGAGCAGGCGCGGCGGGTTGAGCGGCGGTGCCGGGGGCGGGCTGCTGGCCCACGGCCTGGGCCAGGGCGGACAGAAGCACCTTCTCGAAGAGGTACTCGGCGAAGCGCGAGAAGGGCTCCTCGGGCCCGTGGAAGAGGCGGCGGGCCTCGGCGCGCGCCACCTGGGCGGGGTTGGCCCGGTCGGTGCGCTCGAAGAAGTCCGCCATGGCCCACAGGCGCAGGGCGTAGCGCTTGCGCACCTCGGGGGTGAAGAAGGCGCGGGCCAGGGCGTGCACCGCCTGGAGGGTCTGCTGCTCCTTCTGCGTCTCGCTGAGGGCCAGTGGGCTGCTCGTCACCTCTTCGAGCTTCTGCACCACCTTGCGCAGCTCCGCCTGGGGCGGCACCCAGTGGGCGATCTCGTTCGTCTCGTGCAGGCTGTGGCCCTTGAGCACGCCCTGCAGGTCGTCCGGCTCGGGTGGGGGCAGGGTGGGCTCGGCGGTGGCGGGCTGGACACCGTGGTGGCGCAGCGCCGTGTCCAGGTCCTTGGGGAACGGGGTGCGCGAGCGCAGGTTGAGGGCGGCGGCCTCGGCGAGCAGGGCGGCGCCTTGCTCGCGGGAGATCTCCACGGCGATGCCGGTGGAGCGGGCCTCCTTGACGCGCTGGCGGTAGCTGCCGCGCTTCACCTCGTTGAGGGTGAGTTCGATGACGCCCAGCTCATCGGAGAGCACGGCCTGAACGGACTCGATGCCCTCGCGCAGGGAGCGGCCGAGCACCAGGCCTCGCTTGCCGTCCGAGGTGACGCTGGTGACGAGACCGGGCAGGGCCTCGGGCTCGGGGGAGCGGGGGGCTTCGGCGGCGGGGCGGGGGGCCTCGGCGACGGCGACGCCCTTGGAGCGCAGGCGGTAGAGGGCCTTCTTGGCGGCCTTGGCCAGCGCCTTCACCCCCGAGCGGGAGAGGGCCTCGGGTAGGGCCGGGCTGCCAGCGATGACGGCGCCTTCGAGGATGGCCTCGGCGAGCGGGGCGGGCAGGGCCTCGACGGCGGCGGGCGGGGCGGCTGCGGGATCGTGCGAGAGGAGGCGGGCTTGCTCCACGGCATCTGGATCGAAGTCAGGCAGCGGCGCGCCCGAGCGGAGCGCGTCGAGCAGAGGGCGGGGCTCGAGGGAGGAGGGCATACAGGGCGCTTTCTACCGTACGGCGGGCCGGGAGTCGGCAGGGCCGTTGAGCGGGCCGCTCACTCTCCCACACTCGCGCCTTCAGAGGCGGCGCACCAGCCAGCTATCGCCGACCTGTTCCACCACGGCCAGCTCGGACTGGAGCCGGGCGCCGAAGACGCGCGACGGGTGAGCGCCGCGCACGAGGAAGTGATCATAGAAGAGGCCCTGCGACTCGTAGTCGAGCTCATCCGGCCGCCACTCGGAAGGGAAGGTGGGCGGCGGGGGGCCCTGGTAGCGCAGGGGAGAGTGGGGCGTGAGGGCGAAGCTGAAGTTGGTCACCCCGCCGCGAGCCCGGGCGAGCACGGTGGCGCTGTGCAGGAAGACGGGGAAGCGCACGACGTGAGAGCGGGTCTCGAAGATGAGGCCCATCACCCGGGGAAGGGGCGCGGTGGCGGCGGTGAGCTGGTCCCACTCGGTGGCCTCGCGGGAGAAGGCACGGAAGCCCCGGCCCAGCACCAGGCCGAGCAGCAGCGCACAGGCCGCGCTCGCCCACAGCAGCCGGCGCTGAAAGGAGGGGAGGGTGACGGGCACGCTGGCGATGAGGAGCGCGGCGGCCAGGTGCGCGTAGCGCGTGTTGAGATAGTAGATGTAGCCGCGGATATCGAAGGGCAGCAGGAAGTAGAGCGCGAGCGCGATGAGCCCCAGCCCCACGAGGCGGAAGCGGGCCACGGGCCCTTCGGCGGACGGGCTCCGGAACACGAGGCTGAGGCCCAGGCCCGCGAACGCCACGAGGCCCACGGCGTAGAGCGGCCACCGATCCGAGCCATCGTGAAAGAGGTTGGCGAGGACCTGGAAGAACTCGTCGCGGTTCTGCTCGAAGGACTTGATGGCCAGGTTCTGCTCGGACAGCAGGGGCCCCCACGCCTTCCACGGCTGGCCGGGGGCAATCTCCGCGGGCTCTTGGAGCCGCAGGGCCGCCCACCCGAGGAACAGGGCCACGCCGGGCGCCACACCTAGAAGCGCGGGCACCCGGGGCTTCAGCCGTGAGCGCCAGCCCTGGGCCTCGGCGTCCTCGGGCACGCGGGTGGTGAGCAGCAGCCAGGGCAGCCCCAGCGCGAGGAAGAAGAAGGCCTGCACGTGGAAGATCAGCACGGCCACCAGGCACACGCCCAACCACGCGGCCCACACGCGGCGCCGGTGCCCTTCGGTCAGCGTGAGCACGAAGAGGCCGCAGCACAGCACTGCCAGCGGCAGCGAGGCGCAGTAGTTGACGAAGCCCCACGCGAAGCTGTCGCCATAGGCGAACGGCAGGGCGAGCAGCGAAGGCCACCGGGGGCGGCCCAGGGCGTGCAGCAGAAAGGCGAGCGACAGGGGCAGCCCGGCCACATACGCGCTGAGGAAGAGCCGGTTGGCGGTCTCCAGCGGCAGCAGCCAGTTCAGCGCGCTGACGAGGTAGTAGTAGCCCAGGTACGGGGTGAAGCTGCCGCGCGCCTCGAAGAACTGCGGGTAGAGCGTGGTGGGGTCATCCAGCCGGTGCAGCACCGAGATGAGGTGCAGGTGCTGCGGCAGATCCACCATGGGCAGGTGCCGCGCCACCCAGAGCGGGAGCACGCCCAGCAGCAAGGCGGCGACATAGAGGGCGCGGTCGATTCGATCGGACACGGAGGCCGGCGGACTGTACGCGGCGCTTCCCTGGGGGGCGAGCAATGCACACGCCCTCCGGCCAGCCATTGGTCAAAGGTGTGCCAAAGTGAGATAACAGGCTTGGCAGTCGTGGGGTGCTGGGGTATAGGCGCACGCGGTTGGAGTGATCAGGCTGTAGCAGGCTGTTGCCCGAAGGAGGAACGAGATGAAGCGCATCGGACTGACGGTGGCTGCCCTGTGGATGGCGGGTGGCGTGCTGCTCACCCCGGGCGTGGGGCACGCTTGTGAGAAGCACGCCAAGGCCAGCGCGACGCAGGCGGCGGTGCCCGAGGGGAAGCAGGACAGCGCGGCGCAGGCGCGGCCGGTGGAGCGTCCGCTGCGGGAAGTGGACGAGCTGCTGAGCGCCAAGTGCCAGTGCAGCAGCAAGGCGGACTGCACCTGCAAGAAGGGCCAGTGCGAGTGCCCGCGGTGCAACAAGCCCAAGCGCCAGGTGATCGATGCGCTGCGCCAGAAGGCGCCGGCGCTCAAGCTGGAGGATGCGCGCTACGACGCATCCGCTGGCGTCTTCATCTGAAGCGCTCCACCGTCGAGCCGCGAGCCGCAGGCCCATTCACCGGCAGGTGGACAACCTGCTGGGTGGGGCGCACGCCACCAGAAAAGAGAACCCACTGCGTCCAGTCGGCGCAGTAGGATGCCCTGTCCCCCCTCAGTGAAAGGGCATCTCCTCGTGGTCCGCTCCCTGCTCATCGTTGGCTGTGTTCTCCACCTCAGCTGTGCCTCGGCTCCCAGAACCGCGCCTGCCGCGGCATCCACGCCCAAGCTCGAGCCCCTGCCTTCGGCGGATCATCTCCCGTATCTCTCGCCCGAGCAGATCGTGGAGCGGTTGGAGTCCTCCAAGGCGAAGTACCGCGTCGAGCCAGACGACTCGCCGCCCGGCGGAGCCGCCGATGCGCTCTGGCCGTTGGGGATTGAGCCGGTCGATGTCCCGCAGGTGGTGGTCAAAGACGGCAGACGGGTCGTCCAGCGGTGGCCGTTGGAGCCGAAGTTGGAAGCGCTCATGGCCCAGGCCGTGGAGCACTACGAGGCCAAGCGCTACAGCGAGGCGGAGAAGATCAGCCGGCAGCTGCTCGCGCAGTGTCCGGACTGCTACCTCGGGTTCGAGTACCTGGGGCAGATCGCGCTGGCCCGCGGAGCGCCCTCCGCCGCGTTGGAGTACTTCCGCCAGGCGGCGCGGCTCAACCCGGACGACTCCCGGCTCCACGAAGGCATGGGCAGCGCGCTCGTCCGGCTGGGCCGGCTGAGCGAGGCCAGAGAAGCCCTGGCCTGGGCGCTGGTGCTCAGCCCCCGCGACCCCCACCTGCGCAAGCAACTCCGGAACCTCGAGGGCGTGGGGCTGGTGTTCAAGGGGGATGTGCTCATTCCGCGTGGCATGGCCTACCAGAAAGGCGAGGACATGATCATCTTGTACGATCCCCTCTACGGCCCCGCGTGGCTGGCCTTCGGCGCGTGCAAGGCGCTCTGGCACATGGATCCCGCGCACCGCCAGGAGATGACGGGCAAGACCGAGCACTACTTCAACTCCGCCGAGGACTACGAGTGTGTCAGCGCGGCCGCGCTCGTTCACGAGGCGCAGCGCGCCGGGACCGTGGCGGGGCCGGTGGATTCCACGCTGGACAGGCTGCTGGACGTCATCCGCGATGACCTGTTTTCTCAGATGGTGCTCTTCGAGACGATGGCGCGCATCCACCCCCAGATCACCCTCACCCTCGACGATGAAAGCCGCAAGCGCATGTGGCAGTTCGTGCTCAAGCACGTGCTGGTGCCCGCATTCGAGAGCAGAGACGCTGACGCGCGCGGGCCCGCCAACCCGCCACGGGGGCTGTCGGGCGTCCGCCTCATGAGGGGGGACGCTTCAGGAGTCTGGTAGGATACGACGCGGGAGGTTGTCCGTGTTCGTGCCGCCTTGTCAAGTTGTGCCGCTGTTGCTCCTGGTGCTGCCCACCGTCGCCCTGGCGCAGGCCGCAAGCCTGGAGGTGGAGCCGCCCGTGCGGCAGCTCGAGCTGAGCCAGATGCCCAGGCCTGAGCTGTGGGTGGCGCCTGATCAGGCCACCCTGGTGCAGTTCGACACGAGGCTCGACACGGAGGCGATGCAACGCGCCAGCGTGGCCGAGGGCTTGCGGCGTGTGGAAGTCTCCGAGCGCTCGGTCACGCTGCGGGTGAGCAGCGGGGTGAAGGCCGGTGATTGGCTGGAGTACCCCGTGCGTTTCGCGGACGGCCAGCCGGCCGAAGGGGTGACGTTGGTGCTGCGGGTGGACAGCGCCCGGGCCGAGCCCGTAGTGGAGGTGTACCGGGGCGCCATCCCAGCCGAGGCGCTCAAGCGGCAGGTGGCGGCCTTGAACGCGCGCGTGGAGGCCCTGCTCTCACAGGAGGCCAGCTTGATGCCACTGATGTCCGAGGGCCTTTTGGGCCCGGCGGGCGTGAAGAGCCGTTGGGTGAAGGATCGCGTCAGGGTCAAAAAGGCGCCAGGCCTCTCCTGCGAAGGCGCCTGGCTCCAGGTGGCTCCTGGGCGCGCGGCGCTGGAGATGACGCTCACGCTCACGCCCGGAGCGCCGCCCTGGGTGCCGGGCGCCGTTCTGCTCGCGGAGGCTTCTCACCCGAAGCCGCTGCAGGTGAGGAGCATGAGGCTTGTGGGAGGCGCTGCCCGCATGCCGGGGAGCACCACCCGCCTGTTGGTGGAGTGGGACACGCCGTTGGAGGCCAAGCGCTTGAAATACCGCTTGCGAGTCAAGGAGCAGAACGGGGACCGGGAGTTGAGCGTGGAGCTGTCACTCTCCACGGACTTGTCGCCTGCCGCCCCCGCGAAGGAGAGGACGCCATGAGGCAAGAGGCCTCGCTCCCCCGGCTGCAGCCTGCCGCCTACCCGGGCACGGCGCTTCACCCGGACTTGCTGCCGCCAGGCACGGTGGTGGGGGGCTTCCGGCTGCTGCGCCATGTGGCCACCGGCAGCTTTGGCAGCGTGTGGCAGGTGGAGAGCGTGGAGTGCCCCGGCCGCCTCTTCGCGCTCAAGTTCAGCCTCTATGCGCCGGAGGAGAGCACCGTGGGGGACGCGCGCGCGGTGCGCGAGGTGCAACTGCTGCTGCGCGCGGCGCATGAGAACACGGTGCGCGTGGTGGCCCACGGGCGTTGGAGGGACCCGGAGAAGGGCCTGCACTACGTGGTGTTGCAGTGGGTGGAGGGCGGCACGCTGTGGCACTGGGCGCGCACGGTGCGCCCCAGCACCCGCCAAGTGGTGAAGCTGATGCAGAAGCTGGCGCGAGC
>DASVVJ010000037.1:0-10713 GCA_036389955.1 Myxococcaceae bacterium
GCCTTCACCTCGCGGCGCAGCACCCGTCCCCGTTCCATCAGGTGCAGCGGCTTCAGCGGGGCCGGCTTCACGTCCACCCGGAACTTCCCGCCACCCGCCGGGAAGAAGCCCGGCCGGTCCAGCACCGCCTCCACCTCCGGCCCCATCCGCCGCACCAGCGGCAGGTACGCCTTCTTCAGGAAGTCGAACGGCGGCGCCGCCGGGTTGTGCGTCCCTCCCTCCAGCATCAACGTGGACGGGCCGCTCGCCACCATCAGCGCCGGCAGCACCGTCTGCAGCACCAGCGTCGCGCTGCCCGCCGTGCCCACCGCGAAGAAGTAGTTCCCCGGCGACAGCGCGCGCGGCTTGAACGTCAGCTCTCGCGAGCCCAGCTCCGCCCCCGTCACCTCCGCTGCCCCCACCTCCGCCGCCGCCTTCAGTGCCGTCAGGTGCTGGCGCAGCAGCCCCGGCTTCGCCCGCCCCGCACGCACATTCACCATCTGGAACGGCGTGCCAGTCACCAGCGACAGCGCCAGCGACGTGCGCAGCACCTGGCCGCCGCCCTCTCCCTTCGAACCGTCGATCCGAACCATGTCCGCACCTTCTTAAGCCAAAAATAGCGGCGCCCGCTCCCCCAACCTGGCGACCGAAGTCTCGGAGGGAACGGGCGCCTCGAATGTCGTCATCCCGGCATGGCCACCTCGCGCCTCTTCACCGGGTTAACCCTTCACGCACACGACCTGCTTCAACGTGTGCACCACTTCCACCAGGTCCGCCTGCGCCGCCATCACCGCGTCGATCGGCTTGTACGCACCCGGCGTCTCGTCGATCACGTCCACGTCCTTGCGGCACTCGATCCCCGCCGTCGCCTTCGCGTGGTCCTCGAGCGTGAAGCGCTTCTTCGCCGCCTCGCGCGACATCACCCGCCCCGCGCCGTGGCTGCACGAGTGGAAGGCCTCCGCGTTCCCCTTCCCGCGGACGATGTAGGAACGCGCCCCCATGCTGCCGGGGATGATGCCGAGGTCTCCCTCGCGCGCCCGCACCGCGCCCTTGCGCGTCACGAAGCAGTTCTTCCCGTAGTGGTGCTCACGCGCCACGTAGTTGTGGTGGCAGTTCACCGCCGCGTCCGTCAGCCGGAAGCCCGGCAGCAACTGCGAGGCCTGGAGCGCATGCACCACCGAGTCCAACATCAGCTGCCGGTTGGTGGCCGCGTACTCCTGCGCCCACTCCACCGCCGTCACGTAGTCCTGGAAGTACTCCGTCCCCTCCGGCAGGTACGCCAGGTCCGCGTCCGGCAACCGGATGAAGAAGCGGCGCATGTCCTCCTTCGCCAGCTCGATGAAGTGGCTCCCAATGCGGTTACCCACCCCGCGCGAGCCGCTGTGCAGCATCACCCACACCGCGTCCGACTCGTCCAGGCACAGCTCGATGAAGTGGTTCCCCGTCCCCAGCGTCCCGAGGTGACCCAGGGACGGCCCACGGTCCAGCCGCGGGTGCTTCGCCACGATGGCGTCGTAGCGCGGCTTCAGCGCCGCCCACGCCTCCTGGTGCGCCTTGGGAGCCTCCTGCCACGCGCCGCGGTCGTTACGGCCACCGTTGTCGGTACGGCCGTGCGGCACCGCGCGCTCAATCGCCGCGCGCAGCGGAGCCAGGTTGTCGGGCAGCTGCGAGGCGTTCAGCGTGGTGCGCACCGCGATCATCCCGCAGCCGATATCCACACCCACCGCCGCGGGGATGACAGCGCCCACCGTCGGCACCACCGAGCCCACCGTCGCGCCGTAACCGCGGTGCACGTCCGGCATCACCGCGATCCACTTGTGAATGAAAGGCAGGCCCGCGAGGTTCTTCAGCTGCTGCTTCGCCTCATCCTCGAAGGGGACGCCGACCGTCCACGCCTTGATGGGGTTCCCCGCCTCGTCCGACAGCACCTCGTAGTTACGCTGCATGGCCTTGCCTTCCGTTCGTTCGCCCAACCCATGTGCCGGGCACGCAGGGAGGTAAAGCAGCCGCCGTGCCAGCCCGCTCTCCGAGGGGAGCCGCCCCGCGCCTATCCGTTTCCCTATCCCATGGGATAAACTCCTATCCGTATGGCGAAGAACGCGCGGCGCAAGACGGTGGTCATCGGGATGCTCGGCACGACGATCGACCAGGGGCAGGGCCCGAAGCGGTGGGAGAAGTGGCGACCCACCGTGGCCCTGTGCCAGCAGGAGGACCTGCTGGTGGACCGGCTGGAGTTGCTCTACCCGCGCTCGGCGGCGGTGCTCGCGGCGACGGTGAAGGAGGACATCCAGCAGGTGTCCCCGGAGACCGAGGTGCGGGACGCGGTGGTAGACATCCAGAACCCGTGGGACTTGGAGCAGGTGTACGGAGCGCTGCTCGACTACGCGCGGGGCTACCCCTTCCAGCCGGAGCAAGAGGACTACTTCGTCCACATCACCACCGGAACGCACATCGCGCAGATCTGCATGTTCCTCCTGGTGGAGAGCCGGCACATCCCTGCGCGGCTGGTGCAAACCATGCCGCCCTCGGGGCGGGACAAGGGGCTGGGCGGCGCGGGCGGCCACACGCTCATCGATCTGGACCTGTCGAAGTACGACACGCTGGCGGCCCGTTTTCAGCAGGAGCAGCGCGAGGGCCTGGCCTTCCTCAAGGCGGGCATCGACACGCGCAACCCCGCGTTCAACCGGCTCATCGAGCGGATTGAGCAGGTGGCCATCAGCTCCCGCGCGCCGCTGCTGATCACCGGCCCCACGGGCGCGGGCAAGTCCCAGCTCGTGCGGCGCATCTACGCGCTGAAGAAGACGCGGCGGCAGGTGAGCGGGCCCTTCGTGGACCTCAACTGCGCCACCCTGCGCGGAGATGGGGCCATGTCCGCGCTGTTCGGCCATGTGAAGGGGTCCTTCACGGGCGCGCTGAGCGACAGGCCCGGGCTGTTGCGCCAAGCGAACGGTGGCGTGCTGTTCCTGGATGAGATTGGCGAGCTGGGCGCGGACGAGCAGGCCATGCTGCTGCGAGCGCTGGAGGACAAGCGCTTCCTGCCGGTGGGCTCTGACAAGGAGGTGGAGAGTGACTTCCAGCTCATCGCCGGCACCAACCGGGACCTGCAGGCGGAGGTGGAGCGCGGGCGCTTCCGGGAGGACCTGCTCGCGCGCATCAACCTGTGGACGTTCCGGCTGCCCGCGCTGCGCGAGCGTCCCGAGGACATTCCTCCCAACCTGCTCTACGAGTTGGACCAGGCCTCTCAGTCCCTGGAGATGCGGGTGACGATGAACAAGGAGGCGCAGGAGCATTTCCTGCGCTTCGCCACCTCACCCGAGGCCCGCTGGAGCGGCAACTTCCGGGACCTGAATGCGGCAGTGCTGCGCATGGCCACGCTGGCGCAGGGAGGGCGCATCACCCGGCAGGACGTGGACGAGGAGCTCGAGCGGCTGCGCGCGCAGTGGGCGAAGAGTTCCGCAACCGGGGCAGGCTCCACGGTGGACCTGGTGGCGGAGGTGCTCGGAGCCGAGTTGGCGGCGGAGCTGGACCGCTTCGACCGGGTGCAGCTCGCGGACGTCATCTCCGTGTGCCGCCAGGCCCGCTCGCTCTCGGAGGCCGGGCGCTTGCTGTTCGCCCAGTCCCGCGCGCGCAAGCAGAGCACCAATGACGCGGACCGGCTGCGCAAGTACCTCACCCGCTTCGGGCTGGGCTGGGACGATGTCTCGGGGCGCGGCACCACCGAGGCCGCGTGAAGCGTCACCCTGGCAGCTTCAGGCTGCCATCCGGTCCCAGCGGGAAGCCGGGATTCCAGGCGACCTCCCACGGGTGGCCGTCCGGATCGGCGAAGTAGCCGGTGTAGCCGCCCCACGGCGCATCCACCGCGTCATGCAGAATGCGCCCTCCCGCCGCCTTGGCACGCGCGAGCACCTGGTCCACTTCGTTCCGGGTGCGCACGTTGTGGGCCAGGGCAATGCCGCCAAACCCGCTCCCGGTGTCCTTCGCATTCATGTCCGCCGCCAGTGAGGCCCGGCCATAGAGCGCCAGGGCAATGCCTCCCAGTTGGTAGAAGGTGACGTTCTCGTTGTCGCCTGCCGCCGAGGGCACCCAGCCCAGCCCCTGCTCATAGAAGCGCCGGCTCCGGGCGAGATCCGTCACGCCCAACGTGATGAGGCTCAGTCGCTGCTCCATGTTCCCTCCCTGTCAACGCGGTGGCCGGTGGATACCGTAGATGCACAGCCCCAGCCCATGCAGCGTCCACTCGCGCTCGAACGGCTCATCCAGCCGCTCGGCGACGCGGATGGAGGCCTGGTTCTTCGGGTGGATGACGCTGATGACGTGCTCCACCCCGAGCACCCGGAACGCGGCCTCGAGCGAAGCGCGGCCCGCCTCCGTCGCGAAGCCGCGCCCCCAGCAGGCGCGGTGCAGCATCCAGCCCACCTCGAGCTCCGGCCACCCTCGGGTTTCCAGAGCCCCACCCGGCCGATCATCCGCCCGCGGCCTTCTCCTCGACTGCCCGCATGCTGTAGCCCCGCAGCTGCCAGTGGCCCACCTGCGTGGCCATCGAGCGCCAGGCCATGGCCCGGTCCAACGGCTTGAACTCGCCGATGTACCGCATCACCTCCGGGTCGCCGCAGCTCTCCGCGTACGCGTCGAAGTCCGACTTCCGGAACTGCCGGAGAATGAGGCGCTCCGTCTCCAGCCTTGAATCCATGGCGTGTTGCCTCTCTACCGCAGCAGGCCCTCAAACGGACGCAATCTGTTCACCATGGACAATCAACGACCTCCACGGTCCGCATCACAGGCGTGGCACTGTTACCACCGCTATCCGTCACTTCATAGCGCGCGGTGTACACGCCCCGGACCCAGCCATTCACATAGTCCCCTGTCCGCCTCACGGCCGTGGACAGATTCCCATAGCACGCATCCCACGAATCCACTCCCGGATCCACCCAGGCACTGCCGCACTTGTGCGTCGTGTGGGAAGGCCCTCTCAGTGTCAATGTCGGAGCAGTCCGATCATCCACCCGCACCGTGCGCAGCGCGCTCACCGTGTTACCGGTATCGGCCGAGGCGAGGTACTGCACCGAGTAGGTACCTTCGGCCGCCGTGTTCGGGCCTGGCCCGTAAGGATCCTGCCCCGAGTTATACCGCTGGACCGTCAAAGGGCCGCACGAGTCCCAGGCCCGTGCGCCCAGATCCTTCCAAGCATCCACACCGCACTCCAGCGTCAGCTCAGCCGCGCCATTGAGCTCCAGGCTTAGCTGTCCCCAGTCCCTCACGGTCACCGTCGCCTCGCATGAATCCGACAGCCCAGCCGCGTCCGTGCACGTCAACCTCACCCGCTCCGAGCCCAGCACGTAGGGCCCGCCTGGCGTCTGCACGCAGGACACGGTGTCCGCCTCATCCGGGTCATAGGAGTTATCATTCACGGAGTCATTCGCCTTACACGCGGCGTCCGCCGATACAGTCACATCACGGCAGCGCGCGACGGGCGGCCGATTCACTCTTGGGACGGAGATATCGACATGGGCCTCGGCGGTGGCGGAGTTGCCGGACGGATCCGTCACCTTCACACGCACCTTCCGCAGACCGGCGGGATCCTGCAGCGTCGTGGTGAACACCACCGACTGCCCTGACACCTCGAAGGTGCCATCCGCATCGAGATCCCACCCATAGGTGAGCTCATCGCCCTCGGGATCGGCCCCTATGGCCGTCAGCGTGAGGGAACCACCCGCCGTCACGCTGAACGGACCTTCCAGGAACACAGAGGGGGTTCCAAGCTCCGGAGCAAAGCTGCGATACGAGTAAGCCTGCGTCGTGTGAGCAACCGCCACCTCCTGGCTCAACAGCGGAGCTCCCCGCTCATCCAGCAGTTTCACGTTCTGTACCGTGTAAGGGCCATCCACCTTCGCGCGGTAGATGTCCTCGGCGCGGAAGCGAAGCTCGACAGCGTTGTGGCCGCGCCGCGCGGGGGTGGAGACCACGATCCGGGAGATGACCGTGCCGTCAGAGGCTGCCAACTCGGCAAAAGCCCCCAGCTCACCGCCCTCATAACCCGAGAGCACCCCGAGCGTGACCGCCAGCGCGCTGTTGAGTCCTGGCTTGTCGGCGCGAGGCAGCGCGCGATCCGTGTGCGCTTGTCCCAGGCGAAGCTCGGTCGAGTGGACCTGGATGAACTCACGCCCGCCGCGCTCGAAAGCGAGCCCCTGGGCCCGCTGGCCCGTGATGGTCCAGTCGAGCGCCACGTAGCCCGCAGGGCCTGATGTGGCATGGCTGGCCGCGAACTCACTGGCGCTGACCCGCGCCAGGCGCACCACCTCCGGGGCACTGCCAGCACGGCGGATCGTCACCTGGACATCCGCGCTCAGCACCGGCTCCGACAAAAGTACCCGCAGCGTGGCCGTGCTCCCGGGGTCGTAGGAGAGACGGTCACTCGAGAACTGGGCGCTGAGCGGACTGTCGAACGCAGCCCCCGTCGTGAACGAGGTACCCTGCCCAGGCAGATCACTGCCCGCCTCCAGCACGAGTTGCCAGGTACCCGGGCGTGCCGCTGGCACGTAGTACATCCCGTCGCGTTCCCCGCCACTATAGGCAACCGCGTCGGGATCCGCTTCCGTCACCTCAACGTTGTCATCATCGTCCGGATCACCCGCGATCGAGGCCGCATACGCGGGATCGATCACCTTGCCCGTCGGATCGATGAGCTTGAAGCTCACCGTGCCTTCCTCCCAGCTCGCCGAGAACGCGGTAGGCCCGCCCTCGATGAAAACAGAGCGCACTCTGCGCTCACCGGCCTTGAGGACGTCCTGCTCGACCCGGGAGCGCTGCGCAAGCGTGGGAGTGGCCCCAGGTTCGCCGGAAGCCGCAGCCTCCTCATGGCCTCTCTGGAACAGGCCTGTGCACGAGAGGGGTGGCCCCCAGCCCCGGTTCCCACAGGTGAGGGTGCTGCGGTCTATGAGGATGCGCCTGGAGCATTGACCGAAGCCTTCCTGCGACAGTTGTTCCTCCCAGTCGAAGTAGTCACGCCGTCCCAGGCCTCTCGAATGCACCTCACGCGACAGGTAGCGATCAATGTTAGAGCCAAACATGCCCGAGGCACTGCAGGTCTGGACGAAGGCATCATCCGCCCCTTGAATGAGCGCTCCCATGGCCCAACCTCCAAAGTTGCGGAAGCTGAGGTCTGGCCACGGAATGCTGAAGAGACAAATCTTCCTCCGGAAGAGCCGGAAGCAGACCTGCTTGTGCGTCCACATGGGAGCATCCCCAGCAATCAAGTGGTAATCCACATCGCTGCGCTTGAAGTGAGTCAGGTTAAAGAGCGTCATGCCAGGCCGGGTCATCTGGCAGATGGCATCAGGGCGAGGCAGCGCGTAGCACGGCAAGGAGAGCAGAGGGGGAGTTCCCAGGTGCGGGCTCCCATAAGTGAAAATCTGCGAGACGTCGTCCTCATACATGCTGCTCTCCAGGTACGCACGCGACACGAGCCCTCCCATGCTGTGCCCATAGAGAATGACCTTGGCACGGCCTGTCATGTACTTGGCTCGATCAATCACACTCTTGACCCGCCTCGCGTTGACACCGAAAGGCGGCGTCCAGAGTGGGCTTGTCTCGAGCACGGCGGACTCCACATGGTACCCCGCATTATCGAGCGCGCCGGGGACATGCTCGAAGTTGCCTGGTCCTCCGTTCCAGCCGTGCACGAACACCACGGGATCGAATTGGTATCCCCGGATACCTACGGTGGCGCTGAGTCGAGACGGAGAGAGAGTCTCTGTGTAGTTGTCGTTCTGAAGTTGGACCGAGCCGAAGGTCCAGCCGCTTCGGCTCGCGCGTAGCGTATAGGTGCCTAGGGGCAGGTTGGACAGGACATACCTGCCAGTCCCATCCGTCGTGGCGGTCTGCCCATTGCCGGCACTCACTACGACTCCAGCAATTCCAATGCCTCTGACGTCAAACACACGACCGTCTATCCTGCCAGTCGTAGGGGGCGGAGGATTCGTAGGGCAGTTCCAGGGATTGGCCGGCTGATCGTCGATGGCGACCCAGAAGCGACTGGTGGTGCTCACCGCGCCATAGGCATACCAACCCCAGCCCCCGTTGCCGTCGTGGTGGTCGCCCATGGCCCAGCCAGGACCGAAGGTCTGCTCACAGATACGATCCGCAGCGGCCCGGGATGTGAGCTCGGACCCGAGGCGGGGGGGAGTCAGGTTGAGACGGCCTCCTGTCCAGCCGTTGTAGAAGTTCGGTGTGATGTAGGACGGGACAGGGAGCCCTTCTTTGCGGAGACAGAGAATGGGAAGGGCTACCGAGCAGGCCGTGTCGCCTTGATAAGCATTCGTGACGCCATCGTTGCCCACGTTGTCGACATCGACGATGTGCCGTCTCCACACCCACGTCATGCCCTTGCACACGCACGACTGTGCTTGAGACTCGAGAGGGAGTAGCCCAAGCGTCAAGACAGCAAGGGTGATCAATGCATGCAAGTATCTGCGAGGGACCATGAAGTTCATGCAGTGCGCCTCCCCAGGCATGGAGATGGAGAACATCATACCAGGGAATTTGGCATGCACCGCGTGACTTGAGCGTGACTGGCTCGCAAAATTTGCTTCTGAAATACGGACTCAGTCTATCCGCACTGTCGCCGCGGCCATGACCGTCTGGGTTTTCGGCAGTTCTACCTGGAAGAGGGCGCCGCTCAGCTCCTCCGAGCGCCCCGCGGTGATGCGCCCGCTGTGACGCTCCACGATTCCGCGCGCGATGGCCAGGCCCAGGCCCGTGCCCGGCCGAGGCCCCTCGCGCTTGCGGCCCGTGACGAACGGCTGGAACAGGCGGGGCAACAGCTCCGGCGGGATTCCCGGCCCGTTGTCATCCACCCCCACGCGCACCCGCTCGCCTTCCGCCGTGCAGCTCACCCGCAGCCGGGGAGCCTGCACGTCTCGCAGCGCCAGCAGCGCGTTCTCGAAGAGCACCACGAAGACCTGGGAGAGCTGCGCCTGGTCCGCCTCCAGCTCGATGGCTTCACCCTCGGGCTGCTCGAAGGCCACCTCGGGCGCCAGCGCTCCCAGTCCCTGCCTTGCCGTGGAGTACGCCAGCGCCACCGTGGCTCGCAGGTCCACCCGCCGCAGCTCCAGCGGGCGGGGACGGCCGTAGCGCAGCAGTTCGTCCACGAAGTGCCCCGCCCGATCGATCTGCTCTCGCATCGCGGCGATTGAGTCCGGATCCGTTCCCTTGCGCTCCAGCAGCTTCAGGTGCGCCGCGAGCACTCCCAGCGGGTTTCGCACCTCGTGGGCCACTGCTGACGTGAACTGGCCCAGCTCCGCCAGCCGTGCCGCCTGATCCGCCCGCGCTTCCTGCTTCACCAGCTCCTCGGCCAGCTCGCTCGCCGCCGCCCGGCCCTTGAGCAGCCGCCGGCCCAGCCACTCCTGGAAGCCCTGCCGCACCGGCTCGAACGCCAGCGCCGCCAGCGCCAGCAGGAAGAACGCGCCCACCCGGTACTCCACCAGGTACGGCTGCCCGCTGCCCGTCATCAGCGTCAGCACTCCGAACAGGAAGCCCGCCGACAGCACCGCCGCCAGCGCCGAGTACAGCAGGCTGCGCTCCAGAAGCCTGCGCTCGCTCTCCGCCTGCAGCCCGCCGATCACCTGCGCCAGCACCAGCAGCCCTCCCAGCACCAGGTACATGCCGAATGGCAGCGCGTAGCCCCCAGACAGCAGCAGCGCGTTGCTGATGCCTCCCGAGTACGTCAGCACCCCAGCGATACCGACCCCCTTGAGCAGCGGCCTGCGTTCGGGCGGTGCCACCCGGTAGGCTCGCACCAGGTGCACCAGCGGCACCGTCGCCGCCACCACCGCCAGCACCATCGCCGGCCAGAACAGCGGGCCCCGCGTCATCGCCAGTGGCCCGTAGAGCACGTTGGGCTCCACCGCCCCAAGCACCGTCAGCCCCAGCGCCACCAGGTACGCGAACACCACCAGCCCGTACGAGCGCTGCTTCGTGACGTTGTAGGCCGCGTGCAGAAAGCCCGCTGCCGTGAAGGTTCCCATCGACACGAGCCGCTCTCCCAACCACGCCGTGCGCGGCAGGCACAACATCAGCAATGCTCCGCTCCACATCGCCACGGTCAGGCAGTAGAGCGCTAGCCCTCGCGCATCTCGCGCTCGGAGGGTCGCGGTGAAGCACAGCAGCAGGGCCACCGAGAGCACTGGCACCAGGCTGTAGGCGAAGAGTGGGCCCATTCAGGGGAGTTTACGCGGTGGACGGCGGTTGGGCTCGGGAACCCTCACCCTGTCCCTCTCCCGGAGGGAGAGGGGAAATTGGGTCAGCTTGCCGCCAGCAGTCCCTCGGTGACCTCCTCCACGCTCGATGCCACTGATTGGAGCAGCTCCACCAGCTCCGCGTCCGGCCTCCCCGCGAACTTCAGCAGCTGCAGCCTCGAGCCCATCTCCTCCAACTGCAGCACCACCCGCTCCAGGTCCGCCGCCGTCCGCTCCCGCATCTCCGCCAGCCGCTCCATGTTCCGCAGCCGTGCGTGCACGCTCTGCACCCGCGGGTCCTCCGGCGGAAGCCCCCGCTTCGCCAGCGCCTCCAACTGCTCGGACGCCGCCGCCCGGTTGAACTCCGGCGTCGCCAGCAGCGCGTCCATCTCCGCCACCCGCGCCTCCATCTTCCCCACCGCGTCCACCAGACCCCGCAGCCGCGCCACCTCCGGCCGCAGCACGTCCGCCGCCAGCCCCTCCACCTGTCCCAGCGCCGCTC
>DASVVJ010000038.1:0-5078 GCA_036389955.1 Myxococcaceae bacterium
CCACCCCCCCTGGCACGCTGAGTGCTTCCACGCCCCGCACCCTCGGGGCAACCCTTGCACCTCAATACATCTCGGGGTTTCCGAAGCAGGGGGGCAAGCCACGCGGGCCAGGGATTTCGCTGGCACTGAAGTGGGGGCGCATGTGCCGGGCGACAGTGCCCAGGCACCCGGCTGAGGCCCATACCACTTAAGGCGTATCAGCGGCGGCGTGCGACGAAGAGCGTGTGGCGTGTGCCCCGCCCCTTCCCCGCGCTCACCGCGTGCGTCTCCGCCGTGAAGCCCGCCTTGGCCAGCCGCGAGGTGAAGCGGGCATCCGGCCCCGCGCTCCACACCACCAGCCTGCCGCCCGGCACCAGCGCCGCGTGCGCCGCGCTCAGCCCCGCGCTGTCATAGAGGCTCGCATTGGAGGCCCGGGTCAGCGCCGCGGGCCCGTTGTCCACGTCCAGCAGGATCGCGTGCCAGGGCCCGGCGTTGCGCATCACCTTGCGCACGTCCGCCACCTCCACCTGCACCCGCGGATCCTCCAGGGGCCGGCCCGCCAGCGGCGCCAGCGGCCCCCGGTTCCACTCGACGATGGCCGGGGCCAGCTCGGCGACCACGGCTTGCGCCTGAGGTCCCAGGGCGTCGAGTGTGGCTCGCAGCGTATAGCCCAGCCCCAGGCCACCCACGAGCACCCGCGCGCCCGGGGTAGAGCGAAGGCCCTCGCACCCCAGCCGCGCCATCTCCTCCTCCGAGCCGTGCACCCGCGAGGACATGAGCTCCTGCCCATGCACCCGGATGACGAACTCACCATCCCGGTGGTGGAGCACGAACTCTCCACCGTCCGGGGCGGGGGCCCGCGCGAGGACCTCCCAGGGCTTCACTTCGCCGGAGGAGGCACCGAGCGGACGTGCAGCTCCTTCAGCTGCCGCTCGTCCACCTCGCCCGGCGCGCCCGTCATCGAGTCCGTGCCCGTCTTCGACTTCGGGAACGGGATGACGTCACGCAGCGACTCGGCGCCGGTGAGCAGGAACGCCAGGCGGTCCATGCCCAGCGCGATGCCACCGTGCGGAGGCGCGCCGAACTTCAGCGCGTCCAGCAGGAAGCCGAACTTGGCGCGCGCCTCCTCGTCGTTGATGCCCAGCGCCTTGAAGACCTCGGCCTGCACCTTCGGGTCATGCAGACGGATGGAGCCTCCGCCGATCTCGAAGCCGTTGAGCACCACGTCGTAGCGGTGGCACTTCACGCGGCCCGGATCCGTCAGCAGGTACTCCACGTCCCCATCGTGCGGCCGGGTGAAGGCGTGGTGCGCGGCGGCCCACGTCTTGGTCTCCTCGTCGTACTCGAACAGCGGCGGGTTGACGACCCACAGGAACTTCCACTGGCCGCCGCTGCCGTACTCCGGAATGAGCCCCAGCTTCTTGGCCACGTGCACGCGCAGGTTCGCCATCACCGTGTGCACCAGCGACTCGCGGCCGAACTGGAACAGGATCAGGTCGCCCGTCTTCGCGTTGCACTTCTGGTTGATCGCCTGGCGCAGCGCCGGGGTGATCGTCTTGGCCAGCGGAGACTGCGTCCACTCACCGCCCTCGCCCACCTTGGCGCGGGCCAGGCCGCGGGCGCCCGCCTGCTTGGCGAACTCCTCCAGCTTGTCGGACTCGGCGCGGCTCAGCGGCTTGTCCGCCGGAATCACCATCGCCTTGACGATGCCCTTGTGCTGCACCGCCTCGAACATCAGCGGCACTCCGCCCGCCTCGCCGTGCTCGCGGATGAGGTCCGTCAGCACGATGTGCTCCAGCCCGAAGCGCAGGTCCGGCTTGTCGTTGCCGTACTTGTCCATGGACTCGTAGAAGTCCATGCGCATGAAGGGCGTGGGCACGTCGATGTCGAGGATCTCCTTCCACAGCCGCTTGATGAGCCCCTCGATGATGGTGAAGACGTCGTCCTGGGTGACGAAGCTCATCTCCACGTCGATCTGGGTGAACTCCGGCTGCCGGTCCAGGCGCAGATCCTCGTCGCGGAAGCACTTGACGATCTGGAAGTAGCGCTCGAAGCCCGCCACCATGAACAGCTGCTTGTACAGCTGCGGGCTCTCGGCCAGGGCGTAGAACTTGCCCGGGTTGAGGCGGCTGGGCACCAGGAAGTTCCGCGCGCCGCCGGGCGTGTACTTGCCCATGAACGGCGTCTCCAGCTCCAGGAAGCCGTTGCCCACCATGTAGGAACGCGTAATCGCGTTCATCCGCGAGCGCGTCATCAGCGACTGCTGCAGCGGGCGGCGGCGCAGGTCCAGGTAGCGGTGCGCCAGACGCTTCTCCTCGCTGGTGTCGATGCTGTCCTCGATGAGGAACGGCGTGGGCTCGGAGCGGTTGAAGATGGTGAGCGCGTCCGCCTTCACCTCGATCTCGCCCGTCTTCATCTTCGCGTTCACGTTCTTGCCACGCGAGATGACCTTGCCGCGAATGCCGATGCAGTACTCCAGCCGCAGGCTGCCGGCCAGCTCATGGGCCTCCTTGGCATCCGGCTCGAAGACCACCTGGGTGAGGCCCTCGCGATCCCTCAAGTCGATGAAGACCGCGCCACCGTGGTCGCGCCGATTCTGCACCCAGCCGAAGAGGACGACCTCCTGGCCGATATGCTCCTTGGTGAGCTGACCGCAGCTGTGGGTACGCTTGACCTCGGAGATGAACGGAACCGCCATGACACCGCCTGCCGTGAAGAGCGTTCGTGAACGAAGGGGCGGCACCATACGGAGCGTAGAAACAGTGCGTCAAGGAACTCTAAGCGGTGGCCTTGCAGGCAAGCGTGCCTGAGGACGGTTCCTCCCTTCAAAACGGCTTGGCTACGTTGGGAGCGGAGTACACACCTTCTGAATGCACCCGGGCTCGTAGTAAAACCCCGGGCCATGCAACGAACCGTCATCGCCGCGCTGCTGCTGCTGGCCTCGTGCGCCCCTCCGACCGAGGACAAGCCCAAGGTCCGTGCCCTGGTCATCGACAGCAAGGGTACCGGCTACGCCCCCACGGAAGTCACGCTCAACACCGTCACGGACATCGTCGCCATGGAAGGCACGGTGGCCAAGATAATCGGCGGTGCGAGCATCCGGGTGGACTCCGAAGACCCCGAACTGCAGAACGCGCCCACCGAAGAGGCCTTCGGCGAGGCGATGATCAAGAACGAGGGCAGCCCCGTCAAGGCCAGCTACATCGACCATGAGGGTGTGCTGTGGCCGGCGGACTTCCACACCTGGAACATCGTCACCGCCTACTACAACCTCGAGAAGGCCTTCGAGTACTTCCAGACGGTGGGCCGCATTACCCTGGCCGAGTTCGGCGAGCCCACCACCGTCTATTACTTCCCCGAGTTCGTCCTGAAGGACTCCAGCTCCGAGCCGGGCCGGGACAACGCCCTGTTCTTCCCGCCGGTGCAGGCGTTGATGGTGCTGCCCTTCGACGAGCTGCAGAAGGCGCCGCTGGCCATCAACGCCGGCATCATGACGCACGAGTACAGCCACCTCATCTTCAACAAGAAGGTGTACGGCGGGCGCCGGCTGCCCGAGGCGCTGCTGCTGTGGGGCAACTTCCCCTCCAGCCCGGGCGCCAACCTGCTCAAGGCCCTGGACGAGGGCCTGGCGGACTACCACGGCTTCGGCACCACCTGTAAGTCACCCTCGGGCTGCGACACGAAGTTCATGCGCACCTCGTTCGATGACACGGCCACCCTCCCGCGTGACCTGGCCGATCCCAACCGGTGCATGACCGAGGCGCTGCGCCAGCAGCTCGCCACCGACAGCCTCACCACCTTTAGCGGCAACGGGCGCGAGTACGCGCTGGGCTCCATCATCGCCAGCTCGCTGTACCACGCGGGCCAGTCGCTCGGGCGCCACGAGATCCTCCAGGGTGCGATTGTCGCCTCCTACTCGGACAAGTCGGACACCGAGGGCTTCAAGGAGCTCATCGCGCGCACCATCAACAACCAGAACGACTTCACCCTGGTGGCCGCCACCTCGGTGATCATCAATCACGTGTACAAGGTGGATCCGGAGCTGGCCACCGCCGTGTGCAACCAGTTCATCGACCGCCTGCAGATCCCCGCCAACAGGTTGGTGGGCGTGGGCGGTCCCTGCCCCCCTGATGCCCGGGGCGGCGTCACCACCTGCCGCACGCTTCCTCCCTCTCCCTTCCCATGAGAACCACCACCTTGCACGCCTGGCTCCTGTCCCTCTTGCTGGGGGCGCTCGCCCTCTCCACGCCCGCGTTCGCGCAGGAGGAGGAGGAGGACGCGCCGCTCGCCTACCCCGATGAGGAGGAGGACGAGGACGCCCCGCGCAAGCTGCCCCGCCGCAGCAGCGATCCCACCGCGGACTATGATCGGATGGCGGAGGAAACCGAGACCGAAGGCGAGTTCGAGGCCATGTACGGCTCGGATGACCCGAACAAGGGCCTGGCCGGCGAACTCATCCTCGGAGCCATGCTGCTGGACAGCTCCCGCGGCCGCTTCGCCGATCCGGCCCTGGGGCTGGGCCTGCGCTTCACCTGGGAGTTCGGCCGCATTCTCGACTCGGAGCCGCTGAGGGAGTCGCTCTGGGCGGACGTGCGCTGGATGATGGCCGGCCGCAGCGAGGGCACCGAACTCATCGTCGGCCGCAGTCGCATTCACTACTTCTCGGTAGCACCCGCGTACGAGTTCACCTTCGGCCAGGAGAAGGCCTACGGTGCCTTCTTCCAGGCCGGCGCCGGCATGGCCTTCCAGTCCACCGCCATCGCCGTGGGTGAGAACGAGACGGGCGTCAAAGGCCTCAAGCCCCTCATCCAGTACGGCGCGGGCTTCCGTGGCCGCCCCCGGCTGACCGACCGCATGGCGCTCACCTTCCGCGTGGAGCTGATGCGCTTCCGCCGCGGCTACATGGACGACACGTTCCTGGGCGGCAGCATCGGTACGGCCTTCTAGCGAACACCTGCTCGCGCGGTACCTGGAAGGGAGGCGGAAAAATTTTCCCTCCCTGGGTGCCGCGCGCTCCTTCTCCCTACCCGTTGCCTCGCATTCCCGGGCCTTTCGTGGCCTGAGCCGCTGGCACGCGCCCTGCTAAGGCCAGGGCGTGG
>DASVVJ010000039.1:0-1531 GCA_036389955.1 Myxococcaceae bacterium
CGAGGGCGCGGAGCCGGTCCGGGCGGAACGCATCCACACCAATCAGAATGACGAGCGGGTGCTTCGCGCCACCCACCGGAGGCCGGCTACCCCACGCCGCGAGCAGGCCCACCGCCGCCACCGCGCCCACCGCCACGCCCAGCACGCGCCGATGCCCGCTCGCCCGCCACGCCAGCAGCCCCAGGTGCAGCCCCAGCCACAGGCCCGCGGCCAGGCGCGGGTGCCACGGCGCTCCATGGTCCACCAGCCAGGCCAGCACTGGCCGCACCGCGGGCAGATCATCGAAGAGCGCGGGCCGGGCGATGGCGCGATCCCAGCCCAGCAGCGCCAGCAGCACCAGCCAGTGCGGCACCGCCCACCCCACCGCCGTGCGGCCCCAGGCCCGCGCCAACACTCCAGCTCCCAGCCCGAGCACAGCGCCGGCCACGGCATACGCCAGCGCCACGCGCACGAGCAGGCCCGGCAGGAGCGGCCGGATCGCCGTCATCAACGCCGCATAGGGGCCCTGCACGTCGATGCTCACGCCCACCGCACCGGCGCTCAGCAGCCGCTCCGTCTCCAGCGCGAACAGCGCCAGCCCGAGCCCCGAGCCCAGCAGGGCGGCGCGCGACAGCCAGCGGAGAGTCTCGGGTGAGACACGAACGGACATGGTGACGGGCGGCGTCTACCTCGAAACGCCCTCTTCCCGCCATGCCGGTAACCTCCGCTGCGGCCCCCCTCCCAGTGGACCCCGCTCCTTCCCACCCAGCCGGGCAAGCGACCGGACCCAACCTGTGACGTGCGCTCGCGACCGGCTCATGTCAAAGTGTGCAGGCGAATTACCCCGGCAGCACGGGGAGTCGCTCGACTTCATGAAGAAAGCGGTGTCACAGAGCACCACGGAAACGCTGGCACGCGCGCTGGGCACCGAGCGCGTGCACAACGCTTTCCGGCTGTCCTGGGTGCGCTTTCTGGCCGTCACCGCCGTCTTCCTGGTCAGCCTCTACCTGGGTTTGCTGCGCGGGCAACCGGACTGGGCCATCTACATCACCCCGTTCGCCGCCTACTGGCTCGTCACCGCGTTGACCCTGCTGGGCGTGCACCTCTCGCGCAAGGTGGCCCAGCACTCGGGCCTGTCACTGGCCCTGGTGGATGTGCCCGCCATCTTCTGGCTCCAGTCCCTGGCCCTGCCCCTGTCGCCCTCGCCCGGGGGCGTGGCCGGCTTCACCCTGGGCATCCTGATGACCCTGGTGCTGCTGTCCACGCTCTCGCTTCGCCTGAGCGTGACGTGGGTGGTGACGGTGTGCGCGATCATCGCGGAGGTTTTCCTTCAGCAGATGGCCGGCATCCACGTGGGCGCCCAGGCCGCCGCGGTGGTGGTGCTCGCCGCGGGCGCGGGAGGCGCCAGCCACCTGCAGCTGCGCATCCGCGCCCTGCTGTCGGCGATGACCCACGAGGAGCTCAAGCGCGCCCGGCTCGGCCGCTACTTCTCCCCCGCCGTGGCGGACCGGCTGCAGGACCTGGGCGTCAACGAAAACGCTCCGGAGCTGCG
>DASVVJ010000040.1:0-8117 GCA_036389955.1 Myxococcaceae bacterium
GTTCCTCGATAAGCGCACCGCGGAGCGCTACCTGCGCAGCGGCCAGCTCGACGACAAGGCGTACGAGCGCTACATCAAGGGCCTGCCGGACGTCGCCGAGAAGGCGGCCACCGTGGAGACCGCGATCGACGACGTCGATACCGACGCGGACGATGACTACGAGGACGAGGGGGAGGACGAGGCGGACGAGGCCGAGGACTCCGCTGAGGACACCCAGGCTCCATGACGGACGAGAAGCGGGGCGAGACTTTCGTGATGCGGGGTGAAGCTCGCCCCGCGGGCAGCGAAGGCCCTATCGCCTTCACCACCTTCATCATCGGTCTGGCCTCCACCGCCCTCATTCACCTGGGGGACACGGCCAACCCGGAGACGGGCCGCGTCGAGCGCAACATGGACCTGGCTCGCGAGAGCCTGGACCTGCTGTCCATGCTCCGGGAGAAGACGCGCGGCAACCTCACCCCCGAGGAGGAGCAGCTGTTCAACACGCTCCTCACCGACCTGCGCCTGCGCTTCGTGGAGGCAGCCAAGCGGTGAGCACCCCCGCTCGCCAGCCTCCAGGGCTGCCCCGCGGCATCAGCTTCGCCGCGGTGCTGTGCCTCGTCCTTTCGGGGATGACGGGCATGTACGCGGCCATGGAGGCCTCGAGCCTCCTCAATCTCTCCGAGTCCAAGGAGAACACGCTGCGAAGCGTGGCCGGGATGGGAGACCCCGCCGTCATCGAGCGCATGGAGAGCGTGGTCCATGCGCAGACCGCGGCCCTGGAGCCCATGCGCGAGCCCCGCTCGCTCGTGCTGGGCTCTCTAGCGGTGACGTGCGCCTTTGCCTTCGTGGCCGCCGCGCGGATGCTGCGCCCCGCGGGCCTGCCTCGCGAGGGCATGCGCCGGCTGCTCGGAGGGGCCGCCATCCTCGCGGCGATCCTGCGCGTCATTGACGGCGCTCAGTGGCTCGTCGTCGTCAACCGCGCCAATGCCGCCACCGTCGAGGCCATGATCCTGCCCCTCAAGGATCTGAAGTCCCCGGTGGCCGACCTCATGCGGGAGCTCATCCCGCACATTCCTCCCGCGCTCGCCCTGGCTCACACCTTCTTCATCGCCGGGGCCTTCGTCGTGATTGGCCGCTACTTCCACAGCGACCGGGTTCGCGAAGCCGTGACCGCCCAGGACGGACCCGCCGAGTAGCTCCCCGCGCTTCCGCCCGCTCTTCATGGGGGCTGTGCGCAGGGCTGCTCGGGCAACGCCCTGACAAGGGGATGAACGATCGTCTTCTAAAAGCCCCTTACGCGGCGTCCGGGGTGACGCGCGAGAGCTGAGGGCTGGGCAGCAGCTCCTCCAGCCGCGCCTCCGCATCCACCGCGTCCAGCGCGAGCACCAGGCTGGTGGTGATGCGCGGCAGCTTCAGCAGGTCGTCCCGCTTCAGGCCAAACACGTACGCCAGATGCCCCAGCGGCCAGCGCGAGCGCATCTGCGCGAAGGCCGCGTCATCCATGTCCCCGGTGGCCTCGGGCAGCTCCACGTCCTCGTACGTCAGCTTGTCCCCGCCCACCCGGCGGCCATTGCCGTAGGCGATGACTTCCTCGTACGCGTCCGGGTTGTACACGTAGGCATGCACGGTGGCGTTGGCCGCCCGCGACAGCACCCGGGCCAGCGCGTGGTGCTCGCTGTACCAGCGCGCGTCCTGACGCACAGCGCCGTAAACTCCCTCGTAGGCCAGGCGGACCAGCTTGCGCCGCCGGTGCACGGACACACGCAGGGCATTCTGGCTCCCGAGCACTCCGTCGCTCACCAGCGCTTCACGCGCCAGCCGCACGAGGCCCAGGCCCAGGAAGGATTCGAGACGAACGAGGTAACCGCCGTGCGCTTCCAGTGGACGCCCCCCGAGAAAAGGCGCGCGGCGTATAGCGGGCTCCTCTCTCCCTGGCAACTCCTTAACCCTGACAGTCCCGTAATTCCTCGGGGCTCGAAGTATTATGCTCCTTTTGTAGAACGCGTCCTTGCCAAGGGGTGCTCGGCTCTTACGTTGGAGCCATGAGACTCGACAAGTTCACAGTCAAGGCGCAGGAAGCGATTCAAGAGGGGCAGGGCCTGGCTCGTCGGGCGGACAATCCGAACTACGAGCCCGAGCACCTGGCTGCGGCGCTGCTCGGCCAGAAGGACGGCATCGTCGAGCCGATCCTCCGGAAGATTGGCGCGGACCCCAAGCTGTTCGCCGGGCGCCTGGGCGAGGCGCTGCAGAAGCTGCCTCGCATGCAGGGCGGCGAGAGCGGCATGCTCAGCCAGCGGCTGCTCAAGATGTTCGACAAGGCGGAGGATGAGGCCAAGGGGCTCAAGGACGAGTTCGTCTCGTCCGAGCACCTGCTCCTGTCGCTCACCCATGACAAGGGCGCGGTAGGCGAGGTGCTCAAGTCCTCGGGCGTGACGCGCGATCGCGTGCTGTCCGGCATCAAGGACGTGCGCGGTTCGGCCCGCGTCACCAGCCAGGACGCCGAGGCCACCTACCGGGCGCTGGAGAAGTACGGGAGAGACCTCACGGAGGCGGCCCGCGCGGGCAAGCTGGATCCGGTCATCGGCCGCGACGAGGAGATCCGCCGCTGCATCCAGGTGCTTAGCCGGCGCACCAAGAACAACCCGGTGCTCATCGGCGAGCCTGGCGTGGGCAAGACGGCCATCGCCGAGGGCCTGGCGCGGCGCATCGTCGACGGAGACGTGCCCGAGGGCCTGAAGAACAAGCGGCTCGTCACCCTGGATCTGGGTGCCATGGTGGCCGGCGCGAAGTTCCGCGGCGAGTTCGAGGAGCGCCTCAAGGCAGTGCTGAAGGAGGTGGCGGACTCGGCCGGTGAGGTGATTCTGTTCATTGACGAGCTGCACACCATCGTCGGCGCGGGCAAGGCCGAGGGTTCAATGGACGCGGGCAACATGCTCAAGCCGGCGCTGGCGCGCGGCGAGCTGCACTGCATTGGCGCCACCACGCTGGACGAGTACCGCAAGCACATCGAGAAGGATGCGGCCCTGGAGCGGCGCTTCCAGCCCGTCATGGTGGGCGAGCCCACGGTGCATGACACGATCAGCATCCTGCGTGGCCTGAAGGAGCGCTACGAGGTGCACCACGGCGTGCGCATTCAGGACAACGCCCTGGTGGCCGCCGCGACGCTGTCGCACCGCTACATCGCCGACCGGTTCCTGCCGGACAAGGCGATCGATCTGGTGGACGAGGCGTCCAGCCGGCTGCGCATCGAGATCGACTCGATGCCCACCGAGATCGACGACGTGCGGCGCAAGATGATCCAGCTGGAGATCGAGCGCGAGGGCTTGAAGAAGGAGACGGATCCGCACTCGACCGAGCGGCTGGGCCAGATCGAGAAGGAGCTGGCGGACCTCAAGGAGCGCTTCACCTCGCTCAAGGCGCACTGGGACGCGGAGAAGGCGGCCATCACCAGCGTGCGCGGGCTCAAGGAGAAGCTCGAGAAGGCGAAGAACGACCAGGCGGCGGCCGAGCGTCAGGGCGACCTGAACCGCGCGGCGGAGCTGAAGTTCGGCGTCATCCCCTCGCTGGAGAAGGAGATCCAGGCGCAGAACGGCAAGCTGGCCGAGCTGCAGAAGAACCAGAAGTTCCTCAAGGAAGAGGTGGACGCGGAGGACATCGCCGAGGTGGTGGCCAAGTGGACCAACATCCCCGTGTCGCGGCTGATGGAGGCCGAGGTCCAGAAGCTGGTGAAGATGGAGGAGCGGCTGGGCCTGCGGGTGATTGGACAGAGGGACGCCATCGTGGCGGTGTCCAACGCCGTGCGCCGCGCGCGCAGCGGGTTGCAGGACCCCAACCGCCCCATCGGCTCGTTCATCTTCCTGGGCCCCACGGGCGTGGGCAAGACGGAGACTGCCAAGGCACTGGCCGAGTTCCTCTTCGATGACGACAGCGCGATGATCCGCATCGACATGTCCGAGTACATGGAGAAGCACTCCGTGGCGCGGCTGGTCGGCGCGCCTCCGGGCTACGTCGGCTACGACGAGGGTGGGCAGCTCACCGAGGCGGTGCGGCGGCGGCCCTACTCGGTCATCCTGTTCGGCGAGATCGAGAAGGCGCACCACGACGTCTTCAACATCCTGCTGCAGATCCTCGACGAGGGCCGGCTGACCGACAGCCAGGGCCGCACGGTGGACTTCAAGAACACGGTGCTCATCCTCACCTCGAACATCGGCTCTCAGGCGCTGATGGAGGGCATGGCGGGCAAGGAGACGCTGGACGAGGGCACGCGCAACGAGGTGATGGAGGCACTGCGCGGGCACTTCCGGCCGGAGTTCCTCAACCGTGTGGACGAGATCGTCCTCTTCGAACCGCTCAAGCGCTCGGAGATCCACCGGATCGTCGACCTGCAATTGGCGCGGCTGCAGAAGCTGCTCACCGACAAGCGGCTCACGCTGGAGCTGACCGACGCGGCGCGGAACTTCCTGGCCGAGCGCGGGTACGATCCGACGTACGGCGCCCGGCCGCTGAAGCGGGCCATTCAGAAGTTCATGATGGACCCGCTGGCGCTGAAGGTGCTCGGTGGCGAGTTCCTCCCTGGAGATCACATCCAGGCGGACGCCGCCGCCGACGGCCTGGTGTTCGCCAAGGTATTGGTGGACAACTCGCGCAAGGAGCAGGCGCGGAAGACCGCGTAGCAGCGCCCTCCCCTCTTCGGGGAGGGAGTGTCTTGCGAAGAACCTGGGGGCTTCCCTCTCCGTGAGGGCAGCCTTACCTCTGCTTCACCTGCGACGTGGGGGGCCCCCAATGCCAATGATGACGATGCTCGACAGGGTGATCATGCGTGCGGCGGATGACGAGAACTTCCGCCAGGCGCTGTTTGCCGACCCTGATGCGACACTGGCCAGCGAGGATTATCTGCTGTCTGATTATGAGTGTGCGGCGCTCGACGAGTATCGGCGGGTGGCCTGCGGAATGACGGAAGAGCAGGAGCTGGACGAGCACCGCGACTACAGGCCCGAGGAGCAGGACAGCATCCCCCTCATGTGAGGCCCGTGAAGCGAGCGCTGCCTACGGGATGACGAACGTCATCACTCGGGCACGAGCCGCAGCAGTTCCCCGAGCTGCTCCTTCACTTCCTGGAGCAGTGACGGGTCGCGCACCGCGATGAACACCGTGTCGTCTCCTGCCACGGTGCCCGCCACGCCTGGCATCTCCGGCGCGCGATCCACCATCACCCCGACAATCGATGCGTAGCCCGGCGCCGTCTTGAGCACGAGCATGTTCGGCGGCGCCTCGATGACCGCGACCTGTGGCACCGCGGGCGCCACCGGCTCGACGTGCTGGTAGCGCCCGCTCACCTTCTGGATCGACAGCCGCTTGAGGTGCCGCGAGAGCGTGGACTGGCTGGGCGTGTGGCCCTCGGCCTCCAACAGCTTCTGCAGCACCGCCTGATCGGTGATCTCGTTCGCGTCCAGCAGCCGGAGAATGGCCTCGTCCAGGTCTTTGCTCATGTGAATATGCAGATTGCATGCAGATGCATATGCATGCAAGAGCCCCCTGCGGTCCTGGAAACTCCGTGGAAAATCGAGGGGTAAATTGATCGTTGCGCCGCGCGTCGAAATGCATAATATGCGCGTTCTCCACGGGACGTTGCATAGTTATCCATGCATATGCAGCCGCACCCGAGAGCCCCTCTCCACCGCGAGGACGACGACGCCATGAGGCACTTCACCCGTATTCAGGACCTTGGCCCCGAAGGCGTGGAGACGATCCTCGCGCAAGCCGCCGCGTGGAAGCAGAAGGCGCCGGGCGCCCTGTTCCAGAGCCGGCTGTTCGGCATGGTGTTCTTCAACCCGTCGCTGCGCACGCGCACCTCGTTCGAGGCGGTGATGCTGCGCTCGGGCGGGCACGCCATCGTCCTGGACGTGGGCAACGGGGTGTGGAAGCTCGAGGACCGCCCCGGCGCGGTGATGAACGCGGACCGGGCCGAGCACATCAAGGAGGCCGCGCCCGTCCTGTCGCGCTTCGTGGACCTGCTGGGGGTGCGCACCTTCTCCGCTGGCGGCGGCGACGAGGAGGACGAGGTTGATCCCGTCATCAACTCCTTCCGGCGCCACGTCACCGTGCCGCTGGTGAGCATGGAGTCCGCCCGCGAGCACCCCTGCCAGGGCCTGGCGGACGCGCTCACGCTGCGCGAGACGTTCGGGTCGACGAAGCGGCTGCCGGTGACGCTCACGTGGGCGCCGCACATCAAGCCGCTGCCGAAGGCGGTGCCCAACTCGTTCCTGCTCACCGCCGCGGCGGCGGGCTGCGAGGTGCGGGTGGCGCACCCTCCGGGGTTCGAGCTGCACCCGCAGGTGCGCGCCGAGGCGGAGGCGTATGCCAAGGCCACCGGCGGCAGCGTCACCTACACCCATGATCAGGACGAGGCGCTGAAGGGCAGCCGCGCCGTCTACGCCAAGGCCTGGGGCCCGGCCAGCCGCCTGGGGCACGCCCCCGGAGACGTGGCGGCGCTGCTGGCTTCCTACTCGGGCTGGATGCCGACCCGGAAGACCATGTCGCGCGCCTCCAAGGACGCCGTCTTCCTGCACTGCCTGCCGGTGCGCCGCAACGTCGAGGTGGCCGACGAGGTGCTGGACCACGCGTCCAGCCGCGTCATCGACGAGGCGGAGAACCGCTTCCACGTGCAGCGCTCGATCCTCCACTGGCTCCTGGCCACCTGACTTTTTGCCGAGGTTCACCGTGCCCTTCTCTCCTGATCCGTATGCCGCGCTGCGCTCGGCGGCCCGCTACGTCCGGCAGTTCCGCCGGAAGACCTTCGTGGTGCTGCTCGACGGCCCCGTGCTCGGCGACGCGAAGCTGCGGCGTGCCGCGTGCGAGCAGATCGCGCTGCTGTGGACCTTCTCCATTCAACCCGTGGTGGTGCACGGCTCCGGCCCGGAGATCGACTCGCCCTATGACGCGGCCTCCGGGAAGCTGCGCATGGACCTATTGGCGGACCTGCAGGCCGCGGGGGTTCCGTGCGTGGGCCTGAGCGGCGTGGACGCGGGCCTGCTCAAGGCCCGGCGCCGCTCTCCGGCTGGAGCCGAGGCGAGCGGACGGCAGGCGGACTACGGCCTGCTAGGTGACATCGAATCGGTGGACACGCGCCTGCTCCAGCACCTGCGCACCGGGGACTACGTGCCCGTGGTGGCACCGTTGGCGGGAGATCCGTCGGGCGCCGTGTTCAGCGCCAGCGCCGACACGGTGGCGGCCACGCTCGCCGTGGCCCTGGCCGCCGAGAAGCTGTTCTTCCTGCTGCCCACCCCCGGGCTGCTGCGGGACACGAGCGACCCGGCTTCGCTCATTCCCCAGGCCACGCTCACCGAGCTGGCCATGCTGGAGCGGGACGGCCAGGTGTCCGGCCCGCTGCTGTCGAAAGCGCACGCCATCCGCTCGGCCCTGGTGGGCGGAGTGGGCAGCGTGCACCTGGTGAGCGGCGTGCAGCCCAACGCCCTGCTGGAAGAGGTTTTCACCAACGAAGGGAGCGGCACCATGGTGGTGCGCGAGGCTCCCTCCCGGATCCCTGGAGGTACTTCATGACGCCGGCCACTCTGCTCGAGTCCCTGGTAGCCACCCCTAGCGTCTCCGGACAGGAGAGCCGTCTGGCCGATCAGGTCGCCGCCTGGGCCGAGGGCTGGGGTGCGCGCGTGCAGCGCCAGGGCGCCAACCTGTGGTTCTCGGTGGGCAGCGGGCCTCGGCGCCTGCTCGTCAACTCGCACCTGGACACCGTGCCCCCGTGCGCGGGGTGGACGCTGGAGCCGCAGAAGCCGGTGTGGCGCGACGGCAAGCTGTACGGCCTGGGCAGCAATGACGCCAAGGGCTGTGTCGCGGCCATGCTGCTGGCGGCCCGCTCGCTGCTGGAGAACCCCTCCACCCTGGAAGGCCGGGGCGAGGTGCTCTTTGCCTTCACCGCCGAGGAGGAGACGGGCGGCGCGGGGCTGGGCACGGTGCTGCCGTCGCTCGGCACGCTGGATGCGGCCATCGTGGGCGAGCCCACCGGGCTGAAGCCATGCACAGCGCAGCGGGGAATGCTGCTGCTGCGCTGTGTGGCGCAGGGCAAGTCCGCGCACGTGGCGCACGCGCACACCGCCGGGGCCGAGAACGCCATTCACCTG
>DASVVJ010000041.1:0-9090 GCA_036389955.1 Myxococcaceae bacterium
GCGTGGGCGGACCGAGCTTCCATTGGAGGAACACATGCTCCAGGACTTCGCCGGCACTCCTCCGGCAGAACCGGTTCGAGTAGTCCGTTGGAACATCTGGGCTGCGGGTGACGCCCCGCCACTGCGAACCCACGCGCATGAAGTAGGGGGGCAGCTGCCGCAACTCCGGGTGCTCCAGCTGACTCAGCTCCGGAACCCCGGCCATGTGCCGCGCCTGGTGCAGTTCCCACGCCAGTGAGACGCGGGCTTTCGGCCACACTTACGGCTCCTGTGCCGATGGCACGGCCGGCACGTACCCGGAGCCAGCCTCATCGGCACCGACACCACGTCTCCGTACAGCATGGGGTGGAGCACGCTGTCAGTGCCCAAGGGCAGCCACACGCTGACGGCTCGGGCGTACGACGCGGCGGGGCATGTCACCACCTCGGCGGGTGTGACGGTCCAGGTGAAATAGCCCGGTGGAGAAAGCGTGGGCCTTCAAGGCGAGTACGGGCGGGTAAACCGAACGCCGTTGAAGGTATGGGTGCAACAGCCGCAGCTTGGCACCATCGTCTCGACCGTGACCGAGGGGTCGACGACCTGCAGCAGGTTGGCGTCATCCACGAAGAGCCCGCTGTAGTAGGTGCTCTCTCCCATCCGGACAAAGGGTTGTCTGTCCTTTTCCTGGAGGGCGACCAACCAGAAGATCGGTTCCTCGCGGTCGAGCCGGGCAACGGCTTCGCGATAGACCTCGTCCCAGTTTCGCCCCACGCTCGACAGCAGGAACTTGAAGAGGGGCGTGTAGTCGAGTCCCCGGTCATTCCTGCCGTGCATCCGCCCCCGGATGGCGTCTGAGTCCTTGAGCTGCTTCGTGTTGCGCTCGTGGCGAAAGTCACCGCCCGAGGCATGGTGTACACCTCGGGCCTTGGTGTTCACCTTGCGGTACAAGGGCTTTCGTTCGTGAGCCATCCGGAGGGCAGGCTACACTGCTGCGCCATGGAAACCCCCGCGTCCGATTGGAAGTTGCCCTGGGAGGGAGGGTGCCGCTGCGGCAAGGTCCGCCTGCGCGTCACCCTGCCGCCGCTCCTGTCCATGGCGTGTCACTGCACCGGCTGTCAGCGCATGAGCTCCAGCGCGTACAGCCTCTCGCTGGCGGTGCCCACGCCCGGCTTTCACGTCATCTCCGGAGAGCCGGTGGTGGGCGGGCTGCATGGGCCAACGAAACACATGTTCTGCGGCTACTGCATGACGTGGATGTTCACGCGGCCCGAAGGCGTGGACTTCTTCGTGAACATGCGGCCAAGCATGCTCGATGACTGGAACTGGTACGTGCCGTACATCGAGACCTACACGGAGGAGAAGCTGCCCTGGGCGGCGACGGCCGCGGTGCACTCCTACGCGAAGTTCCCGGAGATGTCCTCGTACGAAGGGCTCCTGCAGGAGTTCGCCGCGAAGAGTGCGCGACCCAGGTAACCATGAGAGCGATTCGCTATCACCAGACCGGTGGGCCCGAGGTGCTGCGTCTCGAAGAAGTACCGGAGCCTGAGCCGGGGCCGGGAGAAGTCCTGCTCCGGGTTCACGCGGCGGGAGTGAACTTCGCGGACACGGAGCGGCGGCGGGGGCTCTATGACGCGCAGGTGCCTCTGCCGCGAATCCTGGGGAGCGAGGCCGCCGGCGTCGTCTCGGCGGTAGGGCCTGGCGTGGATGCGTCGCTCGTGGGCCGCCGCGTCGTTGCCCTGGTCAAGAGCAGCTACGCCGAACTCGTGCAGGCCCCGGCCAGTGGCCTCGTCTTCTTGCCGGACAGCGTGTCCTTCGAGGTGGCGGCCGCGGTGCCCGTGCAGGGGCTGACGGCGTACCACCTGCTCCACACCGTGAGTCACGTCCAGGAGGGCCAGTCCGTGCTCATCCATGCGGCGGCCGGCGGTGTGGGCGTGCTGGCGGTGCAGCTGGCCAGGGCGGCGGGGGCACGGGTCTTCGGGACGGTGTCGAGCGCCTCGAAGGCTCAACTCCTCCAGGAGTTCGGCGTGGAGGAGGTCATTCGCTACGACCACGAGGACGTGGTGGCGGAGGTCCACCGGCGCACGGGAGGACGAGGTGTGGAGCTCGTCCTGGATGCGGTGGGAGCGAGCACCTGGGCCGCGAGTCTCCAGGTGCTCGCGCCGTTCGGACACCTGGTCAGCTATGGCTCGGCGAGCGGTTCGCCTCCGCCGGTGGACGTGGAGGCGCTGTTCGCGAAGTCCCTCAAGGTGAGCGCGTACTGGCTGCACACGCCCCATTCGCCAGGGCTGCACCACTGGGCCCTGTCGTCGCTCATCCAGAGGGTCTCGAGCGGAAGCCTCCGGATCCTCGTGGGCTTGAAGCTCCCGCTGGCCGAGGCCGCCGAGGCTCACCGCCGGCTGGAGAGCCGCGAGACGGTGGGCAAGGTCGTGCTGACCGTCCCGGGCGCATAGGCTAACCCTCACTCGCCCCGGCTGGCGTCGCGGATCGGCCGGAACTCGTTGCCCTCGTGCCAGTTGGGCCAGGCATGCGAGTCGGCCAGGCGGCGGCCCATCTCGAAGAACAGGCGCACGTCCTCCGCCATCCCCGTCAGGTCCCACTCGGGCCGGAACTCGTCGGTGACGTTGTGGTAGTCGTTCTGGGTCCAGCGCTGCAGCGCCGCCTGGCCGGCCTCGACGCCTCCCTGCACCAGGTCCACGCCGCTCTTCGTGTAGACGACGGGCACGCCCACCTTGGCGAACGAGATGTGATCCGAGCGGTAGAAGAAGCCCTGCTCCGGCGCATCCTCCTCGGTCAGGTAGCGCTGCCCCGGCCAGGCGACATCTTCCAGGTAGTCCTCGAGCTCGGAGGCGCCGCGGTTGACGACCACCACGTCCCGGGTGGGCCCGTTGACGTTCAGGATGTCGAAGTTGATGCCCGCCACCGTCTGCGCGAGCGGGTACACCGGGTTCTCCGCGTAGTACCACGAGCCCCAGAAGCCACTCTCCTCGGCGGTCACCGCCAGGAAGAGGATCGACCGCTTCGGTGCGGGATTCATGGACCCGAAGGCCTTGGCCAGCTCGAGCAGGGCCGCGACGCCGGTGGCGTTGTCCACCGCGCCGTTGAAGATCTTGTCGCCCGGCAGGCTGTCGTTCTTGCCCAGGTGATCCCAGTGCGCCATGTAGATGATGACCTCCTCGGGCCGCTGGCGCCCCGGCAGCAGCCCGAGCACGTTGCGCGACTCACTGGTCTCCATCGAGTGGAAGATGCGGGTGGAGACCTTCAAGCCCAGCGGCACCGGCTGGAAGGTCTTGCTTCGCGCCTGCTGCTTGAGCGCGGCGAAGTCCTGGCCCGCCGCGGTGAACAGGCGCCCGGCCGCCTCGCGGGTGACCCATCCCTCCATCGCCAGCCGCTCGGGGCTTCCCGGCGTGGGCGGGATGTCGAAGCGGGGACGGACCGCCCAGCTTCCAACCACCACGCTCCACGGGTAGCCGGCGGGCGCATCCTCGTGGACGATCAACACCCCCGCGGCCCCGCGCCGCATTGCCTCCTCGTACTTGTAGCTCCAGCGGCCGTAGTACGTCATTCGCCGGCCCTGAAAGTCACCGCTCTCCTGGCCGTAGTCCGGATCGTTGACCAGCACGACGAGCGTCTTGCCCGTCACGTCCAGGCCCTTGAAGTCATCCCAGCCCAGCTCTGGCGCGTTGACGCCGTAACCGACGAACACCAGCTCGCTCTCCGTGAGCGCCGTCCACTCGGTGAGCCGCCGGTTCCACACCACCACGTCCTGACGGTTGTCGAGCTCGAGGGGCGCCGCGCCTCCGGTGATGTGTAGCCGGGTGGCCGGATCCGGAGTGAGCTTGACCAGGGGCACCGTCTGGAACCAGCTCCCGTTGTTGCCCGGCTGCAGGCCATAACTCGCGAACTGATCCCTCAGGTAGTTGATGGTGAGCTCCTCCCCCGCGGTGGCGGGAGCGCGCCCCTCGAACGCGTCGGAGGCCAGCACCTGGGTATGGTTCGCGAGCCCCTCCGCGGTGATGAGCTGTGAGGCGTGGGGCGGTGGCGCGCCGTGAGCGCCTCCGGAACTCAGGAGGACAGCGGACAAGGAAGCGAGCAGCAGGCGACGCGGGCTCATCGGGAAACCTCCCTGCGAAGACCTCGCGGTCTTCACAGGAGTGAGAGGGGGATTTCAGCGAGATGAGTCCCTTCAGTCCTTCAGTTCGTAGACGCGGACATAGTCGAAGGTGGCGACGAAGCCCGCTCCGGCCTGGGACACCAGGCCAATGCGTGCCCCTGTTCCCAGGTTGTGGGTCCACGTTCCCGCGCGGCTCCAGAGGCTGCCGTCGCGGCTGGAGTACGCGGTGAAGTACTCCTCTTGCCCCACGATGCGCCGGGCGACCCGCAGCCACAGGGTCTCGGCGGCGGGGCCGCCCGCGGTCTCGCCGTAGCGCGGGTAGCCCGCGGGCCCGCCAGCCCCCACTTCCTTGGCGAAGGCCACCTGGCGCGTATCCCAGTACGAGAGCTGGATGAGCTTCACGTAGTTGTCCTCGTCGCTGTGGAGCACGAGGCCCCCCTGGACGAAGTTCTGGCAGCAGCCCGACGCAGGCAGGTTCATCGAGAGCTTCGTCTCGACCAGGTAGTTGCCGGCAGGGGCCTGCTCCCAGAGGATGGAGGCGGTGTCGCTGTCCTCGTAGATGTCAGCCGCCTGGGTCTTGAAGTGGAAGGCGCCATTCTCCAGTCCGAACTCGGAGGCGGGCGGAGGACGCACCCAGCTCCACTGCGCGCCGAGTGCCGGGGCGTTGAACTCGTCCGAGGCCGCGGGAATGAGTGCCCCGGGCTCGTCCTGCTTCGCCAGCACCATCGTGTAGCGGCTCTTGGTGTTCTCCTGCTCGCCCGCGGGCGCGGGCTGCTCGGTGTCCGAGGGACCCTGGCCTCCGCGCGTCACCGGCCACCCGTCCACCCAGTCCAGCGCATCCATCAACACCGGACGCCGGGTGATCAGACCGCCGGCCGCGGCGGGGGCCATGTAGGGGTTGGTCCTGTCCAGGGCGTGGTAGATGATCCAGTCCTGGCCGCCCAGGTCCGTGAGGAACGAGTTGTGGCCCGTTCCCACCCAGCGGTTGCCATTGAGGCCGAGCACCGGCGTGCCGCCCACGCGGGGGGCGGTGAGCGAGACGCCCTCGCGATCCACGAAGGGCCCCAGCGGATCCTGGGAGCGCCCGGCGAACACGCTGTAGCCGGTGACCAGGCCGTTGCAGCAGTTCATGGCGGAGGCGAGCAGGTAGTAGTAGCCACCGTGGTGGATGACGCTGGCGGCCTCGTAGCGGTTGGGGATGGTGATCTGCACCTGCGAGGCCACATCCGAGGTCAGGCCGTCCTCGGAGAGCTTGCGCGCGGAGATGCCGCCGAAATAGCTGCCGTAGTAGATGTACTTGCTGCCGTCGGCGGTGATGAGCACCTCGGGATCAAACGTCCACCGGGTTCCGTTGCCTCGGCAGCAGGGTGCCTCGTGCGGCTCCACGGTGGCCTTGCTGGCCTGGGTCCAGGGGCCCGTGGGGCTGGTGCTGGTGGCCACGCCGATAGCGCTGCCACCGGCCACCGTGTCCACCACCGTGTAATAGAGGTGGTACTTGTTGTCGAAGAAGGCGATCTCGGGTGCCCAGATGCCCGAGGTAGGCCGTGCCCAGGTGGGCGGCGCGGAGAGCGCGTCTCCGACGTAGGTCCAGCTCACCAGATCCGTGGACTTGAGCATGGGGATCAGGCGCCGTCTGTAGTTGCCTGACGAGTCCTTGTCCTGATCATTGAGAGGATCGGACGTGCAGTACATGTACCAGGCGGTGTCGCCCTGCTGCTGGCCGCGGATGACCGCGGGATCGGCGCACGTCTCGACATTGCCCCCACCGGGGATGGAGATCTGCAGGGGGTTGGTGAAGCTCTTCGTGACGAAGGTGGGCTCGGGCGGAGGGGGAGGGGGCGGCGGCGGCGGCGGTGGCGGCGGGGGAGGGGGCGGCGGTGGCGGATCCTCCCCCGGGTCCTCTCCTGGGTCTTCCCCCGGGTCTTCGCCAGGGTCCCCTCCCGGATCTTCCGGTGGGTTGTCCGGCGGGTCGTCCTGCGGAGGCCCGTTGTCCGAGCAGCTCAGCACCACGAGTACCAGGAGGACCGCTCCGGCTCGGCTCCAACCTCGAGACAAGGACTGCCCACCGTGCATGTTCATTCCCTCTTCCTACCAGGGCACCGGCCGCCAGTTGAAGCCCCGCTCAGTAGAGGCTTGATGTCGCCACCGGCCTCCTGGCGGATGGCTGGCTCAAGAACCACTTCGCGGAGCCGCTGAGCATCGATGACGTCGCGCGCGCGGTGGGATGACCCCGGCTCAGGCCGGGCTGTCTCCGGCCCGGCGCAGGTCCTCGGCGAAGGTCGAGACCAGGTCCGTGTACGCCGTCGCCACGGCATCGAAGCGGGCCTGGCGCTCGGGGAGATCCGGGGCGTGCTTGTCCGCGAACTCGGGCTGCTGGAGGTGGAGCTGGTTGCGCAGGCTCATGACGATTCCGTCGAAGGAGAAGTCGGCCACCGCCTCCTGCGGCTTGAGCACCTGCGTCTGAAGGATGGCCCACTGCTTGAGGAGCCGCTTGTTCACGAGGTGCGTGCGCGCCACGGCGCAGACCTCCACCAGCCGTCCGTCCGTCAGCAGCCAGAGATCGTGGCTGATGAGCATTCCGGTCTCACCCTCCTGGGCGTCCTTGGCGGCGCCGAGGAACGGGCGGCTGCCCTGGATCCGGTGTCCCGGCACGTCGAGCCACTCGGCCTGGCGGTGCCGTGCGGGCTGTGTGCCCGCCAGGGTTTCCACCTCGCCCACCGCATCCTCGGAGGAGTAATGGGCGCGGATGGTCCTGGCCCGGAGGCCCAGCTCGGGGAGCACGATGTCGATGAGCTCCTCGAGCAGCGAGGCCTCCGCGCGCTGGCGTGAATCCAGCGCTACGTAGAGCAGGGCGTCGGGCTTCGGGAGCGGGTGGCTCCCAGGGATCTTCTCGCCCTTGATGATGCGCTCCAGCTCGTCGATGGTTTGAAGCGCCTGCTGCTCGATCTGCTTGCGGGTCGACATGCCTCTAGCTTACGGCACTGGCTTCTTCGCTTCGGGGTTAGAATTGGTCAGCTCGGCGGGCTTGGCGGCCGGCAGATCCGGAATGAGGAGGATCTCGATGCGCCGGTTGCGCGCGCGCCCCTTCGGCGTGGCGTTGCTGGCCACCGGGTGCGTGTCTCCGTAGCCCGCCGCCACCAGCCGCTTGGCCGGCAGCTTCGCCTTCTCCTGGAGGAAGCGCACCACGTTCACCGCGCGCGCCACCGACAGCTCCCAGTTGGTGGGGAACGTGGCCGCCAGCCGCTGCGAGGGCGGGCTGTCATCCGTGTGGCCCGACACCTGGATGCTGCGGCCCTCCACGCTCACCAGCACTCCGCCCAGACGCGTGAGCACCTCGGCGCCACGCTCGGTCAGCTTCGCCTCGCCCGAGTCGAAGAGGATCTTGTCCACCAGGTCCACCTGGATGCGGCCCTCGGCCTGGGACAGGCGGATCTCTCCCTCGGCGATCTCCGCCTTCATTTTCTCCTCGAGGTCCGTGTACGTGGCCTTCAGGCGCGCCAGCTCCGCTTCCTTCTCCTGCACCGCCTTGGAGAGCACGTCGCGCTCGGTGGACAGCTGGTCACGCTCGGTGGACAGCCGCTCCCGCTCGGAGGCCAGCTTCGCGCGCTCGGCCTCGATGGCCGCCAGCTTGTCCTCCAGCGCCCGGTGCGCGAGCTCCGACGCCTTGGCGCGCTCGTGGGCCTTGAGGGCCTCGGCCTCGGCCGTCGCGGCGCGCTCCTGAAGCGCGCGGTAGGTGCTCAGGCCCAGGTAGCCCGCTCCGCCCGCCACCAGCAGCACCAGGGCCGCTATCGCCCACGGCATGCGTGAGGGGGGCTTGGGCTGCTTCTCCTTCTCCCAGTACGAATCCGTCATGTTGTGCGGTGCTCCCGGCTGGAGCGCGGACCGTAGCGGCTCCCAGTGGGGGGGACGCAAGTCGGTTGAGGTAGGCCCGCTCTCACGCCTCAGAAAGGGAGCCGCAGCCGGAGCACTCGCCCGCCTGGCAGCCGGGCGGCAAGCAGCCGTGCTTTCCCCACGCGCTGAGATTGCAGGGTGAGGCCCCGCCGGGCCACGAGCCCCGTTTCGGTGAGGCGGTAGCGCACCTCGAAGGTGAGCAGCTCGTCGCGGGCCTCGTCGGGGAACGCACCGGCTTCGAGCAGGGAGTCGGCGAAGCGGCGCCCATCCGCCAGCGGGCTGGCCTCGAGTTCCATCGGGTGTACGCGGGCCCAGGGCTCGAACCGTGCGCGGAAGCTTTCTCCGAGTGCCGCTGCGAGCCGGGGCCAGCTTCGCTCCACCCACCTGCGGCGCTTGGAGACCAGGGCCTTGGCTGTTTCGTGTACCCGCTCCGCGTCGAAGCCGGTGGGGACTGGTGTGCCCCGGGCGAGCGCTTGTGCCAGCGCCGCCTGAGCCTCCGCCAGCCGCTCCCGGGCCTCCCGCGTGCTCACGGCCGGGCCTCCACGGGGCCCGTGGCCAAGGAGGGCACCTGGGGCAGCGGGGCCGACGCGGACTTCCACTTCGCCACGCCGCGCGCCAGGGCCGCCTCGATGGCCCGAAGCTCCGCGCTCAGCTCTTCCGCGGGCGGGAAGTGGTCGTCACGCTCCAGCAGCGCCGGCACCGGGCCCAGCCGCTCGGCCAGCGCTTCGAGCAGCGCGAGGGGACCCTCCGGCACCGGGTGCGCATGGGTGTCGTGGTAGAGGCCGCCACGCCGGATGCCTCCGGCGACGTGCACGTAGGCCAGGCGCTCGCGCGGCACGGTGGTGAGCACGGCCGCGGCATCCGTGCCGAGGTTCTGCGCATTGGCGTGCAGGTTGGCCACGTCCAGCAGCAGCAGGGCGTTGGTGCGCGAGAGCAGCCCGGCGAGGAACTCCGCTTCGGTGAAGGCCGGCGCGGGCCAGTCGAAAAGGGTGGCGATGTTCTCCAGCGCCAGCGGCACTGGCAGCGCCGCCTGAGCCAGCCGCACGTTCTCCGCGATGATGTCGAGCGTCTCGGCGCCGCGCGGCACGGGCAGCAGGTGGCCGGACTCG
>DASVVJ010000042.1:0-3085 GCA_036389955.1 Myxococcaceae bacterium
ACCGTTCCGACATAGACGTAGGAGGTCCCGAACGTCATGGGATTGGCCACCCGCTCACGGTAGGCCCCGGCTTGATCCATCAACTGCAGGAACCGCTCGCCTGCGGGGAACGCGGCCGCGGTCCGAGGCAGGTACTCATACGCCGCGCGGTTGCCGGTCAGCAGCCCACCGATCGCCGGCATGATCGTCTTGCTGTAGAAGCGGAACAGCGCGCCGAACGGGCCCTGCGGCTGGCCGAACTCGAGCACCACCACGCGCCCGCCGGGCTTCACCACCCGTGCCATCTCCTTCAGGCACTTCACCGGGTCATCCACGTTGCGGATGCCGAAGGCGATCGAGGCCACATCGAAGGTCGCATCCGCGAAGGGCAGGGCCATGGCGTCGGCCACCTGGAACTCCACCTTCAGCCCCTCCTTCTGGGCCTTGGAGGGAGCGCTCTCCAGCATCTCGGGGCAGAAGTCCGTGCCCACCACGCGGCCCGAGTCACCCACCTTGCGCTTGAACACCAGCGCCAGGTCTCCGGTGCCCGTGGCGCAATCGAGCACGCTGTCTCCCGGCTTGGCGCCGCTGTAGCGCACCGCCGCGCGCCGCCACAGCCGGTGGATGCCAAACGAGAGCACCTCGTTCGTCACGTCGTACCGCGTGGCGATGGAGGAGAACATCTGACGGACTTCAGTACTCATCGTGCCCTCGCGAGCTGAGCCGGAATCTCCGGGCTCCAAAGATGACGGTCCACGGCATGTAACACAGCAGGCAAACGCCGCATCAAATACTGGAAGCGCTCGGGGCTCAGCGCCTGGCGCCCATCACACAGCGCGCGCTCCGGCCACGGGTGTACCTCTACCAACAGCCCATCCGCGCCCGCCGCCGCCGCCGCCAGCGACATGGGCACCACCAGGTTCGGATCTCCCGTCGCATGCGAGGGATCTACGATGACCGGCAGGTGCGAGCGCTCCTTCACATAGGCCACCGCGGCCAGATCCAACGTGTTGCGCATGGCCGGCTCGAAGGTGCGGATGCCGCGCTCGCACAGCATCACCTGCTCGTTGCCGCCCTCTAAGAGGTACTCGGCCGCCAGCAGCCACTCCTCGATGGTGGCCGCCAGCCCGCGCTTGAGCAGCACCGGCTTGCGCACCTTGCCCAGCGCCCGCAGCAGCGTGAAGTTCTGCATGTTGCGAGCGCCCACCTGGAGGATGTCCGTGGACTCCAGCATCAGCGGGAGCTGAGAAGCATCCATTATCTCACTGATGAGTGGCAGCCCGTGGCGCCGCCCGGCCTCGGCCAGCAGGTGGAGGCCCGGCTCGCCCAGGCCCTGGAAGGCATAGGGGCTGGTGCGCGGCTTGAACGCCCCCCCCCGCAGCACGTGGGCTCCGGCCACCGCCACCGCCTGGGCCGCCGTCGCCATCTGCTCCGTGTCCTCCACGGCGCACGGCCCCGCCATCACCACGAAGCCTGGCCCGCCGATCTCCAGCCGGCCTACCGTGACGCACGTTCCCTGAGGGCGCGCATCCCGGTGGACACGACCGGGCCCCGGCTTCGGAGGAGCGACCTCTCGCGCCGCCTCTTCGGTCCGCCTTACTCCCACATGACCTCCCACCGTGGAGTTCACGTGGTTTTGAACTCCTTGTGCATGTATATCCGGAATCGCGTAGAAGACAACCTGCGAAGGGCGGCCCTGTCCGCCCGGAAGAGGCCCATGACGACGCTCAATCCCGCCAAGGGGCAGCGCTGGGTGGCCGGGATGATGACCCTGGCCGCGGTGGATCCTCTTGCGGGAGCCGGCTTGCTGGGCGTGCCCTCGGTGTACTGGGAGCGGCCGCTGACTCAGGAGGCCGTGGCGGGCTGGGGCGAGGCGGCGGTGATGGAGGCCCGGAGCGCCGCCGAGGTGAGCGGGATGCTGGAGACGCTCGCCTCGCAGGTGGAATTGCGCTGGCTGGAGACGCCTCCGGAGCGGCTGCCGGGCCCCTGGTTCGGGGGCATCCGCTTCGCGGCCACGCCGCCCTCGGATGCGAGCTGGCGGGCGCACGGCTTCGCGCGCTGGACGCTGCCCGAGCTGCTCGCGTGGCGCGTGGGCAAGGGCATGGCGGTGGCGGCGTTCGCCCGGGAGGACGCGGGCGGGGAGGACGCCGTCCGCTCGCGGCTGGAGCGGGTGCGCGCGTGCTTCCCGGAGAATTATCGCCACCCCGGGCGCGAGCCGATGGGGCTGAGGCTGTCCTCCTCGCGGCAGGCCTTCGAGGCCCGGGTGAACCGCGCGATCGAGGCGATCTCGTCGGGCAGGCTTCAGAAGGTGGTGATGGCGAGGGCGGTAGAGGCCGAGGGTACCAGCGCCTTCGATCTGGTGGATGTGCTGGCCCGGCTGCGCGAGCAGAATCCGCGCTGCGTCACCTTCCTCTTCCGGGCGCCGGAAGGGGCAGCCTTCGTGGGCGCCACGCCGGAGACGCTGTGCCGGGTGGACGGGCGGGTGCTGGAGACGGAGGCCCTGGCGGGCTCGGCGGCGCCGGGCTATGCCGAGGGGCTGGGCGGGCGCGACAAGGATCGCCGGGAGCACGAGTCGGTGGTGCGCTACATCCTCTCGGCGCTGCGGCCCATCGCCGAGCGCGTCACCGCGGATGCCGAGCCCGCGCTGCTCACCTTGAAGAACGTGGTGCACCTGCGTACCGGCATCCGCGCCGAGCTGCGCGAGGGCGTGAGCCCGGCCCAGGTGGTGGCGGCGCTGCACCCCACGCCGGCGGTGGGCGGCGTGCCGAGGGATCACGCCCTGGGCTTCCTGCACGAGCACGAGGCGCTGGATCGCGGCTGGTACGCGGGGCCGGTGGGGTGGATCGGGCCGACGGAGGCGCACATGGCGGTGGCGCTGCGCTCGGCGCTGGTGCGTGGCGACAAGGCCCGCATCTTCGTGGGAGCGGGCATCGTTCAGGGCTCCAGCGCGGAGGCGGAGTGGCGGGAGACGGAGATGAAGAGCCTGGCGATGCTGCGGGCGCTCGGAGGCGGGGATGTCCGACGCGAACCTTAACCAGCTCTGGGCCCGGGCCCTGCTGGAGGAGTTGGTACGCGGCGGCGTGAGGCATGCGGTGGTGTGTCCGGG
>DASVVJ010000043.1:0-26857 GCA_036389955.1 Myxococcaceae bacterium
GCTCTCGGAGGCGACCTTCCGCAAGTACGTCCAGGCGGGGTTGCTGCCGCGCAGCCGCCGCGTGGGCCGCAAGGGCAAGCACCAGGGCAGCCTGGGGCTCTACCCGGTGGAGGCCGTGCGGCGCATCAACGCCATCAAGAAGATGATGGCCGAGGGACACACGCTGGAGGACATCAAGCGCTCGTTCCTCTTCCACAAGAACCACATTGACCAGCTCGAGCGGGACCTGTCCGTGGTGCTCAACGGCTTCCAGAGCGAGCTGGGCGGGCGTCCGTTCGGCGGCGAATACCGGCAGGCGCTGGAGGAGCAGTTGGAAAACCTGCGGCGTCGCGCGCAGGATCTCGTCCGGGATGTGGCACGTCTGGGCAGTGCCGTGACGGCGCACGGAGACGAAACGCCCGGTTCGCTATAGGATGCTACAGGCCTGGACAACCGGATAGATTGGCTACATCTGGAGGGGACATGTCGGAAGTGAAGCAACTTCAGGGCGAGGAGGAGGGCGCGGCGGAGGATGGACAGCCGGCGGAGCGACGCCGCTCGAAGACGATGTCGCGCAAGGAGATGGCGCGCGACCTGCGTCGGCGCCGGCTGGCGGGGCAGGTGGATCCCGAGGAGTCCGAGCTGCTCACGCAGATCGAATCCCAGCGGCCGCGCACCCGCGCCGACTGCGTGAATGGCCCGCGGCCATGCCTGTTCGTCTCGTGCAAGCACAACCTGTATCTGGATGTGAACCCGGAGACGGGCTCCATCAAGCTCAACTTCCCGGACAAGGAGATCACCGAGCTGGAGCACACCTGTGCTCTGGACGTGGCCGAGAAGGGCGGGATTACCCTCGAGGAGGTGGGGGAGATCATGAACCTCACCCGCGAGCGCATCCGCCAGGTGGAGACGCGGGGCCTGATGAAGCTGCGCGAGGCCACCGAGGCCGAGCCGCCCGTGTCGGCCCGCAAGCCCTGAGCCGCCAGGAGCCGGGGGAAGACCCGGCTTGCGCGGCGCGTTGACACCTTGGGGGGCGGTTGCTAACACCCGCCGCGTCCCTTTGACCGCGAGGCGCACCCACTCGTGCTGGCTCTCCTCAGCGTTTCCGACAAACGCGGGCTGGTCCCTTTCGCGCAGGGGCTGGTTCAGCGCGGCTTCCGGCTGCTGTCCACGGGAGGCACCCTGGCGGCGCTGCAGGCCGCTGGTGTCCCCGCAACCAAGGTCTCCGAGCACACGCAGAGTCCGGAGATTCTCGGCGGCCGGGTGAAGACCCTGCACCCCCGCATCCACGGCGGCCTTCTGGGGCGGCTGGATGTGGAGAGCGACCGGGCGGAGATGGCCACCCATGGCATCCCCCCCATCTCCATCGTCGCGGTGAACCTGTACCCCTTCCGCCAGACGGTGGCCTCCGGGGCCAGCGAGGCCGACGTCATCGAGCAGATCGATATTGGCGGCCCGGCCATGGTGCGCGCGGCGGCGAAGAACTCGCGCCACGTCACCGTGGTGGTGGACCCGGATGACTACCCGGCGGTGCTGGAGGAGCTGGAGAGGGCCGGCCAGGTGGGCGAGGAGACGCGGCGCCGGATGATGCGCAAGGCCTTCGCGCACACGGCGGCGTATGACGCGGCCATCGCCGGGTGGCTCTCCGGCCAGGCCCAGGAGCCCTTCCCGGCTGAGCTGTCGCTGGCCTTCCAGAAGGTGCAGGGCCTGCGCTACGGCGAGAACCCCCACCAGCGCGGCGCCTTCTACCGGGAGTACGCCGCTCCGGCCGAGCCCACGGTGGCGTTCTCCAAGGTGCTGCAGGGCAAGGAGCTGTCCTACAACAACCTGTTGGACCTGGATGCGGCCCTGGGGCTGGTGCTCGAGTTCCCCGAACAGCCCTGCGCCGTCATCATCAAGCACAACACCCCGTGCGGCGTGGCACTGGATGCGTCGCTGGAGCGCGCCTACCGCACCGCTCGTGCGGCGGACGAGGTGTCCGCCTTTGGTGGCATCGTCGCCCTCAACCGGGAGGTGGACACGGCGTGTGCCCAGGCGCTGGCGGAGACGTTCCTGGAGGCGGTCATCGCTCCCTCCTACTCGCCGGACGCGATGCAGGTGTTGAGCGCCAAGAAGAACCTGCGGCTCCTGGAGGCCGGCCCCGCGTTGGCCTCGCCCCAGGCCCGGCCCCGGGTTCAGCTGGAGGCCCGGAGCGTGTCCGGTGGCCTGCTCCTGCAGGACAAGGATGCGGCCGAGCCCCCACTTGAGTGGAAGGTCGTCAGTAAGCGCCAGCCCACCGCCGAGGAGGAGAAGGCCCTGCGCTTCGCCTGGCGGGTATGCAAGCATGTCAAGAGCAACGCCATCGTCTTCGCCAGCACGGACCGTCTACTCGCCGCCGGTGGAGGACAGACCAGCCGTGTGGATTCGGTGAAGATCGCCGCGGCCCGGGGTGGGGCGGCCCTCAAGGGGGCAGCCGTGGCCTCGGATGCCTTCTTCCCCTTCAGGGACGGCCTGGATGAGGCGGCCCGGGCGGGGGCCTCCTGCGTCATTCAGCCCGGGGGTTCGGTCCGTGACGCGGAACTTATCGCCGCGGCTGATGAACATGGCCTAGCGATGGTGCTCACGGGAGTGCGACACTTCCGTCACTGAACCATGCGGATCGTCTGCCAGAAATGTGCGGCTGCTTACGCGATCGATGACCGGTTGATCTCGCCGAAGGGGGTTCGTGCGCAGTGCCCCCGCTGTCGGCACCTTCAGCTCGTCAAGCGAGACGCCTCGGCACCCGACGCCTCCATGCCCGCCGCGCCCGCCGCTCAGGCCGCGCCGCCCGCAGGGCCTCCCCGTCCCATGTCCTCGTCCGCGCCCAGGCTGGCGCCTCCGGGCTCCAGCTCGGCCGCGGGGATGGATCTGCTCAACGACTTCAGTCCCCTGCCGGGTGAGTCTCCGGCGCCGGATCCGCTGTTCGATGGGATCGACGTAGCCGCCCCCGCTCCGCAGAGGGCCTCTCCCGGGATTGCCGCTCCCCGGCCCGCGGCTCCCGCCCCGCGCCAGGCCGCTGCCGAGGATCCGCTGCTCGACTTCCTGGGGCCTCCGCCCGCGGCGCCCCCGCCGCCGGTGGCTCCGGCTCCTCGCCTGTCCTCTCCCGGGGCTGCCCGGTCACAGGCCGCGGGCGCACCGGCCCAGGCGCACATGGGCTGCCGCGAGTGCAAGAAGCCGCTCGCCGATCCGTTCGATCAGGCGATCGGCATGTGCGAGGACTGCCGTCAGAAGAAGGACGGAGCCGCCCAGCAGGCTCAGGTGGTCACCGAGGTGGCGAGCACCGCCGGCATGTCCTCGCCCAGCTCGCGCGAGATTGAGCTGCCTCCGCTCGAGGCCCTTGACATGTCCGATGTGTCGAGCGCGCCCGCGCTTACGCTCGAGCCGCGCAGCGGCGTCCGCGCCGCCGCCAACGCTCCAGCGCTGGCGGCCGAGCCTCGCAGTGGCGTGCGCTCCTCGCCTCCCAAGCCGTATGTGCCCTCGGCGCCGGCGTCCAATGCGGCGCGAAAGTCGGGCGGTGGTGGAGCGGTGGTCGGAATCCTCCTGGCGCTGTTGCTGGTCGGCGGTGGAGGCGGCGCCGCGTACTACTTCATGGTGATGAAGCCCCAGCAGCCGGATCCCACCGTGCCGGTGGCGCCTCCGCCTCCTCCGCCCATTCCGGAGGCGATTCAGGCGGTGCTGCCGCGCTGGGAGCTGCGGTACCTGGACGTCACTGGCAGCAGCGTGGAGCGGCTCGAGTCGGGTGTGAAGCACCTGGCCAAGGATCAGCGCACCGCCTACGCGGATGCGGAGGAGGACTTCCAGCAGGCGCTGTTGCTCGATCCTCGCAGCGATGCGGCCATCGCTGGCTATGTCCAGGCGCTGGCGCTCGGACGTGGCTCCAGCCTGGACAAGGCCACCTATGACGAGGCGCTCGCGCTCATCGAGGCCTCCGAGGAGCGCGCGGGCCGTACGCCCCTGTTGATGCTGGCCCACGCCAACCTGCTGATGAGCCGCCCCAATCAGCCGGGAGCGGTCGAGAAGGCGCGGGAGCTGGCGGAGGAGACGCTCAAGACGGGCAGCGATCTGGAGAAGGCCGAGGCGCATCTGGTGCTGGGCCGGAGCTTCCTGCAGACGTCCATGGGGCTGGCCAACCAGCATTTCGACGCGGCGCTGGCGCTGGCGCCCACCCTGCAGCGCGTGCACTACCACCGCGCGCTGGCCCACGAGTCGGCCGGGGCCTACTCGCAGGCGCTCGAGGCGCTCAAGGGACGCCTGGAGAAGGACCCCGAGCACTGGGACAGCCTGGCGACCATGGCCCGCATCTATCTGGAGGTGGGCGAGGTGGAGCAGGCGCGCAAGCTCTACGAGTCGCGGAGCAAGGGCCAGAACAGCGACGTGCGCGCGCTGATGGCGCTGGCCGTGATGCGCTACCAGGTGGAGAACAACCCGGCGGCGGCGGTGAAGGAGCTGCGCGCGCTGATCAAGACGCGGGCGCGCTTCAGCGAGCGGGATGTGGCTGAGATGTTCGTGCACCTCGCGGCCGCCGAGCGCATGGCGGGCAACACCGACGCGGGAGCGAAGGCGGCCGAGGAAGCGCTGAAGGTCGTCAAGGATCTGCCGGCGGCGCACCTGCAGCTGTTTCTGGTGTCACTGCTGCGCGGGGACGCGGCGAAGGCCGCGCCGCACCTGGAGGGGTTCCAGGGCAAGCTCGAGGATGTGCCGCTGGAGAAGGTGCTCGTGGGGCGGCTGCGGCTGGCCGAGAAGAAGCCCGCCGAGGCGCTGGAGGTCTTCCAGGAGGCGGTGCGGTTGGACTCCCGGCGTGAGGATGCGCGGCTGTTGGCGGGCATCGCCGCGGCGGGAGCGGGCCGCCGGGATGACGCCTTCAAGCTCTTCTACCAGACGTTGCAGTCCGACCCCATGCGGCTCGCGCCCCAGCCGGTGACGACGCTGTACTTCCTGCGCCCCGGCGAGACGCTGGAGGGCATGCAGGGCTCCATTCTGGCCCTGGCGAGCGGGAGCGTGGATGTGGCGGCTCCGCTGTACGAGGGGCTGCTGCTGTTCCACCTGGGCGAGCGCTCGGGGGCCGAGCGGCTGTGGCGCGGCGTGCTGGAGCTGGATCCGAACAACGCGGGCGCGGCGGCGTACCTGGCGCTGGTGGCGTTGGAGCGCGGCGACGTGAACAAGGCCAAGGGCTTGAGCGCGCGGGCGGTGGCGGCGGGACGGCAGCAGCCGATTGCGCACCTGGCCAACGGGCTGGTGCTGGCTGAGGCCAAGCAGGTGGAGCCGGCCAAGCGGGCCCTGCGGGACGCGCTGACGCTGGCGCCGACGCTGCTGTCCGCGGAAGTGGAGCTGGCGGAGCTGGAGATGAGCTCGAACCCGGGCTCGGCGCGGGCGCGGCTGGTGAAGGTGGCGGGGTTGGATCCCGCGTACCTGGCCGCCAAGCGTCTGTTGTTCACCACGGACAAGCGGGGGTGATGTGAGGGTCCTTCTCCTGGGCTCGGGGGGCCGCGAGCACGCGCTCGCATGGAAGTTGGCGCGCAGCCCGAAGCTCTCGGCGCTGCTGTGTGCCCCGGGCAACCCGGGCACGGCCCGGTTCGGGACGAACGTTCCGGTGAAGGCCGAGGCGGCCTCGCAGATCGCCCAGCTGGCCCACCGGGAGAAGGTGGACCTGGTGGTGGTGGGGCCCGAGGCGCCGCTGGTGGCGGGCGTGGCGGACCTGCTCCAGGTGGAGAAGATCCCCTGTTTTGGTCCGGTGGCGGGGGCCGCGCGGCTGGAGGGCTCGAAGGCCTTCGCCAAGGAAGTGATGGCCGACGCGGGCGTGCCCACGGCGGACTTCCGGGTGTTCACCGACGTGGCGGAGGCCGAGGCCTACGCCGTGGCGCAGGGACGGATTGTCGTCAAGGCCGACGGGCTGGCGGCGGGCAAGGGCGTCATCGTCGCGCCGGACGCGGAGTCGGCCCGGGCGGCGGTGCGCGCGGTGGCGGCCATGGGGACGGCGGGCCAGCGCATGGTGCTGGAGGAGCTGCTGGAGGGCGAGGAGGTCTCCGTCATCGCGCTGTGCGACGGCGAGCGGTACGTGCTGCTGCCGCCCGCGCAGGACCACAAGCGGGTGGGGGAGGGCGACACGGGGCCCAACACGGGCGGCATGGGCGCGTACTGCCCGGTGCCATTCCTTTCGCCCGAGGCGCTGGCGCAGGTGGGTGAGACCGTCATCGGTCCAGTGCTGGCAACGCTGCGCCGTCGCGGCACGCCGTTCAAGGGCGCGCTCTACGCGGGGCTGATGCTGACGCGCAACGGCCCCAAGGTGCTCGAGTTCAACGCGCGCTTCGGCGATCCGGAGACGCAGGTGCTGATGCTCCAGCTTCAGGAGGACCTGCTGCCCCTGCTGGATGCCTGTGCGAGGGGCCAGCTGGAGTCGCGGCCGCTGGTGCTGGAGCCCGGCGCCTCGGTGGGCGTGGTGCTGGCGGCGGAGGGCTACCCGGAGACGCCTCGGCGCGGCCAGCGCATGGAGGGGGTGGACCTGGCGGCACAGGACGGCACCGTGTTCCTGGCGGGCGTGGAGGCCAGTGCTGGCGGGCTCGTCACCGCCGGAGGCCGGGTGATGACGGTGTGCGGGCGGGGGAAGGATCTGGCGGAGGCGCGGGCGAGGGCCTACGCCACGGCGGCGGGCATTCGCTTCGAGGGCATGCACTTCCGGCGAGACATTGGCGCCCGGGGGCTGCGCGCGACGCCGTGATGATTCTGGCGCGCTACCTGCTGAAGGAGCTGCTCGTCCCTTTGGTGGTGTGGGTGGCGTTCCTGTTCCTGCTGCTGTTCGTCATGCAGTTCCTGCGCGGCACCGAGGTGCTGCTCGGCTCGGCGATCACGCTGGTCGACATTGGCCGGCTCATCCTCTACCTGGCGCCGCACTTCCTGGTGATGGCGCTGCCCATTGCGTTCCTGCTGGCCATCCTGCTCGGGCTGGGCCGGTTGAGTGAGGACCGTGAGCTGACGGCGTTGCAGGCGCTGGGAATCAGCCCCACGCAGCTTCTGGCGGGCCCGGTCGTCATCGGGGCGGTGCTGGGCGGGCTGATGGTGCTGCTGTCCTTCACCGGCGAGCCGTGGGGACTGACGGGCGTGCGCGAGCTGGTCAACGAGGTCATCAAGAAGAACGTGGCGGGCGATGTGAAGTCCGGCGTCTTCTACGAGGACCTGAGCGATCTGACGCTCTATGCGGAGCGTGTCTCGCAGGAGGGCGGCAACTGGACGCACGTGCTGCTGCACGATGACCGGGAGCCGTCCTCACCCCTGTTGGTGCTGGCTCAGCGTGGACGGGTGAGCGCGAGCGGCAGCGGCGAGGCCCTGAGCCTGGTGCTGCAGGACGGCGAGGTGCACCGCGCCAACCGCTCCACCACGGACTACAGCCTGCTGCGCTTCGAGGAGGGAGAGATCTCCGTGGGCCTGGGCGGCTCGCTCAACCGCAAGAACCGGTTCCGCTCGCCCAAGGAGGAGATGACGCCGGGCGAGCTGCTGCTGGCGGCCGATGAGGCGGAGAAGAGCGGAGGCAACCCGCTGCCGTTCCTGATGTCGCTGCACAACCGGCTGGGTAACGCGCTGGCTCCGCTGTCGTTCGCGCTGCTGGGCACGCCGCTGGCCATTGGAAGGCGGCAGGCGGGCAGGGCGTGGGGCTATCTGCTGACGCTGGGCGGCTATGTGCTGTTCTACCTGCTGCACCGCACGTTCGAGCACATGGGGGCGCAGGGCAAGCTGCCGGTGGTGGTGGCCGGGCAGCTGGCGAACGTCATCTTCATGGCGCTGGGCCTGTTTGCCATGTGGCGGGTGAGCCGCTCGGGGACGGTGCGGTGAGGAGGACGCTCTTCTTCTACGTGCTGCGCACCTACCTGCGCTTCGCGGTGGGCATCTTCGCCGCGGTGCTGACGGTGTTCCTGGTGGTGGACTTCGTGGACCGGGCACGCGCGTACACCGGCGAGGGCTGGGTGTGGGACGTGATGCGGCTGTACGGGAACAAGGCGCTGGTGGCCACGCAGCAACTCGGCCCGGCGGCGTTGTTGCTGGCGGCCGGGGCGACGGTGTCCTCGCTGCGCAAGCGGGGCGAGGTGACGGCCCTGCGCGCGCTGACGTTCGGCCCCGCGTCACTCTACGTGCCCATTGGCCTGTGCGCGCTGGCGGCGTGCCTGGGGCTCATCGCCTTCGACGAGAAGGTGGTGGTGAAGGCGAGCCGGCGGGTGGACGAGATCAGCACCCAGCGCTTCAACCGGTGGGGAGACTGGCGGCTCTACTACACGCCGAAGCAGTGGTTCCGGCGGGGCGAACACGTCTTCTTCCTCCGGGCGGGCAGCGCGGAGGAGGGCTTTCGGGACGTGGCGGTGCTGACGTTGACTCCGCAGTTCAAGCTGGAGCGCCGCCTGGACGCGGACGCCATGTACCCGCTGGAGGGCACGCGCTGGCGGCTCACCGGCGTGGTGGAGCGCTCGTTCCGTCCGGATGGGCGCACCTCGGTGAAGACGTTGGAGGAGGCGGAGTACGAGTTGGGAGTGCCCGCGCGCTCGTTCCGCATCCAACCCGGGCGCCCCGAGCAGCTGCAGGTGCCAGAGCTGAAGGAGCAGATCGCCGCGCGCACCGAGGTGGGGCTGGCATCCCGGCAGTACGCGCTGGCGCTGCATAACCGGTTCGCCTATCCGCTGGCGGGCGTGCCGGCGGCGCTGCTGGCGATCGGGCTGGCGCTGCGGCAGAACCGGCGAGGCCACCTGACGGCGGCCATCGTGGAGGGGCTGCTCATCTCGGTGGCGATGTGGGGCCTGATGGTGGTGTCCCGCACGCTGGTGATGACGGAGCGGATGGCGCCCGCGGTGGCGGCGTGGCTGCCCTCGGCGGTGCTGATCACGGTGGCCGGGGCGCTGTGGCTGCGGCGCGAGGGCTGGCTGCACCTGCCCAGGCGGCGGGTGCTGGAGAGCCCGGCGCGCTAGCCAGGCACGTTCCTTCCAGAGGTATCCATCCCTCAACGCTTCCCCCCTGCGTGCCATGACGGGGACAGGCCTTCGTGCTTGTGTCTGCCGGTATGGGAGAGCATGGCCAGGCCAGCCGGGTTGGGTGAATCCTCGGAAGCTGAGCTGAAGCAGCTGCGGCTCACGCAGTTCCTCCAGCTCATGCTGCCCATCGCGGTAGGCTTTGACCTGCTCTACGCGGCGTTCGCGGTGGCGCTGCGCAGCGTGGCGCTCGCGGGAGGCACCGGGGCGGTCGGCGTGTATGCGGCGGCGCTCGGGTGGGCGCGGCGCCTGTCCAGGCAGGGGCAGGCCGAGCGTGCGGCGCTGGTGAGCGGGTATGCGCTGTTGGTGATGGTGGCCATCGGAGCGCTCTTCGTGCACTTCCTGATGGCGGCGCTGTTGCTGATGCCCATTGCCGGAGTGGCGTTGCTGCTCCCGTACGTGGAGCGGCCCGGGTTGGCGCGCTACATGGTCGCCGCGTTCTGCGTCGACGTCTGGGTGATGGTGGTGGGCGGGCTGTTGCCTCCGCTCGTCGAGCAGCCGCCGTGGCTGTTTCAGCGCGGAGTGTTCGCCGGGGCGGGAGTGGCGTGCGTGGGGCTGACGCTGAGGTTGCTCTGGGTGGACGCCGTCCGGCTGCGCAAGAGCCTGGAGCGCGCCGAGGCGGCGGTGGCCACCCGGGACGAATTTCTCTCCGTGGCGAGCCACGAGCTGAAGACACCCCTCACGCCGTTGAGTCTCAAGCTGCAGGTGCTCCAGCGCGAGCTCGAGGCCCAGTCGGCGGGAGGCTCTCTGGCGCGCAGCCTGGGCCACGTGGAGACGGCGCAGCGCCAGGTGGAGAAGTTGATGAACCTGGTGGACGACCTGCTCGACGTGTCACGCATTGGGGCAGGGCAATTGGAGATGCATTCGCAGCGGGTGGATGTCGCGGCGCTCGTCCGCGAGGTGGTGGAGCGTCTCTTGCCCCAGGCCACGCGTGCCAGGTGTTCTCTCGAGCTGGAGGCCCCATCGTCCCTGATGGGGTGGGTGGATCCATTGCGATTCGAGCAGGTGCTCGACAACCTGCTGTCCAACGCCCTGAAGTACGGGGCTGGCAAGCCAGTGCGAGTGCGGCTCGAAGCGCTGGGTGAGCGGCTGCGGCTGACCGTGCGGGACGAGGGGATTGGCATTGCCCCGGAGGCGCTCGAGCGCATCTTCCACCGCTTCGAGCGGGCGGTGTCGGAACGGCACTACGGTGGCCTGGGGCTCGGGCTCTACATCAGCCAGAGGATCATCGAGGCCAGTGGCGGCACGGTGGCCGTGGACAGTGTGGTGGGGCAGGGCGCCACCTTCACGGTCGAGCTTCCCCTGGGAGAGCGTGTCAGCGCTTCTTGAGCAGCCGGGTGAGTTCGCGATCCAGGGTGGCGGCGAACTGCTGGCGATCCTGGGCCGAGAAGCCACTGGGGCCGCCAGTCTGGACTCCACTGTCGCGCAGTTCCTGCATGAAGTTCCGCACCGAGAGCCGCTCGGCGATGTTCTCCTCGGTGAAGAGCTCTCCGCGCGGGTCGAGCACCACCACTCCCTTGGGCACGAGCAGCGCGGCGAGCGGGATGTCCTGCGTGACGGCGAGATCCCCCGCCTGGGCCGAGGAGGCGATGTAGCTGTCCGCCACGTCGAGCCCAGCGCCCACCTGCACGCTGGAGACGAGCTCCGAGCGAGGCAGGGTCAGCCGCTTGTTGGCCACGAAGACCGTGGGAACCTGAAGGCGCTGCGCGGCACGCAGGAGGATGTCCCGGACCGGGCCCGGGCAGGCATCGGCATCGACCCAGATTTTCATGTATCCCTGGTCCTCGCTCAGGCGCCGGAGACGGCCGGATTGGAAGAGGCCTCGTCCAACTCCACGTGCTCCTCCGCACTCTTCGCCTGCGCGAGCCGATCATCCAACTCAGCGCATAGCTGATCGAAGACCTCCTTGCCGATGGCCCCCTTCTGGTACGCCGCGATGAGCGAGTCCTTCTCCACGATGAGCACGCGGCGTGTTGCCTCCTGGTGCTCCTCCTCGTGAAAGCGCGTGGACTGCTGCTTGAGCGCGGTGAGCTCCTGCTCGACCGCCACCGCCTTCTGCTGGTAGTCCCGCTCCAGGGACTCCAGCACGTCAGCGGGAATGTCGCGCGAGCGGCGCATGGCCTCCAGCGAGGTCAGCGCGGCGTGGATGGCTCCCAGCTTGCCTCGCGCCAGCTCGTACTTCTCCTGGTAGATGTCCCTCATGCCGGTGATGCCCAGCCGCCGCAGCAGCGGGGCCATGGTGAGCCCCTGGATGATGATGGAGAGCACCACCACGCCGAACGTCATGTTCACCAGCAGCTCGCGGTGAGGGAAGTTCTCCGGCAGGCCCAGCACCAGCACCATGGAGATGGCCCCGCGCAGCCCGCTCCAGGTGAGCACCGCGCTCCAGCTCCACGGCACGCGCTCGGACGTGAGGCGCAGCAGGCCTGACACGCCGTACACCACCAGCGCACGGCCGACCACGACCGCGACATACGCCACGAGAATCGGCTTCCAGGAGGCCAGCAGCGAGCTGAGCTTCACCTCCAGGCCGATGAGCAGGAACACCACCGAGTTGAGCGCGAAGGCCAGGTACTCCCAGAAGCTCGCCACCGCCACGCGCGTGGTGGGGCTCATGCCCACGTGCGCGACCCAGTTGCCGCACAGCATGCCCGCCACCACCGTGGCGATGACGCCCGAGAAGTGGAAGTGCTCGGCGACCACGAAGGAGCCGTAGGCGGCGATGACCGTGAGGGTGATCTCCACCATCGCGTCGTCCACGCGCTGGATGACCTGGGCGATGAGGAAGCCCACCACACCACCGATGAGCACGCCCATGCCCGCCACCTTGACGAAGTCCCACGTGGCTCCGGCCACGGTGAACTCGCCGCCCAGGGCCACCGCCACCACGAGCGTGAAGAGCACCACGGCGGTGCCATCATTGAGCAGGCTCTCTCCCTCCACCAGGATGGCCAGGCGCTTGGGTGCGCCCAGGGCCTTGAAGAGCCCCACCACGGCGATCGGGTCCGTGGAGACGATGACCGAGGCGAACACCATCGCGTGGATGAAGCCGAAGCCCTGGACGAAATCCAGCTCTTGCACCACGGGCGCGAGGATCAGCGCGGTGATCGCTCCGGAGGCCGCCACCCCGGGAATGGCCATGGAGTGGATGGCCAGCTTGTTCTTCCAGAACTTGCGGAACTCGACGTGGAAAGCGGCCTCGAAGAGCAGCCCCGGCAGGATGATGGCGAACAGCAGTCCCTTGGTGAGGTGGGGAGGCTCGAAGGCATGCACCGCGCCCAGCGCGAGCCCCGCCACCACCAGCGCCACCGTGTAGGGGAATTTGAAGTAGCGCGCCGCAATGGCCACTGCCGTCGCCACGGAGAAGATCAACACGAAGGCCAGCTCGAAGTGCATTTTCCTTCCGGTTCCTTGGTCCTCAAAGAGAGTAGCTTAGCCGAGGGTAACGAGGGTTTGCGAAGGGCTGACAAGGCCTCTAGAACCGCCGGCCTTACCGGGAGCCGCCGTGCGCCGTGCTGTCACCATCGTCCTCGCCGTGTGGGCCGTGGGGGTTGTCCTCGCGGAGGGGATACAGCAGGCCGCCGCCGGGGCCACGGTGCTCCTGGCGCTGGTACTGGCCTTCCGCAAGGAGCTGCGCCTGGAGCCGGACGTGCGGGCCTACGTGCGGGCCACGATGGCACTGGCGGCGTGGCAGCTGGTTTCACCCGCGGTCGCGCTCCTGACCGGGGCGGCGGAGCGCTGGCCTCGCGGTGCCCGCTATGGGCAGGTGTTGGACACGGTCTCCGGAGCTGCGCTGGCGTCGATAGGAACCGTGGGCGTGCCGTGGCTGCTGGTGGCGGGGCTGGTCGCGGGAGGCTGGCTGGCGGCGTCAGCGCTGGGGCTGTATCAGCACTTCGTCCTCTGGACCTGGGAGCCGCCCGCGCTCCTGAAGCTGAACCTGTCCCGGCTGCACGAGAACTTCGGCACGGAGGAGGAACCCCGTTATGCGGCGGGAGGTTTCCTCTTCCACCGGCTGCGCTTCTCTCACGGCGCCATCGCGATCCTGGGGCCCGCGCTCGCGTTCCTGGCCCGGGGGAGCGGAGTCGGGCGCCGGGCCCTGGCGGGCGCGGTGGTCTGCGCGCTGCTCATCGCTCCGTATGCGGCGTTCGCCCGCGCCGCGCTGCTGACCGGCTTCGGCGTCTGCGTGCTGGCACTGCTGCTCTTGAGCCGAGGCACTCCCCGGAAGGTGGGGCTCGCGGTTGCCGGGGCGCTGGTGGTCCTGGTGGCGGTCACTCCCGCCTGGCATGAGCGTCTGGGCAAGGCCGTCGAGAACCTCTACGGCGGCGAGCGGACCCTGGCCATGTCGGTGGGCTGGAGGCTCGTGAAGGAGCACCCAGTGCTGGGCGTGGGGTTCGGCAACCACAAGCCCGCGGCGCTGGTCTCGCAGGAGCAGACCGGCATCACGGAGCTGCTGGCCAATGATGCGCACAACCTGTGGCTGACCGCCTGGGCGGAGACAGGGCTGGTGGGGCTGGCGCTGCTGGTGGCCGTCCACGGCCTGCTGGCGCGGGCGCTGGTGCGCAGGCACCGGGCGGGCTCCCTCATCGCCACCGGGGCGCTGCTGTCCTTCGTGGGCTTCCACATCCTCTCGCTGGTCCACTACCTGCCGTTCCACACCAGCGTGCACCTGTCCTTCATGTTCATCTGGGGGCTGGGGCTCTGTCCGTTCCGAACCGGGGCGGCGGCTAACGGGTGATGCTTCGGCCCGACTTATCCAGCACCCGCCGGTACACGGCGAGCGTCAGCCGGGCGCAGTCGTCCCAGGTGTAGCGCAGCGCCCGTTCCCGCCCGGTCTCCGCCAGAGAGCGTTGGAGCGCTTCGTCCCGCAGCAGGCGCAGCGCCGCCTCGCGCCAGGCGCCGAGGTCATCCGGTGGCAGCAGCACCGCCGCCTTGCCCGTCACCTCGGGCAGTGAGGTGACATTCGAAGCCAGCACCGGACAGCCCGAGGCCATGGCCTCCAGCGCCGGCAGCCCGAAGCCCTCGTAGCGGGAGGGCAGCAGCAGCCCCGCCGCCGCGCCGTAGAACAGGGGCATCTCCTCCTCGGGCAGCTCCGCCAGCTCCACAGTGGTTTCGGGAAAGCCGAGCTCCTTCGCCGCGCCCTTTCCCGCGAGCAGGACGATGGGCACGGGCAGCTCCGGTGCGAGCTTCGCCAGCAGCCCCAGGTTCTTGTGCGCCTTGGTGTTGCCCACCGCCGCCAGGTAGCGCGCAGGAAGGTGGCGGCGCTGGATGAAGGACCGGGCCTCGGAGGCGAGCGGGGGCCGGTAGCGCTCGTCCACTCCCGGCGCAATGACCTGGAACCGGTAGGGCGTCATGTCCAGGTGGCGGGCCAGCTCCTCGCGCGAGAACTCGGACACCGTCAGCAGCGCCGAGGCCCGCTTGGAACGAGGGCCCACGATGAGCCGGTAATAAATCGAATGCACCGGGCTGTAGTTCTCCGGCAGCGCCAGGTGGTTCGCGTCATGCAACGTGGCCACCAGCGGCCCGGTCCACAGCGCCGGCACCGAGAACGAGGTGGCGTGGAAGACGTCGGGCTTGATCTCCAGCAGGTCCACCAGCAGCGTCGCCTGTTCCTTCAAGGCATCCAGGAACCCGGCCCGGGCCCGGTGCAGCGGAATGGAAGGCGTCATCCCGCTCAGGTCCGCGGGCAGGCCCTCGGGCGCCGTGAGGCCCATGAAGCTCAAGTCCGGCGCGAGCGCGGGAAGCCGCCGCGCCAGCTCCAGCGCGTAGCGCGCGATGCCGTGCAGCCGGCCTCGGACCATGCGCAAGTCGATGAGGATACGTGCCACGCCCCCGGCGTAGCACACGCGGCCCCCCGGTGGTGTCCCGGCCCGCGAAAAACCCAGGGGAAAAAGCCCTCGGGAAGATCAGCGGGGACCTCCGTTCCATGAGCGACCCCGGATGGTTCCGGGGGTGTGAATCGGTCTCACACAGGGGGAGGTTCTATGTCGCTGCTTTCGGGAGTTCAGCTTCATCCGAGAAACGTTGGCGAGGCGCTGAAGAGTCTGGAGACGGTCACCGAGCGGCTGCGCATGAAGGGGGATCCCCGGGCCGTGTTCCCCGACGTCTACGGCATCATCACCCGCATCGTGGCCCGTGAGATCGAGGGCGACACGGGCTTCTTCCAGGAGCCGGAGTGGATCTCCCGTCTGGCGGGCCGCTTCTGCGAGCGCTACCTGGAGACGCTGGCCTGGTCGCAGAAGGGCACCGAGCAGGACTGCCGCGCCTGGGGCCTGAGCTATGGCCTGGAGAACCTGGGCCTCACCTTTCCGCTGCAGGATGCGGCCTTCGGCATCAGCGCTCACATCAACTACGACCTGGCGCTCGGGCTGTGGAAGACGATCGAGGAGTTCGGCGATCTCAGCGAGCGCCAGATGGCGCGCTACAAGCACGATCACGACGCGGTGAACCTGCTGCTGGCCGCCGCGCTGCCCCAGGTGGTGGCGTGCCTGCGCGAGCGCTACGGCTGCGCCGTGACGGAGCGCTTCACCGGGCGGCTGCTGCCGGTGACGGGGGCCATGGCCATGAGCGTGGTGCGCAGCTGGCGCGAGCAGGTGTGGCAGGACGTGCTGGCGCTCGTGTTCGCCGAGGGCCCGCACGAGCAGGTGGAGGTGCTCACGCGGATCCGCCGGCGCTCGGGACGGTGGGCGGACCTCTTCGCGATGGGAAGCCTGGCGGGCTGCGCCTGGCGGGCGTTGAGCGGGCAGGCCCCGGTCATGCCCCCGGAGCTGGGCATGCCGCCACGGATGCGGGCCGTGGAGTCCCGGGCCGCGTAAGGGGAGTGCCGAGGCGAGCAGACAGTCTCGGCACAAGCCCATGGCACGGGCGATTCTGAGTGCTAGAAGGTCGCCCCGTGAAGGTCGCCCTTGTCCACGACTGGCTCGTCACCCTGCGCGGCGGAGAGCGCGTCCTCGAAGCCCTGTGCGAGCTGTTCCCGGACGCGGACGTCTACACGCTCATTCACAAGCCGGGGACGATGTCGCCCATCATCGAGGATCGGCGCATCTACACGTCCTTCCTCCAGCAGATCCCCGGCATCCACACCCGCTACCGGCACTTCCTGCCGCTGTTCCCGCGCGCCATCGAGTCCTTCCACCTGGAGGGCTACGAGCTCGTCATCTCCTCGAGCCACTGTGTCGCCAAGGGCATCCGCAAGCCGGCCGGGGCGAAGCACCTGGGCTATGTGCACGCGCCCATGCGGTACATGTGGGATCTCTTCGATGACTACTTCGGGCCGGGGCGCACCTCGCGTCCGGTGCGCATGGCCGCGCTCGCCGTGAGGCCCTGGCTCCAGCGGTGGGACCGGAAGACCGCCGCGGGAGTGGACCGCTTCGTCGCCAACAGCCAGAACATCGCCGGGAAGATCCGCCGCTTCTGGGACCGCGAGGCCAGCGTCGTCCACCCACCCGTGGACCTGGAGCGTTTCTGCGCCGCGCCCACCGAGGGAACAGGGCAGGGTGGGTACTTCCTGTGGCTCGGCGCCTTTGCCCCCTACAAGCGGCTCGATATTGCCCTGGAGGCCTTTCGCACCCTGGGTACACCGCTGTGGGTCGTCGGCACTGGACAGGAAGCCGCCAGGCTCACCTCTGGCCCCCTGCCTCCTCACATCCGCTTCCTCGGCAACGTGCCGGACGCTGAGTTGCCCGGTCTCTACCGCAACGCCCGCGCGCTGCTCTTCACCGGCGAAGAGGACTTCGGCATCACGCCTCTGGAGGCCCAGGCCACCGGGCGGCCTGTCATTGCCTACGCCAAGGGGGGCGTGCTGGAGACCGTCACCTCCCGCACCGGCCTCTTCTTCTCCGAGCAGACCCCGGCTGCCCTCGCCGCCGCCGTGCGCCAATTTGATGCTTGGGAGTCCCACTTTCTCCCCGCCGAGGCCCGCACCCAGGCCCAGCGCTTCTCCAAGGCCGCCTTCCAGCGTGGGGTGATGGCCGAGGTGGAGGCGCTCCTCGGCTCGCCTGCTCCGACATAGCAGCCCTGACAGCCGTGCCAGAGGGGGCTCTGCTTTTTGGACAGCCTGCGCCTGGCTGGCGCCTCATGTGTCCAGGGGTACGCGGGGCAACCCGTTGGTTTCACGGGGCTTTCCATGTTAGGACGCCCCCGCGCCCTGGGGGTCTCGCGAAGAACAGCCCCGCGTGACGGGGTGCGAGAATTGCAGCGGCGGGGCCGCAGTAGCTGGCGGGCCACAGGAGCCTTGGCGTGTTCAGTCGTCTTCAGCGTTTCTACACGTCCATCAAGGTCGCCACCGACGTGCTCATGCTCGCGGTGGCCTTCGGCCTGGCCTACGCCACGCGCTTCACCGGTCTGCTCCCCGTCACTGACGGCATCCCTCCGCTGGACGAGACGCTCGTCTCGCTGGCGATGGCGCTGATCATCTTCCCGGCCACCTTCCACCAGTCCAACCTCTACACCACCAACCGCTCGCGCACGCACATCGGGGAGATGTTCGCGGTCTTCAAGGCCTCGATCACCGCGACGCTCATCCTGGTGGCCCTCACGTACTTCACCCGCGAGCGCTATTCGCGTCTCACCCTGGCGCTGTTCCTGGGCTACGCGTTCGTCCTGGTGTGCATCACCCGTTTGGCGCTCCGGCTCGCGCTCGCCGAGGTGCGCCGCCGCGGCTACAACCTGAAGACCATTCTCGTCATCGGCGAGGGGGACCTGGGCCTGCGGGTAGTGCAGACAGTGCGTGACCACCGCGAGCTGGGCTTCCGCGTGGTGGGCGTGCTGGCGCTGGATCCGCAGCGGGTGGGCCGGCGCGTGCGCGGCGCTCCGGTGGTGGGCACGGTGCAGGACGTGGAGCGCGTGCTGGATGAGCAGCCGGTGGATCAGGTCGTCATCGCCCTGCCGCTCGAGCAGCAGCCCGTCGTCAAGCAGCTCATGGAGCTTTTGGCGCTGCGCACCGTGGACGTGAAGGTGGTGCCGGACCTGTACCAGTACATCACCCTCTACGGCGGCCTGGAGGAGTTCGGCGGCCTGCCCATCATCAGCCTTCAGGGCGACCCGATGGACGGCTGGAGCCGCGTGGCCAAGCGCGCCTTCGACATCGTCTTCTCGCTGGTGGCCATCGTCCTCACCACCCCCGCCATGCTGCTGACGGCGCTCATGGTGAAGCTCACCAGCAAGGGGCCCATCCTCTACAAGCAGGAGCGCATGGGGATGGACGGGCACACCTTCCACATCCTCAAGTTCCGCACCATGCGCATCGACGCGGAGGTGCAGGGTGCGCAGATGGCCAGCGCGGAGGATCCCCGGCGCACGCCCATTGGCACCTTCCTGCGCAAGTTCTCCATCGACGAGCTGCCCCAGTTCTTCAACGTGCTGGTGGGCGACATGAGCCTGGTGGGCCCGCGCCCCGAGCGCCCTGTCTTCATCGAGGAGTTCAAGCGGCAGATTCCGCGCTACCACCTGCGCCACAAGGTGAAGTCCGGCATCACCGGCTGGGCACAGATCAACGGCCTGCGAGGGCAGACCTCCATTCAGAAGCGCATTGAGTACGACCTGTACTACATCGAGAACTGGTCGCTGCTCATGGACGTGAAGATCCTGGTGCGCACCGCGCTCGGTGGCTTCCTGTCCAAGAACGCCTACTGAGTGTGAAAAGCCCAGTGTTTCTGGAAGTTTAGGGTGCGGCTAAAGATTCGTAGGAACTCGAAGGAGTTCCCGCGCTTCGTCACTGAACCCGTCTAGAATCGAGGGCCTCATGGCGGAAAAGCTCGGTGCGATCCTGGTCCGCAAGGGCCTCATCAACCAAGGGCAGCTCGACGAGGCCCTCAAGGCCCAGATGATCTATGGCGGCCGGCTGGGGACCAATCTGGTCGAGCTGGAGTACCTGACGATCGAGAAGCTGGGAGAGGTGCTGGCGGAGCAGACCCGTTACCCGCAGGCCGTGGAGTCGGAGTTCGAGCACGTCACGTCCGCGACGCTCGCCCTGATTCCCACGGCGCTGGCCGAGAAGCACTTCGTGTTCCCGCTGGGGGTGGACGGCAAGCGCCTGCGGTTGGCGATGGCCAGCCCCTTCGATGTCGCGGCGGTGGACGAGATCTCGTTCAAGACCGGGCTGCGCATCATCCCGTGCGTCATCCCGGAGCTGCGGCTCTACTTCCACCTGGAGAAGCGCTACGGCATCACCCGGCCGGAGCGCTACATCAAGCTGGACCCCGAGGCCACGCGCTCGGGAGCCGGAGCGCGGGCTTCGAGCGGCGCTCCCGTGACCGCGCCCGCGGGGGCTCCTGGAGGCGCGCCGGCGCCCCGTCCCGCGGCTGCCGTGGCGCCCGAGAAGCAGGGCATGTTTGGCGGGCTGTCGCCTGGGCAGTTCCTGAGCAGTGATGAGCAGGACAGCGCCGCCGAGTCCGATGACGCGGCCCAGGCGGATCCAGCGGCCGAGTCGCCGCTGGGTGCCGAGCGGGCGGCGTTCGGCGATGTCCAGTTCGGCGAGTTCTTGAGCGACGATACGGACGATCCGGCGCAGGCTCCACCGCCTCTGGCCGCGCCGCTGAGGCCGCCCAGTCCGCCTGCCGCAGCGCCTCCCGCACCCCAGGCTCCGATGCAGGGCAGGGCACCCGGTGCTCCGCCGGGGGCTCCTCATGGTGCTCCGCAGCCGGGAGGTACACGGCCCGGAGTGCCCGCGATGCCGCCCTCGGCCTGGGCTTCCGCAGCGGGGGCTCCACAGCCCGCGGCACCGGGCGCTCCAGCGGCCGCGCATGGGCCGTCTCAGCTGACGCCTCCCGGGACACCGATGGACCCGAGGGCCCAGGCCGCCGCGGCTGCGCGTCCGGGGCCGCAGCAGATGACTCCGGTGGCGACGCCTGTGCCTCCTGGCGCGGTGCCTCCGGGACACCCGATGGCCGCCGCGCAGCATGCGGCGCACCCCGCGGCACCGCAGGGAGTGCCTCCCGGGATGGCCGCGATGCCCGGCGGAGCCATGTCTCAGGCACCTCAGGCGCCTCGGCCGGGTCTCGCGACGATGCCGGGAGTCGGTCCTGGCCAGGTTCCTCCGCGTCCTCCCACGGCCGCCATGCCTCCGCAGCCTCCAGCGGGGGCTCCCAGGCCCGCCACGATGGCTCCGATTGCGGCGGGACAGCCGCCCACCGCCGCGCCGATCCCACCCGGGGCTCGTCCGTCGACGCAGGTGCCCGTGGCCCAGGGCCAGCCGGTTCCACGGCCAGCCATGCCGGGGGCTCCTGGCGCACCGATGCAGCCGGGAGCACAGCCTGCGGGGATGCCACCCGGTGCGCACCCGCCAGTGCTGGGGGCTCAGCCCGGGCATCCCGCTGGAGTCGCCGGTCCGCCGGGGGCTCCTGGCGCTACACGGCCGCCGATGCCCCCGGGCGTTCCTCATGGGCATCCGGTTGGGCCGCCAATGGGGCCGCCCACGCAAGCGCCGGTTCCGGGCATGGCTCCTCGGCCTCCAGGGCCGCCGCAGCCTGCGGGCGCTCCTCCGCCTCCTGGAATGGCGAGGCCGATGGCTCCGCCCGTACCACTCCCCGCCCAACCGGGGGCCGTGCCGATGCCTCCGGCGCGACAGACCTCCGCGGGAGTACCGGCGATTCAGGCACCGCCCGTGGCAGCCACTGCTGCCCCAGCACCTCCCACGCGGCAGACCTCCTCCGCGGTGCCTACCGTGCAGCCAACGGGGATGCCTGCCGCGCCAGTGCCGCCCACGGCGCCCGGTGGTCCCGCCGGCCAGGTGCAGCCGGGGATGACCCGCCCGCCGGTGCCCGGAATGTCCCCGGGAGTGGCCGCGCCTTCCAGTGCACCGCCTCCGGTACCTGAGATGTCACCTGGGGTGGCCGCTCCCCGTCGGGATCCGCAGAGCAGCTCCTCGCTGCCCGCGGTAGGTGCACCTCCGGTCCCGGCCGCCACGCCTCCCGTTCCACGCAAGGATCCGCAGAGCAGCTCCTCGCTGCCCGCGGTGGGGGCACCTCCGGTCCTGGCCGCCACGCCTCCCGTTCCACGTAAGGATCCGCAGAGCAGCTCCTCGCTGCCCGCGGTGGGCGCGCCGCAGGCTCCGGCCGCCGCGCCTCCCGTGGTGCATCCGACGGTGGCTCCGATTCCGGTTCCGCCTGGAGCACCCGCGCAGGCCCATGCGGGCGTTGCTCCGGGAGCCCCCCGTCCTCCGGTTGCGCCCCCGGGAGCGCCCGCGCCCGCGCAGCGCCCGACCATGGCTCCAGTGCCTGGGCAGCCGCTGTCCGCGGCTCCTCCCGGCATGACTCCCCCTGGAGTCGCCGCTCAGCGCCCCGGGCCTCCGGTCCCGGATCTGTCTGCCTCGCCGGGGGTTGCTGCTCCCGCAGTTGCGAAGGCGCCTCCAGCACCGCCTACGGCTGCTGGGGTGGCGAAGCCTGTGCCGCCCATCGCCGTGAGTCCTCCGGTGGCCCCGCCAGAGGCTTCTGCTGATGAGCTGCCGGTGCTCGAGGCAACGCCCGAGGACGTTGCCGTGCGTTCGAACATGGCGGCGCGGATCGATGCAGCCTTGGCCGATCCTGAGGAGGTGGAGCCGCTCCCTCCCGTGGCCCTCGCCGCCGCGGAGCCCGCGCCCAGCCTTCCCGCGAAGAGCCTCGCGCCTCCGGCACTTCCGCCAACGCCCTTCGACGCCGTCGAGGGGCTCGATGTCGATGGCATGCTCCAGCCCGAGCCCGAGGCCGTGCTGGAGGGAGAATCCTTCGAAGAGGCGGTGCTCGAGCCCGAGCCCGAGCCGTTCACTGCCGAGCCCGAGAAGGAACCCGCTCTGGAGCTGTCCACGCCGGAGCCGGAGAAAGCACCTGTCCAGGAGCCGATCGAGCTCAGTCCCGAGCCCGAGTCCAAGCCCGAGCCCGTGAAGGCAGAGGCCCAGGAGTTCATCGAGCTCAGTCCCGAGCCCGAGCCCGAGCCTCAGCCTGAAGCCAAGCTGAAGCCCGAGTCCGAGCCTGAGCCGCTCACTGCCGAGCCTGAGCTCGAGCCGCTCACTGCCGAGCCCGAGCCCGAGCCGCTCACTGCGGAGCCCGAGCCTGAGGAGGCACGCGCCGAGGAGCCGTCGACTCCCGAGCCCCAGAAGACGCCGCCCAGGGACGAGACCACCGAGTCGGGAGTCTGGGCACTGGATGGTTCCCAGGCCAAGGCGCGCGAGGTGGAGGAGCCAGCGCCGCCGCCCGAGCCGGTGGCGGAGGCCAAGCCGAGGCAGCCCCTGGATCTGGGCGAGCTACCGCCCGAGCCCGAGGAGCCGATGCAATTGGCGGCGACCTGGGAGTTCATGGGCATGGCCGAGGCCCATGGCAGTGCCGCTGCTCCCGTCTCAGAGGAGCGCGGCATGGATTTGGAGAGCACCGGTGCCGCGAGCGTCGAGGAGGCGGGCAGTCCAGGAGATGAGGTGGCGTTGGCCTCCACCTGGGACTTCGTCCCGCAGTGGCAGCCCGGAGCGCCGGCCGGCCCGAGTGCTCCGGCGCCCAGCGCACCCGTGGCGGAGAAGCCCGCGGCGGCTCCCGTGAGCCCGGAGGCGCCGGTGAACCCGGTGACGACGGCCAAGTTCGGCATCGGGACGGCACAGAGCCCGGAGGCGCCGGTGAACCCGGTGACGACGGCCAAGTTCGGCATCGGAACGGGCGAGCCCGCCGCGGAGCCGGCCGAGGCGAGCTGGGATCAGATGTTCCCGGCGGAGGAGCCCAAGGCCCCAGCGCCCGCGGAAGAAGCGGATCCCTTCACGGAGTTCGCGACGGAGGCGGCGCGCAAGCGCAACGAGAAGCCGCCCGCCGCCAACGGAAACGAGGGCTCCGGAAGCTGAGCTCCAGCGCCCTCGTTTCACCCGAGCAGGTGCGGCTCAGCTGCACCCGCTCGTGGCACCGCAGTTGGAGCACTTGTAGCAGGCTCCACTGCGCACCATGATCGCGCCACAGGTGTGGCAGGGCGGGGCGTCTGCCTGGTTGAGCCAGGTGTCGCGCTGGGGCGACGCCGGCAACTGAATGGCCGTCACCGTCGGCTGCACCGGCCTGGCCTGAGGCGCCGCCTTCACCTCGACGGCCGTCACCTCGGCCTCGGCCTGCTGCTCGCTGGGCAGGAACTTCAGCGACAGCCACCGGAAGATGTAGTCGGTGATCGACTTGGCGATCGGGATTGCCGGGTTGCCAGTGAAGCCGCTGGGCTCGAAGCGGGTGTGGCAGAACTTGTCGGACAGCACCTGCAGCGGGACGCCGTACTGGAGCGCCAGGGACACCGAGGTGGCGAAGCTGTCCATCAACCCGCTCACCACCGAGCCCTCCTTGGCCATGACGATGAACAGCTCACCCGGGGTGCCGTCCTCGTACATGCCCACGGTGAGGTAGCCCTCGTGGCCGCCGATGGAGAACTTGTGCGTGATGGACTGCCGCTCGTCCGGCAGCCGGCGCCGCACCGCCTTCGGCTCGGGCGTCACCACCGGCTCGGGCGCGGGCGCCGCCGCCTTCGCCTTCGTGTCCTTCATCTGCTCCTTCGAGGTGTTCAGCGGCTGCGTGCGCTTGCACCCGTCGCGGTACACGGCGATGGCCTTGAGCCCGCGCTTCCACGCCTCCAGGTACGCCTTCTCGATGTCCTCCACCGTGGCGTTGGACGGCATGTTCACCGTCTTCGAGATGGCGCCCGAGAGGAACGGCTGGCACGCCTCCATCATCTGGATGTGTCCCATCCAGCAGATGCTGCGCTCGCCGCGGGCGGGCTTGAAGGCGCAGTCGAACACCGCCAGGTGCTCGGGCTTGAGGTGCGGCGCGCCCTCGATCGTCTCGTGCTTGTCCAGGTGGCTGATGATGTCCTGCGCCTGGGTCTGCGGGTAGCCCAGCTTCTCCAGCGCCAGCGGCACCGTCTGGTTGACGATCTTCAGCATCCCGCCGCCCACCAGCTTCTTGTACTTGATGAGCGCGATGTCCGGCTCGATGCCGGTGGTGTCGCAGTCCATCATGAAGCCGATGGTGCCGGTGGGCGCCAGCACGGTGACCTGGCTGTTGCGGTAGCCGTGCTCGGTGCCCCGGGCCAGGGCATCGTCCCAGGCGGCCTTCTGCGCCTCGTACAGCTCCGCCGCCACGCCCTCGGCCTGGATGTTGTAGGCCGCCTTGCGGTGCTTGCGGATGACGCCCAGCATGGGCTCGGCGTTCTTCGCGTAGCCGCCGAAGGTGCCCATCCGCTCGGCGATCCGGGCGCTGGTGGCGTACGCCTGGCCGCACATCAGCGAGGTGATGGCCGCCGCGTAGTTGCGGCCCTGTTCCGAGTCATACGGCAGGCCGGTGGCCATCAGCAGCGCACCCAGGTTGGCGTAGCCCAGGCCCAGCGGACGGTACTCGTGGCTGTTCTGGGTAATCCGCTCGGTGGGGTAGCGCGAGAAGCCGACGATGATCTCCATGGCCAGCAGCAGCACGTCCACCGCGTGCTTGAACGAGGTGACGTCGAACTCGCCGTCGATGGTGCGGAAGTGCATCAGGTTCAGCGACGCCAGGTTGCAGGCCGAGTCATCCAGGAACATGTACTCGGAGCACGGGTTGGACGCGTTGATGCGCGCGGTGCCCGAGCAGGTGTGCCAGGCGTTCACCGTGGTGTCGAACTGCAGGCCCGGATCGCCGCACAGGTGCGCCGCCTCGGCGATCTCCCGGAACAGCTCGCGCGCCCGGTAGGTGTCCATCGGCTTGCCGTCGCGCACCGCGCGCGTCGTCCACGCCCCGTCGTTCACCACCGCCTTCATGAACTCGTCGGTGACGCGCACCGAGTTGTTCGAGTTCTGGAAGAACACCGACGAGTACGCATCGCCGTTGAAGGACGGATCGTAGCCCGCCTCGATCAGTGCCCAGGCCTTCTTCTCCTCGGCCACCTTGCAGCGGATGAACTCGAGCACGTCCGGGTGCTCGGCATTCAGGATGACCATCTTCGCCGCGCGCCGCGTCTTGCCGCCGCTCTTAATGACGCCGGCGAACGCGTCAAAGCCCTTCATGAAGGACACCGGGCCCGAAGCGGTGCCGCCGCCGGCCAGGTGCTCCTTGCTGGCGCGCAGGGTGGAAAGGTTGCTGCCGGTGCCCGAGCCGTACTTGAAGAGCATGGCCTCCGTCTTGGCCAGCGTGAGGATGGACTCCATCGAGTCCTCCACCGAGTTGATGAAGCACGCCGAGCACTGCGGGTGCTCCTCCACGCCCACGTTGAACCAGACGGGCGAGTTGAAGGCCGCCTTCTGGCGCAGCAGCAGGTGCGTCAGCTCCGCATGAAAGGTGTCCCGGTCCACCTCGGTGGCGAAGTAGCCGCCCTCCTGGCCCCAGCGGGTGAGGGTGTCCACCACGCGGGCCACCAGCTGGCGCACGCTGCTCTCGCGCTCGGGCGTGCCCGGCATGCCGCGGAAGTACTTCGACGCCACCACGTTGGTGGCCAGCATCGACCAGGCCTTGGGCACCTCGATGTTCTTCTGCTCGAAGACGGCGCGCCCGTCCTCACCGCTGATGCCCGCGGTGCGGTACTCCCAGGCCAGCTCGTCGGCCGGGTCCACTCCCGGGGTGGTGAAGAACCGCTTCACCGTCAGCCCTGCGGCGGGGCCCTTCGCCTTCTTGCCCGCCTTCTTTCCATTCAGTGCCGGCTTCGCACTCAGCTCCTTGTCCATGGCCTGGCCTCCCCGCTTGTTTACCAAGAGTGTGGTTAGAGAAATTGTGAGCTGCGCTAAGTGCCTGAAATCAGGTGCTAGTTGCTAGGACCCATAGGGGTGTCTGCGGCAGTGCCTCGCATTGAAAGCCGTCATGTGGCGTTGCATGTATGGTCACTCTGCGGATAAAGGTTTGATCACTGGTGGATAGTTCGAAGCTAGGGATGATCCCGGGGACTGCCCAGCCCCCCTCACGGGTAGGACCCGAGGGAATGTGGGCGGTGGTCGCTTTCGGACAGGGCGTAGGTTAGGAAAAGGACACCATGGCACCCCCCTTCCAGCGTCACATCTTCGTGTGCACCAACCGCCGGCCCGATGGTCATCCCAAGGGCTGCTGTGCCTCCAAAGGCTCCGAAGAGGTACGCGCGGCGTTCAAGAGCGAGCTGGAGAAGCGCGGCATCAAAGGGCAGATGCGGGCCAACGCGGCCGGGTGCCTGGACACGTGCGCTTTCGGCACCTCGGTGGTCGTCTATCCCGAGGGGGTCTGGTACGGCGGGGTGAAGGTGGAGGACGTGCCGGCGATCGTCGACGAGCACCTCGTCGGGGGCAAGCCGGTGGAGCGGCTGCTGCTGCAGACGCTGCAGGCGAAGAAGAAGGAAGCCAAGCCCGCGCCGGAAGGTGCGGGGAGCTGAAGCCCGCGCATGGCGGGTGGTCGATTTGCTGACTCCGAGGTGAACCGTCGTGGTGTGTCCTCAGTGCGCCAGTGATGTGGCGGCCGGCGCGAGCTTCTGCTCGGCGTGCGGCGCCCGTATGAACCAGCCCTCGTCTCCGTCGTACTCCACGCCCAGCGGTGTCTCGAGCACGCAGCTGAGGCAGCCCAGCCCGCAGCTGAGCCAGCCCGGTCCGCAGCTGGGCCAGCCCATGTCCATGCAGGGGCCGGGGGCGTACGGCATCGATCCGAAGACGGGGCTGCAGTACTCGCACCGGAGCAAGGTGGTGGCAGGGCTGCTGCAGATCTTCGTGGGAGCTTTCGGCGTGGGCCGCTTCTACACGGGCCACACGGGCATCGCGATCGCGCAGATCGCGGTGACGTTCGTCACCTGCGGCCTGGGCGCGTTCTGGCCGCTGATCGACGGCATCATGATTCTGGCCGGGGAGTCGCCGAAGGACGCCGAGGGGCGGCCGCTGCGGCCAGGGTGAGGCGGGGGCTCGACCCGGTGAGGGCCGAGCCCCGGTGCTACCGCTGAATTAGCGGCGCTGCCCG
>DASVVJ010000044.1:0-13269 GCA_036389955.1 Myxococcaceae bacterium
CTTCGAGCCGCCCACCCTGGGCGCACAGGAACGGCTGGTGCTGCACTTCGGCGCGGTGGACTACGCAGCCACCGTCTGGGTCAATGGCTCGCGCTGCGCGCACCACGAGGGCGGCTATACGCCCTTCAAGGTCGACATCACCGACCTGCTCCACCGCGACGGCCCGCAGGAGATCGTCGTGCGCGCGGAGGATGACCCGCACGATCTCGCCAAGCCGCGAGGCAAGCAGGACTGGCAGCTGGAGCCCCACTCCATCTGGTACCCGCGCACCACCGGCATCTGGCAGACGGTGTGGCTGGAGCGGGTGCCCGTTACCCGCATCGAGGGCCTGCGTTGGACGGCGAACCTCGCGCGCTGGGAGTTGGGGCTCGAGGCTCACATCGAGGGAACCCGCCCCGAGGGGTTGCGCCTGCATGTGCGGCTGAGCGTGGACGACGTGCTGCTCGCCCAGGACGCGTACACCGTGGTGGTGGGCGAGGTGTACCGCCGCATCGCCCTCTCGGACCCGGGCATTGACGACTTCCGCAACGAGCTGCTGTGGAGCCCCGCCACGCCCACGCTCATCACCGCCCGGCTCGAGCTGCGCGACGCCAACGGCGAGCTGCTCGACTCGGTGGAGAGCTACACCGCGCTGCGCTCCGTCTCCGTGCAGGGCGACCGCTTCGTGCTCAATGGGCGGCCCTACCCGATGCGGCTGGTGCTCGATCAGGGCTACTGGGACGGCTCGGGCATCACCGCGCCGGATGATGCGGCGCTGCGGCGGGACGTGGAGCTGGCCAGGGCCATGGGCTTCAACGGGGTGCGCAAGCACCAGAAGATCGAGGATCCGCGCTACCTCTACTGGGCCGACCGGCTGGGGCTGATCGTCTGGGAGGAGATGCCCAGCGCCTACCGCTTCACCCGCCAGTCCGTCGAGCGGGTCACCCGCGAGTGGCTGGAGGTGATGGCGCGTGACTACAGCCACCCGTGCATCGTGGCGTGGGTGCCGCTCAACGAGTCCTGGGGTGTCCCCAATCTGCCGGACAACGCCTCCGAGCGGCACTACGTGCAGAGCCTCTACCACCTCACCCACACGCTGGACCCCACCCGTCCCGTCATCGGCAACGACGGCTGGGAGAGCGTGGCCACCGACATCATCGGCATCCACGACTATGACCCGGAGCCCGAGAAGATCGCCCAGCGCTATCACTCGCACGAGGTGCGCTCGCACCTGTTCATGCGCGAGCGGCCCGGCGGGCGGATGATCGTCCTCGATGGGCACCCGCACACCAACCACCCCATCGTGCTGTCCGAGTTCGGCGGCATCTCGATGGCGCGCGGGAGCACCCAGGGCCAGTGGGGCTACTCGCAGTGCGAAGGGCCCGAGGACCTGGCCCGGCGCTACAGCGCGCTGCTGGACGTGGTGCGCTCGCTCGATCTGTTCGCGGGCTTCTGTTACACGCAGTTCGCCGACACGTACCAGGAAGCGAACGGGCTGCTCTATTCGGACCGCACACCCAAGTTCCCCATGGAGCAGATCGCGGCGGCCACCCGGGGCCCGCGCTTCTTCAGTGACCTCTCCATGCCTCCAGCCCCGACCAAGCGCTCGCGGCCGAACACCGGCACGGAAGAGCCCTCGCCCGCTGGAGCCTAAGCCCTCGAGAGGAGCAGTATGAAAGTCCCCACGGATGACACGCCCAGCTTCGAAGCGCTCTACGGCCGGCCCCCCCTGGTGCGGGTGCAGGCCCCCGGGCGGGTGAACCTCATCGGCGAGCACACCGACTACAACGGCGGCTTCGTGCTGCCCATGGCCATTCCCCAGCAGACCGAGGTGGTGCTTGCCCCGCGCCAGGACCGCACGGTGCGCGCCTTCAGCGCCAACCTGGGGCCCGACAAGAGTCAGGGCAGCTACACGTTGGGCGAGGAGAAGGTGGGCCAGGGCTGGCTCGACTACGTCCAGGGCGTCACCTGGGTGCTGCGCCGGGAAGGCTTCGACGTGGGAGGCTTCGATCTGTGGGTGCGTTCGGAGGTGCCGCCCGGCAGCGGCCTGTCCTCCAGCGCCGCGCTCGAGGTGTCCCTGATGCGCGGGCTGCGCGAGGCCTTCCGGCTGAAGCTGGATGATGTGCTTCTCGCGCTGCTGGGACAGAAGGTGGAGTGCGACTTCGTCGGCGCGCCCGTGGGGGTGATGGACCAGATGGCCTCCAGCCTGGCGCACGGGGGCGCCGCGCTCTTTCTGGACACCCGCAGCCTGAAGTACGAGCGCGTGCCGCTGCCTCCCGGCGTGGATCTGATCGTCATCAACTCGGGCGTCACGCATGCGCTGGTGGGCGGTGACTACCGGACTCGACGCGCCGAGTGCGAGCGGGCCGCGGAGCAGCTCGGCGTGCCCCAGCTGCGAGACCTGCCCGAGGACCAGCTCCCGCGGGCCATGGCGCTGCCCGAGCCGCTTGGCCGGCGCGTGCGCCACGTCGTCACGGAGAACGCACGGGTGCTGGCCACCGTGAAGGCCCTGCGCGAAGGAGATCTCCCCGCGCTGGGACCGTTGCTGTACGCCTCGCACGTCTCGCAGCGGGATGACTACGAGGTGTCCGTTCCGGAGATCGATCTGCTGGTGGACCTGGCCCGGGCCGAGCCCGCGGTGCTCGGGGCCCGGCTGACGGGTGGAGGCTTTGGCGGCTCTGTCGTGATGTTGGCTCAAGCAGGGAAGGGCGCGGACATCGCGGCCCGTATCTCCCGCACGTACACCGAGCGAACTTCGCGTCCGGGCACCGTGCTCGTCCCGCAGGCCCCCGCGAAACCCTGACGTTCACCGCTGATCAAAGCGGTCCGCGCCTCTTCGCTGACGACAGGAAGCGGACACGGGAAAGGTGCGTGCCGTGATCGCAACCGCTGGCCCAGCGGCCGGGCAAACAGGCGGTTCATGTACCAAAGGAACAATGGAAATGAGCCCCCACGACACCCACCTTCACCCCGTCGCGCACAGGGCGCACACGGAGACATGACGATGACTCAGTCGAGCCACGATCTGATGGATACACGGCATCTGCCGGACTTGCTGTGCTTCTCGCACCTGCGCTGGAACTTCGTCTTTCAACGTCCCCAGCACCTGTTGAGCCGCTTCGCCGCCGAGCGCCGGGTGTTCTTCTTCGAGGAGCCCGTGTACGGACCCGGGATGCCCAGGCTCGAGGTGACGCAGTCGCCCGAGGGCGTCTGGGTGGCGGTGCCTCATCTGCCCGAGGGACTCACCGAGCAGCAGGTGGTGGAGGCCCAGCGCATGCTGGTGGACGAGCTGATCGCCGGCCACGCCATGCACCGGTACGTGTGCTGGTACTACACCCCGATGTCGCTGCCGTTCTCGCGCCACCTCAAGCCGTGGGCGGTGGCGTACGACTGCATGGACGAGCTGTCCGCCTTCCGCGGAGCGCCTCCGGGCCTGCTGCGCAACGAGGCCGAGCTGCTGCAGCGCGCGGACGTGGTCTTCACCGGTGGCCAGAGCCTCTATGAGGCCAAGAAGGACCGCCACCCGAATGTGCACGCCTTCCCCAGCAGCGTGGACGTGGCGCACTTCGGCAAGGCGCGCGCCGCCCTCGAGGAGCCCGCGGATCAGGCATCGATTCCGCACCCGCGCATGGGCTTCTTCGGCGTGATCGACGAGCGCATGGACATCGAGCTGCTGGGAGCGGTGGCTGCCGCGCGTCCCAACTGGCAGCTCGTCATCCTCGGGCCGGTGGTGAAGATCGATCCGGCGACCCTGCCGCGCCTGCCGAACATTCACTACCTGGGCGGCAAGCCCTACACCGAGCTGCCCAAGTACCTGGCCAGCTGGGACGTGGCGCTGATGCCGTTCGCGCGCAACGAGTCCACGCGCTTCATCTCGCCAACGAAGACGCCGGAGTACCTGGCCGCCGGCAAGCCGGTGGTGTCCACCTCCATCCGTGACGTGGTCCGCCCCTACGGCGAGCAGGGCCTGGTGCAGATCGCGGACGAGCCGGCGGACTTCGTGCGCGCGTGCGAGACGGTCATGGCGCAGGACCGCGCCGCGTGGCTGCCGCGGGTGGATGCGCACCTGGCGAACATGTCCTGGGACGCCACGTGGGCCCACATGAAGCTGCTGCTGGATGTGGCCGCGACGCGGCGGTGGGACGAGGCCCGGGCGCGCAGTCTGCAGTCGGGCGTGGTGGAGATGGCGGGCGTTTGAGACCAGCGGCGCCATGAGCGCCCCAACGAGAGGACGACAGCGTGTTCGATTACATGGTGGTGGGGGCGGGTTTCGCGGGCAGCGTGATGGCGGAGCGGCTCGCCAGCGTTCACGGCAAGAAGGTCATCATGGTGGAGAAGCGCCCGCACATCGGCGGCAACGCGTACGACCACTACAACGATGATGGGCTGCTCGTGCACAAGTACGGGCCGCACATCTTCCACACGAACTCGCAAGACGTCTTCGACTACCTGAGCCGCTTCACCGAGTGGCGGCCCTACATGCACCGGGTGCTGGCCAGCGTGGATGGGCAGCTGATGCCCATCCCCATTAACCTCACCACCATCAACCAGTTCTACGGGCTGAACCTCACCGCCTTCGAGGTAGAGGAGTTCCTCAAGAAGCTGGCCGAGCCGCGGGAGACGATCCGCACCTCCGAGGACGTCATCATCTCCAAGGTGGGCAAGGAGCTGTACGAGAAGTTCTTCCGCAACTACACGCGCAAGCAGTGGGGGCTGGATCCCAGCGAGCTGGACTCCACGGTGATTGCCCGCATTCCGGTGCGCACCAACCGGGACGACCGGTACTTCGGCGACAAGTACCAGGTGATGCCGCTGCACGGGTACACCCGCATGTTCGAGCGGATGCTCAACCACCCGAACATCAAGGTGATGCTCAACACCGACTACCACGAGGTGAAGGACTTCATCCCGTACAAGGAGATGATCTTCACCGGCCCGGTGGACGAGTACTTCGACTACTGCTTCGGCAAGCTGCCGTACCGCTCGCTGAAGTTCCGCCACGAGACGCACAGCCAGGACCGCTTCCAGCAAGCGCCCGTGGTGAACTTCCCCAACGAGTACCCGTACACGCGCTGCACCGAGTTCAAGTACCTCACCGGCCAGGAGCACCCGAAGACGAGCGTGGTATACGAGTACCCCACGGCCGAGGGCGATCCGTACTACCCGGTGCCGCGGCCGGAGAACGCCGAGCTGTACCGCAAGTACGAGCGGCTGGCGAAGGACACGCCGGGCGTCCACTTCGTGGGCCGGCTGGCCACGTACAAGTACTACAACATGGACCAGGTGGTGGCGCAGGCGCTCACGCTGTGCACGAAGATCATCGGCATGAAGCGCCGTGAACTGGTGGACATGCAGGTGGAGGGCCACGCTTGAGTCCCACTTCACCCAAGGAGGCCCCCAGCGGACTGCCCGAGCTGTGGGGCGGCATCGAAGGCACGGTCAACCGGGTGGGGGAGAAGTACTTCGACCAGATGGTGCGCGGCGGGCATTGGACGCGCATCGAGGATCTGGAGCTCATTGCGGCGCTGGGCATCAAGGCGCTGCGCTACCCGGTGCTCTGGGAGAAGACGGCGCCGCTGGGGCCCGAGCGGGCCGATTGGAAGTGGGCGGACGAGCGGCTGGCACGGCTGCGGCAGCTCGGCGTGCGGCCCATCGTCGGCCTGCTGCACCACGGCAGCGGGCCGAGGCACACCAGCCTGGTGGATCCGGCCTTACCCGGGCAGCTCGCGCAGTACGCGCGGGCGGTGGCCGAGCGCTACCCGTGGGTCCAGGACTTCACGCCCGTCAACGAGCCGCTGACCACCGCGCGCTTCAGCGGGCTCTACGGTCACTGGTACCCGCACGGGAAGGATTACACCCTCTTCGCGCGCTGCCTGCTCGTGCAGTGCCGTGCCGTCGCGCTGGCCATGCGCGCCATCCGCGAGGTGACGCCGGGGGCCCGGCTCATCCAGACGGAGGACATGGGCCGCACGTACAGCACGCCGCGCCTGGCTTATCAGGCGGAGTTCGAGAACCACCGGCGCTGGATCAGCCTGGATCTGCTCTGTGGCCGCATCGACTCGAAGCACCCTATGTGGCACCACCTGCTGCGCTGGGGTGTCACCGAGAAGGAGCTGGGCGAGTTCCTCGACGCGCCCATGCCGCCGGACGTGGTGGGGCTCAACTACTACATCACCAGCGACCGGCTGCTCGATGAGCGGATGGAGCACTACCCGGAGTGGTCTCACGGGGGGAACCACCGCGACTCCTACGCGGACGTGCACATCGCCGGCGTGTGGCCGGACGCCATCCTGGGCCACAAGGCCGCGCTCTCCAGCGCCTGGGAGCGCTACCACCTGCCGGTGGCCTTCACCGAGGTGCACCTGGGCTGCACCCGCGAGGACCAGCTGCGCTGGCTCAAGGAGGCGTGGGATGCGTGCTGCTCGCTGCGCGCGGAGGGCGCCGACGTGCGCGCCCTCACCGTGTGGAGCCTGCTGGGCGCGTACGACTGGAACACGCTGGTGACGGCCGAGCGTGGCTTCTACGAGCCCGGTGTGTTCGACCTGCGTGCGCCCCGCCCTCGCCCCACCGCGCTGGCGACGATGACTCGCGCGCTGGCCACGAAGGGTACGTTCGAGCATCCCGTGCTGGCCTCGCCGGGCTGGTGGCGGCGCAAGGAGCGGCCGTCGCCCGACTTCGCCGCCAGTCTTCATGGCGGCACCCGGGCGCCTCATGCCTCGGCGCCCTTCCAGGCCACGCAGCCTGCGCGGCCGGTGCTCATCTCGGGCGCGACGGGAACGCTGGGGCGGGCCTTTGCCCGGCTGTGCACCGCTCGCGGCATGGCCTTCCAGCTCCTGTCACGCCAGCAGATGGACATCGCCGTGCCGGAGTCCGTGGAGCGCGCGCTCGAGCAGTACCAGCCCTGGGCGGTCATCAACACCGCTGGCTACGTGCGCGTGGATGACGCCGAGGCGGACGCCGAGCGGTGCTTCCGCGAGAACACCGTCGGCCCCGAGGTGCTCGCCACCGCCTGTGCGAAGCGGGGCGTGCGGCTGGTGACGTTCTCCTCGGATCTCGTCTTCGGCGGCGAGCGGGTCTCTCCCTATGTGGAGAGCAATCCGGTGCATCCGCTCAACCAGTATGGCCGCAGCAAGGCAGAGGCCGAGCGGCGGGTGCTGGAGCGGCTGCCCGAGGCACTGGTGGTCCGCACGGGCGCCTTCTTCGGTCCGTGGGATCGCCACAACTTCATCACCCTGGCGCTCGATGCGCTCTCGCGGGGCAAGCGCTTCCCGGCGGCCGACGACGTGGTCGTCTCCCCCACGTACGTACCGGATCTGGTGAACACGTGCCTGGACCTGCTCCTGGATGAGGAGCGGGGCGTGTGGCACCTCACCAACACGGGAGAGGTGACGTGGGCGGAGCTGGCGCGCTGGGCGGCGGCGCTGGCGGAGCTGGACACGTGGCTGGTGGAGGGCCGTCCGCTGTCCACCTTCAATTGGCCGGCACCGAGGCCTCGCTTCAGCCCGCTCACCAGTGAGCGCGGCCAGGTGATGCCCTCGCTCGCCAATGCGCTCGAGCGGTATCTCAGCGAGTCCGAGATCCTCCCGGGGCTGCGCCACGAGGAAGAGGACCGTGCGGAGGGTGGTGGCCGGGTACTATGCCAGGTCTGCGGAGGGATCAGCGATGAAGGTCATGGTGACGGGCGGTGCGGGGTATATCGGGAGCGTAGTGACGGAGGAGTTGCTGAAGGGTGGTGACGAGGTCGTCGTCTACGACAGCCTCTACAAGGGCCACCGGGAGGCCGTGGTGGAGGGGGCCGCCTTCGTGAAGGGCGACCTGCTCGACACCGCGTTGCTGCGGGAGACGCTGGCCCAGCACCGCGTCGAGGCGGTGGTGCACATGGCGGCCGACTCCCTGGTGGGCGAGTCGGTGAAGGAGCCCGCCAAGTACTTCCGCAACAACGTGCTCGGCGGGCTCAGCCTGCTGGACGCCATGCGCGGGGCCGGGGTGTCGCGGCTCGTCTTCTCCTCCACCGCCGCGGTGTACGGCGAGCCGGCCAAGCAGCCCATCGAGGAGACCGACCCGACCCAGCCCACCAACCCCTACGGCGAGACGAAGCTCGCCTTCGAGCGGGCGCTGCGCTGGTACGACGAGGCCTACGGGCTGAAGTTCGTGAGCCTGCGCTACTTCAACGCCGCCGGTGCCACCGAGCGCAGTGGCGAATTGCATGAGCCCGAGACGCACCTGATTCCCATCGTGCTGCAGGCGGCGGCGGGCAAGCGCCCCGAGGTGACCGTCTTCGGCGCGGACTATCCCACCCCGGATGGCACCTGTGTGCGCGACTACATCCACGTGGTGGATCTGGCCCAGGCGCACGTGCTGGCGCTGCACGCGCTGGGCAAGGGGCACCCCAGCTCCATCTACAATCTGGGCTGCGGGGGCGAGGGCTACAGCGTGAAACAGGTCATCGACTGCGCCCGCCGAATCACCGGCCGGGACATTCCGGTGCGCCAGGGCCCGCGGCGGGCGGGAGATCCGGCGGTGCTCATCGCCAGCTCGGCCCGCATCGTGCGAGACCTGGGCTGGCGGCCCCGGCACCAGCAGTTGGACGTCATCGTGGAGTCCGCCTGGCGGTGGATGCAGGCCCGCCGCTGACATGCTACTGCGGGCCGCATGTCCTCGCGCCTGACCCTCCAGGTACGCCGGGTGCGCCCCCAGCACCCGGATCCCCTGCCTCTGCCCCGGTACGAGACGGCGCTCGCCGCCGGGTTGGACCTGCGGGCAGACATTGACGAAGAGCGCACGCTCAAGCCCCTGGAGCGCCTGGCGGTGCCCACCGGGCTCGCCCTGGCACTACCCGCTGGGTATGAAGGACAAGTGCGCCCACGCTCCGGGCTGGCGCTCAAGCACGGCATCACCCTGCTCAACGCTCCGGGCACCCTTGACGCGGACTACCGGGGAGAGGTGCAGGTGATCCTCGTCAACCTGTCCCAGGAGCCCTTCACCCTGCGTCGCGGAGACCGGGTGGCGCAGCTGGTGGTCGCGCCGGTGACAACCGTGGAGATCCAGGAGGTGTCCGTTCTGGACACAACCCCACGGGGTGAGGGCGGGTTCGGATCCACCGGTAGGTAGCACGGGAACGTTCCTTGCTGCCCCGGGAGCGGGCAGGATAATGAGGAGAAGGGCCGCTTCCCGAGGGCCCGCACCTGGAGCCACTCCCCCGTGCTGTGCTACCGCTGCGGCAGCCACGTTCCCGATACGAGCGACACCTGCCCGACCTGCGGCCAGAAGTACGACGCGGCGGCCCGGCAGGCGGCCAGTGCGTCCGCGCGCAAGCGTGGCGGCGTGGAGGCCGCGCCCTACAAGGCGGGAGATGTGGCCGCCGGGCGCTATGCCATCCGTGACCTGGTGGGCGCTGGCCCCGTGGGCTACGTCTACAAGGCCCTGGATCAGTCGCAGGACACCGAGGTCGCCCTCAAGGTCATCAACTCGCGGCTGCTGCAGGAGCCCGAGGAGCGCACCCAGTTCTCGCTGGTGATGCGGGTGGGCAAGAAGCTCAACCACCCGCACCTGCTGCGCGTGCTCGAGGAGGGCTATGACGGGGACCGGCCCTACTTCACCACGCAGCTGGTGGAGGGGATGACGCTGCGGCGCATGATGGAGATGCGCCTGGCCAAGGGGCAGCCCTTCACCCTGAAGGAAGTCGAGCCGCTGCTCAACCAGCTCGCCACCGCGCTGGATGCCGCGCACCGCTACGGGCCGCACTCGAACGTGAAGCCCGAGAACATCATCGTCCTGCCGGACATGATGAAGGTGACGGACTACGGCCTGGCCCTGGGTATTCCGCGCCCGCCGTTCGTCCAGGCCCAGAAGGTCTACCGCGCCGGTGGCTACATCGCCCCCGAGTACAGCTCGGGCGGCGAGATCGACGCGCGCATGGACATCTACTCGCTGGCGGTCATCGTCGGCGAGATGCTCACCGGGTTGATGCCGGATGGCGACGGCATTCCCGAGATTCTGATGAAGAACCCCGAGCTGCCGCCCGCCTTCGAGGCGCTGTACCGGCGCGCGCTCAACGCCAACCCGCTGGCCCGGCCAAGGTCCGCGGGCGACTTCGCCTCCGAGTTCTCCTCTCTGGTGGGCCTTGGCTCGATGGCGATGACCCGCGCGCCCAAGCCGGCTCTGGGGCAGTCGGCGCTCTCGAACGCGGCGCGCATGGGCTCGAGCCCTCCGCCACCGGTGCCCACGAATGAGTTGCCGCTGGAGAGCATCGCCCCAGCGGTGCTGTCGCGGCCAGTGCCGGGCAAGAAAGAGGATGCGCCGGCCGATGCGACCCAGCCGATGGACGCGGCGATGCTGGCGATGATCATGGCGGCGCCGAAGAAGAGCGAGCCGCCTCCCTCCGAGCCCGCCGCGAAGCCGGTGCCGCCGGGGCCGGGCAAGGCCGAGCCCCGGTCCGCGGGGGACTCGCGCGCGGGCAAGGCCGCACCGCCGTCCTCCGCGCCTCCTGTTGCGACGCCTCCGCCTGCCGCGGCCAGTGCTCCCGCTGCGCCCATGCCGCGCACGCCCGCGAAGCAGGCACCGGCGCCTCGTTCCGCGAAGGCCACGGGTAAGCGATCCCAGGGAGTCCTGTGGCTGGTGCTGCTGGCGGTGGCCGGCCTGGTGACCGGCTCGGTGGGTGGGTACGTGTTGCTCAAGCGGCTCCGCGCGGGCCAGGGCGCGGTGACGCCCCCGGTGAGCCAGGACGGGCTCTCGCAGCAGCCCGGAGACACTCAGGCCGCGGACACCGGAGACCCGATGATGCCTACGGGGAGCTGCCCGGCGGGGATGCGGCGGGTGAGCGGCGGTGCGTTCAAGATGGGAGCGCCCGCGGACGAGACGGACAAGGGGTACGACGAGCGGGTCCTGGGGAACGTGCAGGTGCCCACCTTCTGCATCGATGAGTACGAGCACCCCAACCGGAAGGGGACGCAGCCGACCATCAACGTGAACTGGCTGGAGGCGAAGCAGGCCTGCGAGAAAGCCAGCAAGCGGCTGTGCACGGAGGAGGAGTGGGAGAAGGCCTGCAAAGGCGCCGGCAACGCGCGCTTCCCGTACGGCAACGACTTCGACGCCAACCTCTGCAACACCGATGACGCGTCGGGCATGGATCGCACGCTGGCCGCCTCGGGCACCTTCGCGCAGTGCCGCTCGAGCCACGGGGTGATGGACCTGTCCGGCAACGTGGCGGAGTGGACCTCCACCGCGGCGAACAGCGAGGTCCAGGCGACGATTCAGAAGGGCGGCAGCTTCACCCGCGAGGCCACGGCGGTGCGCTGCTCCGCCCGCAAGGCGGTGCTGCCCACCGAGCGCGCGCCGAGTGTGGGCTTCCGCTGCTGTGCGGGAGTCCAGCCATGAGCAGGGGGTGGCTGGCACTGCTTCTAGTGCTGCTGCCCACGGTGTCCGCCGCTCAGCCACGCGCGAAGGTGGTCGCGGTGAAGTCCTCCACGCTGGTGGCGTACTCCTCGGTCATCGCCGGCTTCCGCGCGGAGGCGGACGCGGACGTGCAGGAGGTCATGCTCGACGAGAGCCCCGCCACCGCGGCGCGGGTCTTCAAGGCGCTGGCGGTCCAGAAGCCCTCGCTGGTGCTGGCGGTGGGGCCCCTGGCGGCCAACGCCGCGCGCCGCTCGCTGGGCGAGAGCATTCCCGTGCTGTTCGTCATGGTGCCGTACTTCGAGAAGTACGGGCTGGAGGGCCCCAACATCACCGGCATCGCGCTGACGAGCGACTACAACCCGGAGCTGGGCGCGCTCAAGGCCATGGCCCCCAAGGCCCGGAAGGTGGGTGTGCTGCATGATCCGCGCTTCTCGGCCAAGTCGGTGCAGGTGGCGCAGGAGGCCGCCAGTGGGCTGGGGCTGAGCATCGTCCCGCTGGAGGTGGATGCGCAGGCCAAGGTGGACAAGGTGCTCGAGGGGGCGGCGGGCAAGGTGGATGCGCTGCTGATGGTGGTGGACAAGACGGTGGGCAACACCGCCGTGGTGCAGGCGCTCATCGCGTTCGCCCAGGCGCAGAAGCTGCCCCTGGTGGGGCTCACCTCCAGCCAGGTGAAGGAGGGCGCCACGGTGGCGGTGGCTCCCAGTCCGACGGCCATCGGACAACAGGCCGGTCGTCTGGCCAACCGTCTCATTCACGAGAAGGTGGACCCGGGGGCTTTGGCAGTGGCACAACCCGAGGGGATGGACATCGCCATCAACCTCACCAGTGCCCGGAAGCTGGGGCCCTCCTGCGACGCCGCGATGGAGCTGTTGCGCTACGCGGCCAAGCGGGACTTTCCCGTGAAGGTCTACGAGTGATTCCGCGATACAGCCGACAGGAGATGACGGGCCTCTGGTCCGATGTGGCACGCCTGCGCCGGTGGCGCGATGTGGAACTCGCCGCGCTGGAGGGCATGGTGGAGGCCCAGCTGGCCCCACGCGAGGCGCTGGAGGACTGCCGCGCCCGGGCCGGAGACTTCACGCCCGAGGATGCGGCGCGCATCGAGGAGATCGAGCGCACCACCAAACATGACGTGATTGCCTTCCTCACCTTCATGGAGGAGCGGGTGGGGCCCAGCGCGCGCTGGCTGCACCTGGGGATGACGTCCTCGGACGTGCTGGACACCTCGCTGGCGCTCACGCTGCGCGACGCGCTGGATCTGATCCTCAAGGGGCTGGAGCGGGTGATGGCGGCGGTGGAGAAGCGCGCCTTCGAGCACAAGCACACGCTGCAGATGGGCCGCAGCCACGGCATCCACGCCGAGCCCATCACCTTCGGGCACAAGCTGGCCATCTGGTACGACGAGCTGCGCCGGGGCCGCACGCGCCTGCTGGCCGCGCGCGAGACGATTGCCGTGGGCAAGATTTCGGGCGCCGTCGGCACCTTCGCGCACCTGCCTCCCACGGTGGAAGGGCACGTCTGCCGCAAGCTGGGGCTCAAGCCCGCCCCGGCCTCCAGCCAGGTGGTGCAGCGCGACCGGCACGCGGAGTTCTTCACCGCGCTGGCCCTGCTGGGCGCCAGCATCGAGAAGTTCGCCGTCGAAATCCGCCACCTTCAGCGCACCGAGGTGCGCGAGGCGGAGGAGCCCTTCACCGCGGGGCAGAAGGGCTCCAGCGCCATGCCGCACAAGCGCAACCCCATCCTCTCGGAGAACCTCACCGGCCTGGCGCGCCTCTTGCGCGGCTACGCGGTGAGCGCCATGGAGGACGTGGCGCTGTGGCACGAGCGGGACATCTCCCACTCCTCCGTGGAGCGCGTCATCGGCCCGGACGCCACCATCCTCACGGACTTCATGCT